>CAZGBU010000050.1:0-13824 GCA_964523945.1 uncultured Oscillospiraceae bacterium
CTGTGTCAAAGATCACATCGTACACCGTGTCCGGATAGCGGTTGCTGGCCACGCGGTTGAGCACGACGTTGCCGACGCCGATCTGCCCATCGAGCGGTTCGCCGCGGCTCTCGGCCGAGATAATCCGGCTGAGCCACTCGAGCGTTTCGGCGTCGTAATATGTATCGCCATGCTCAATTGTGCCGGAGCCGGATCGCACCACAACCGACTGCGATGCCCTGTCCCAGTAGACGCTCGCCCCGGTGGCCTGCCCAAGCACGCGCACCGGAACCAGTGTCCGGCCGGCGGAGAAGCGGACGCCGCCGGGAATGTACAGGTACCTGCCGTTTGCCTCGAGGTACTGCGTGCCGGGCTTCGCAGTGATCGACAGTGCAGTGCTCTCGGCACGCGCTGCACCATTCTCCCACCAGACGCGCATTCCGAGCGCCTCACAGAATTCACGCAGCGAGATGTACGTCGTACCGTTTTCCAGGTCGCCGGCGCTCGCGAGTGCGCTGCCGTCAAGCAGAACGGGCACGGGCCGTGCTGCTGCCGGCACGGTAAAGAGTGTTGCCGTCAGCAGCAGGAGAAAAATCAGTCGTTTCATGTCAAAACCCCCTTGCGGCCATTCTAGCGGCAGAGCGGGGCTGCAACAAGGCGTAAATGCTGGAAGCGCCGCACCGCGGCAGGGAAGCTGCAGCAAAAGCGGCATGGTCAGGGAAAAAACGCGCCGCCCGGCCGGGCGGCGCGCATTGCAGCAAGTTCTGGAATCTCAGGCGATGACCAGCGTGCCGCCGGAGGGGAGGGCGGTGGTGCCGCTGGCGAGTGCGCAGCCTTCACCGGACACGGCGTGGATCGTGACGCCCTCAGCCGCGTCGATGGCGGCGGGGTCAACAACAGCGCCGACCAGCGTGACAGCCGAGTCACGCGTGGCGAGCCATTTGCTCTTGCCGTAGAGCGCAAGCGCCGGATTGCCGGTGACGGCGCCGGTGAGCTTCGTGTCGACCAGCGACAGGCACATTTTCCGCTCTGTGTCGTCATGGACCAGATCGCCGACCAGCTTCATGGCCTCGAAAGTGGCCTGTACGCCGTAGACCTCGGGACCGCGTGAGCCGCGCTCATAGTAAATCTGATCGTCTGTGACCATCGAGCGGAGGATCGCGCCCTGCTCACTGGTGAGCTTGGAATTCTTGACATAGATGTCTACATTGGTTGTCTTGGCGAGAAAGACCTCTTTTTTCGACTTGATTGTGCAGCCATCCAGTTCAATAATGCCAACGTCGATATACTCCGGCAGGCCACCGTGCAGCATAAAGCCAACATCGCCGCAGTCGGCTGTGCACTCGTGCAGCGTAATCGACGAGTTGCCATCCTGAATGGCCAGCATGTTGCCGGATTTGAATTTGCAGCGGTTGAACACGTTATGGCAGCCGTTGTCGGCGTAGGTGCCGTAACCGTTTTCCGCGACGGTGACGCGCGTGTCGTTGACCTCAAGGTACAGGCATCCGCCGGAGGCGTCAGTCGAGAACGCGCCCCAGGCTGTGGCATAGACGTCGCAGTTATAGAAAAATGAGCGCGAGCCGTCCATCGACAGATGCGTGCGTGCGTTGCCACCGAGACCGAGCGGATACGGCGGCTCCATCATGCCCGGGCCGATGACAGGCTTGTAGTCGGGCGGCAGTTCGCCGCCGTAGGCGGCCAGCTTGGAATTATAAACCCGCAGCGTGCTGCCAGAGGTGCAGATGGTCGCGCAGCGGCCGCCGCCACGCGTAATGATTTCAGAGTCGCGGATCGTCATCGTGCCGGTGTTGGTCGAAAGCGCGCCGGCGCCGCGGCTGGTAAAGTCCGAGCAGCCGTAGCCGCCAAGCTGGATTTTGGCATTTTCAACGGTGTAATCATTCCAGCCGCTGTAGACGACGATACCGTTGATACGGTTGACATCGGATTTAATGACGACGTCTTTTGCGCCGGTGTCGGAGACCTCGCCCTTGACGATGCTGGGGTAGGATTTACCGGACATCCATTTATCCTCTTCGATCCAAACGGCGGCTTCGGCGACCTCGGAGGTTGCAAACGATGGCTCGCAGTTGGCGCTGATGGGATTGCGGCCCTTAATGGCGCCGTTTTTTTCGTTCATGTTGGGCATGAAATGCTGCACGTCCTTTCGTGTGATTTGGAGATGCTTTCATCATACCGGAACATTTGAAAAATGTAAAGAAATATTTCGTATGCGAAGCGCGTCAAAGCGCAAGCAGTGCTGCCGGATCCGGCATGATGCAGCGCGTGTCGACCGGCGTGCCGGAGCAGACGGCGGCCTGGTAGCCGGGCGCGATGGCGGGTTCGGCAATCGCGTATCCGCCGATGCAGAGCATGCCGCCGCGCACCAGTACGGCATCCGCGCGCGACAGGCCGCGGCCGGTGAGCTTGCCGTAGCTCTCTCGCGCGCACCAGATGCGGACCGCGGTTTCCGCATCGTGGCAGAAAGCGCGCTCTGCCTCGGTGAAAAAGTGTGTGAGAAGGGCATTGGATATCGGGCGGATTTTCTGCACGTCTGCGCCGACCGGGGCGGGGCCGGCCGCACACAGCGCGATTTCCGACGAGTGCGACAGCGAGAAGAAAAAGCCGGGATGTGCCGGGAGATAGGGCCGGCCGCCAGCCTCCCGCGCCTCATCGCCCGGATCGGCGTCCAGCAGCGCGCGGCAGGCATAGCGCAGCAGCAGTCCCGCAAGCGCGCTGCGCAGCCGATCCGCCGCCGGCAGGCCGGCGCAGTGTGCGCGCCGTGCCGGCGCGAGCAGCGGCGCAGCGGCTTCCCAGGAAATCGAGTCACAGCGCGCGCAGTAAAGATGGATCCGATCCTCCGCCATGGCGGACCCTCCTGTCGGTTTTGGCTGCCATTACTCTAGCAAATCACAGCGCGGCTGGCAAGCGCATTGCGGCGAATCACAGAAAAAGCGCCCCGCTGCAGGCGCTTTGTGTCAGACAAACTCACCGTGTTCGACCAGATATGCCTCAAATTCGTCGAAAGACAACGTACCGCCTGTTTTTTGGTAAAGACGGTATTGGCTGCCTGTTTCCACGCAGAGATAGTCGCTCCAATAGGCAACGGATGCTGCGAGTGTGCCGTCCGCACGGTAAAAGCGGATGGCCACCGGGCCGCCGCTGCTGTCACCCAGGCGCAGCGTCCGCACAGAGCGGTATTCGCCGCGCAGCATTTCAGTGAGATCATCCAGCGCCGCTGCATGCGCCGGATTCGAAAGCCGGCGCGGCATCCCGCCGTAGTAGCAATCGACATATCCGATCGTGCCCGGTTCCAGGTCGACGCGGAGCGTCCGCTGCCGGAACAGCAGCAGATAAAGCGCGGCGAGTGCCGCGAGCACGGCCAGCGAAATCGCCAGGGTCCGCCGCGCCGTATGGCTGCCATGGCCCGTGTGGTGCGCCGTCATAAAAGCCGCCTCCTTGCTGCCAATGTATCTGTGTTGATACAATCAGTATAACAGACGAAACAGCCGGCAGCGACTGGCAGATACGACAAAACGGTCCCGCGTTTTCTGGCTGTTCTGCTGCGGTGCATCTGTGCCGGACGGAAGGAATTTTTTTGCGTTCGTGCGTCCTGCGGCGGTTTTTCGGTGTTATGATAAGTGAACGGCCGTTCAGCAGGGGAGTGATGACACAATGGATGAAAAAAAGGCGCTGCGCGCACTCCGTCGCGGCGATCCGGACGCGCTTGGCTGGCTGATCGAGCATTATACGCCCTATGTCACCGCGATTGTCGGCCGGATCATCGGGACCGTGATGACGACGGCAGACGTGGAGGAAACGGCGTCCGATGTGTTTGTCGCGCTCTGGGAGAATGCCGCAGCGGTGCAGCCGGATTCGATTCGTGCCTGGCTGGGCGCCGTGGCGCGCAACAAATCGCGCAACAAGCTGCGCGAGCGGCGGCAGGAATCCCCGCTGGAAGACGATATCATCACGCTTGCGCGCGATCCGCTCTGTGACGACGCCGAGCGGCGCGAACTCTACCGTGCAGTTCGGACGGCGGTGCTGGGTATGCAGCAGCCGGACCGGGAGATCTTCCTGCGGCATTATTATTCCTACCAGCCCGTTGCGGATATTGCCGCGCAGATGCAGATGAACGAATCTACGGTCAAATCGCGGCTTCGGCGCGGCAGAGAAAAACTGAAACAGACTTTAATTCAGGGAGGTTTTGCGGA
The DNA here is from genome assembly GCA_964523945.1 of uncultured Oscillospiraceae bacterium. Taxonomy (GTDB): domain Bacteria; phylum Bacillota; class Clostridia; order Oscillospirales; family Oscillospiraceae; genus CAKTOF01. The sequence goes on from CAZGBU010000050.1 coordinate 4,191, forward strand.
TGAAAATCAGAATCAGCGACTTGATGGGCATTGTGTGCGGCGACTCGGATGCGATTGCGCCGAATGAAGCGGCATCCGCGGCTTCCGTGGAGCGAATCAAGGAGGCTACCATGAAAAAGATCAATCTGACCCGAACGCCGGAACAGACCAACCATCCGGCCAGGCGCCGCCGGGGTATGACTGCGGCGATCCTTGCCGCTGTCATTGTTGTGCTGTCGACTGTGGCGCTGGCTGCTGTGCATCATCTGAATCTGCATCGGGTTACAGAAGACGAGACGGTCCGCTACATGACCGAGGAGGGGCAGGAACTGACTTATGACACGGCCGGGACCATTGTAACCGCGCAGGCAGCGGCGGACAGCCGCGACGTGTGCTTCCAGGCGCTGTACCTGCCAGTGGATTCCGATGCGGACGGCCTGTATTGGGGAAACTATGCCGCACATTTGAGCAGCAGCGCCGCCGAGAGCGGCAGAAGCGAAGAGGAGCTGCTGCTTGCATCCGGTATGACGGCGGACGAGGCGGCGAACTGGTATACGACTGTGTGGTATGATGGGACGGACGGCTTTTTCCGGATTGACTGCTACAGCGGCGCGCAGCTGACCGGCACCGACCTGATTCTCGACGGTGCATCGGAGACGGTGAAAGAGTCGGCCATCGGCTCGTTTGAGGCGACCTATGTGACGGTCGATACGAGCGGAACGGCGAACAATGTCGGCACAAAACAGCATATTTTCCTCTGTGACAGCAGCGTGAACTGCCTGATTGATGTGTTCGGTACCATCGGGTTTGACGAGCTGGAGCAGATCGCAGAGGGGCTGGTTCTGCGCGAGACCGGGCTCGAAGCGGTCGACACATTTGGAAACAATTTTTCGGTCATCGGCGGTGGCGTCGGCTGAAAGAGAACAACAGCGGAGCAGCGTGGCTGCTCCGCTTACTTTTCCCCTTCGCGGAATTCGAGAATATCCTCTACCCGGCAGTGCAGAATGCGGCAGAAATCGTCGATTTTCTGGGTGCTGATACCAAGCCCCTTGCGCATCCGGTCAAGTGTGGCCGAACTGATACCATGGCGGTGGATCAGCGTATACGTGCTCTCGCCGCTTGCTTTGAGCGTCCTCCAGAAAGGTTCATATGAGATCATACCGTTCACCTGATTCCTGTGTTCAGCATAGGGTGCGCGGTTTTGGTTGACAATAGTCATAATAATGACTATAATCGGACTGGACGCAGAACATGCCCACGGAAACCTTTCCAAATCGTAAGGCGAAGATTAAGTTTTCGGCAAGAAAGCGCGCCGGCGATTGACAGCGTGCATCGCGTCTGATATGCTCAGGTCGGCAGGTCTCGGGGTCGGCCGTACGCAGAGGAAAAGGGGGAATTGCATTGCAATTCGAGGTCCGGAATCTGAACAAAAGCTTTGGCGACCGCCAGGTCCTGCACGATGTGTGCTTTTCGGTCGGAAGCGGCGCGGCGCTTGGCCTGCTCGGCCGCAACGGCGCCGGCAAAACGACGACGATCCGCATCATCATGGGTGTCCTGACCGGAACGGGCGAGGTGCTGATCGATGGCGCCCCGATCGACCGTAAGAGGATCAACTTCGGCTATCTGCCGGAGGAACGCGGTTTGTACCCGAAGAAAAAAATCCTCGACCAGCTGATCTATTTCGGTACGCTGCGCGGCATGCGGCCGGCGCAGGCGCGTGCAGGCGCTATGAAATGGCTCGAGCGGCTGGAGATGGACGAATATGCAAACAAACGGCTTGACACGCTCTCCAAGGGCAATCAGCAGAAAATCCAGCTTGCCTGCGCGCTGATCTCCGATCCGGAGTTTATCATCCTTGACGAGCCGTTTTCCGGCCTTGACCCGGTCAACGCCATGCTGCTCAAGGATGTGGTGTCCGAGCAGATCGCTTCGGGGCGGATCGTGCTGTTTTCCAGCCATCAGATGAACTATGTCGAGGAATTCTGTGAGACAATCGCGATTCTCAACGCCGGCCACATCGTCCTGTCGGGCAGGATCCGCGATATCAAGCGCAGCTATGACAGAAACCGCCTGATTCTCACAACGCAGCAGCCTGACCGGCTGGCAGCGGCCATCCGGGAGAGCCTGCCGCAGCTGATCCAGGGCATTGAGACCGGGACGGAGCGTGTGACGGTCACACTGCGTGCGGCGGACGATAAGCTGGATTTCACGGCACAGGCATCCCGGCTTGGTGTGGATTTCGACGCCGTAGCGGTCTATGAGCCGTCGCTGAATGACATTTTTGTGCAGTATACGGAGGGACAGGCATGAAACGGTTTGGTGCAGTCTTTCGGTTTGAATTTTTCAATTACGCGCGCAACAAGGCGTTCATTGCCATCACGCTTGTACTGGTGATCGGCATTGCTGCGGTTCTGTGCTTTCCCCGCATCCGCGACATGATCAGCAATGGCGAAACATCGTCCGACACCGCGACAGAGGAGCAGACGCCGGATGGCAACCGGATTGCTGTCTCTGGCCTGACAGACGAATCGGAGCTGGATTATTTCCGGCAGGTACTTACCAATGCGCAACTTTTTGCGGTTGATGCGGATGCAGACGGGCTCTCGGCAGCGGTGGAGGATGGGACGTATGATGCGGCCGTCCTGCTGACGGGCGAACTGTCATATCAGTATTTTGTCAAAAATGTCGGCATGTACGATACGACGCAGGAACAGCTCTCGGCGGCCCTGCTGGCGCGGTATCAGGCGCAGGTGCTTGCAGGGCTTGGTGCGGACGAGACACAGCTGGCCGAATTTTTCGCCGCGTCACCCGAGGTGGAGGTCGTGCAGACCACCGGTGGCAAAAACCAGATGGACAGCTTTTTCTATACATACATCCTGATTTTTGCGCTGTATTTTGTCATCATGCTCTACGGGCAGTTCGTGGCGTCGAGCGTAGCGACGGAGAAGAGCACGCGTGCGATGGAGCTGCTGATTACAACGGCCGATCCGCGTGAACTGCTGTTCGGCAAAGTGTTTGGAGCGGGATGTGCGGGGCTGCTGCAATTTGCACTGATTTTTGGGAGCGCGGCGCTCTTCTACCAGCTGAATGTGTCGTACTACGCGGACAACTATATTGTGCAGTCCATTTTTAACATGCCGGTTTCGCTTCTGCTGTATGCGCTGCTGTTCCTGGTGCTGGGCTTTTTCCTGTACGCATTTTTGTATGGCGCGCTCGGATCGATGGTCAGCCGCCTGGAGCAACTCAACACGGCCGTGATGCCGGTTACGCTGTTGTTTGTGGTTGCATTTATTATTGTGATGATGGCGATGTCGTCGGGGTCGGTGGACAGTACCCTGATGCGCGCGGCGTCATTTGTACCGCTGACTTCACCGATGGCGATGTTCACGCGCCTGGCGATGGGGACGGTCGCTGCGTGGGAGATCGTTGTCTCGGTCGTGCTGCTGATTGCGGCGACGATCGGCGTCGGTTTCCTCGGCGCGGCAATCTATCGGATGGGTGTGCTGATGTATGGTCAGCCGCCAAAGCCGAAAGAGCTGCTGGCCATGCTGCGCGAGAGAAAAAGCCAGAATGTGTGAATCTTTTTGGCTCCCTTTGGGCAGCAAACGGTTGACAAAGTGTGCCGTTTATGCTACTCTAAATTGGTATTCTATGAGGGAGTAGTTCCCGCGCAATCTATGCGCGTTTCAGGTCAACACGCATGGCCGGAGGTTCGGCCTGGTCTGAATGGAGAGAACCAGACTCACGGATGGATGAATCGGTCTGTCCGTGAGTTTTTTTGTCTATCTATGGCCTGACCAGCGTGCAAAGCGGCCGGAAACGGGCATACTGAAACAAAGAAAAGGTGGATGCCATGAAGTTCTACACCGTCAGTGTGGACGAGGCGCTCCAGGAGGTCCGCGCAAGCAGGGATGGACTGACGCAGGAAGAGGCGGCCAAACGACGCGAACAGTATGGGCCGAACCGCCTGCAGGAGGCCAAGAAAGACTCGATCATTAAGCAGTTCCTGAAACAGATTGCCGATCCGATGATCCTGATCCTGCTCGCCGCAGCACTGATCTCCGGCATTACCTCAGCGTATTCCGGCGAGGGATTTGCCGATGTCATCATCATTCTGTTTGTTGTCGTGGTCAACGCCGTACTTGGTGTGTACCAGGAGAGCAAGGCGGAAAAGGCGATCGAAGCGCTGCAGGAGATGGCTGCTGCAACCAGCCGCGTGCTGCGCGGCGGGAAAGTCGTTCAGGTTCGCAGTGAAGAACTCGTCCCGGGTGATATTGTGCTGCTTGAGGCCGGCGACGCCGTCCCGGCAGACGGCCGCATTCTGGAGAGCGCCAGCCTGAAGATCGAGGAGGCGGCACTGACCGGAGAAAGCGTGCCGGTGTCGAAGTTCATTGAGGCAATCGGCATTGAAAAACAGTCGGATGTACCGCTTGGCGATCGAAAGAACATGGCCTATATGGGCAGCACGGTTGTGTATGGCCGCGGCTCGATGCTTGTCACCAATATCGGCATGGACACCGAAATGGGCCGCATCGCCGATGCGCTCGCGCAGACGGAGGAGGGAAAGACGCCGCTGCAGCGCAAGCTCGCGCAGCTGAGCAAGATTCTGACGTTTGTTGTGCTCGGCATCTGCGTTGCGATCTTTGCCGTCGGCGTTCTGCGTGCCGGTGAACTTAACGGCGATGTGCTGCTGAGCACGTTCATGGTGGCTGTCAGCCTTGCGGTGGCGGCGATCCCGGAAGGGCTGGCGGCCGTTGTGACGATCGTGCTGTCGATCGGCGTGACGAATATGTCCCGCCGCAACGCGATTATCCGCAAGCTGACTGCGGTCGAGACGCTTGGCTGTACGCAGATTATCTGTTCGGATAAGACGGGTACGCTGACGCAGAACCGTATGACGGTCGTCGAGTCGCGCACCGAGGACGAGGCGCTGCTCGCGCGCGCGCTGGCGCTGTGCTCGGACTCGCAGTGGAATGCGGAGGAAAAGCGCGCCGAAGGTGAGCCGACGGAAAATGCGCTTGTCGACTGGGCGACAGCGGTTGGCACGCCGAAGCCGGAACTGGAAAGCACACAGCCGCGCGTTGGCGAGATCCCGTTCGACAGCGGTCGCAAGATGATGAGCACGTACCATCAAACCGAGGACGGCTTTGTGCAGTACACAAAAGGTGCGCCGGATGAGGTGCTCCAGCGCTGCACGCACGAGCTGCGCGGGGGTCAGGTGGTAGAGCTGACGCCGGAGCGGCGCGCGGAGATCCTCGCGGAGAACAGCGCGCTGGCACAGCAGGCGCTGCGCGTGCTGATGGGCGCGTTCCGCAGGGTGGACACAGTGCCGGCCGATCCGGATCCGGCCAGCGAGGAGACCGGCCTTTGTTATATTGGCCTGGTGGGCATGATCGATCCGGTGCGGCCAGAGGTTGCCGCAGCCATTGAAGAGTGCCGCAGCGCCGGTATCCGCCCGATTATGATCACCGGCGATCATGTTGACACCGCTTCTTCCATTGCGCGCCAGCTCGGTATTCTCGAGCCGGGCACCGAGGCCATCACCGGCTCGGAGCTTGAGCAGATGGACGACGCGACATTTGCCGAGCGCTTCCGCTCGATCAGCGTCTACGCCCGTGTCCAGCCGGAGCATAAAACACGCATCGTCAATGCCTGGCGTGACGCTGGCTATATCACGGCGATGACCGGTGACGGCGTCAACGACGCGCCGTCGATCAAAGCCGCAGACATCGGCATCGGTATGGGCATCACAGGCACTGACGTGACGAAAAATGTTGCGGACATGGTGCTTGCAGACGATAACTTTGCCACCATTGTCGCAGCGGTGGAAGAGGGACGCCGGATCTACGACAACATCCGCAAGTCGATCCAGTTCCTGCTTGGCTCGAACCTGAGCGAGGTGATCTCGGTCTTTACAGCGACGATGCTGGGCTTTACCATTCTCCAGCCGGTGCACCTGCTGTGGATCAACCTGGTGACCGACAGCTTCCCGGCGCTTGCGCTCGGCATGGAAAAAGCCGACCGTGACAGCATGAAGCGGCCGCCGCGTAACGCCTCCGACGGCATTTTCGCCGGCGGCCTGGGCGTCAATGTTGCGTATCAGGGCGTTGTGCTTTCCGTGCTGACGTTGCTGGCGTACTTCATCGGTCACTTTATTGAGTCGGGCGTCTGGGAGATTGCAAACTCACCGGATGGCACCACAATGGCGTTCCTGACGATGAGCATGGCGGAGATCTTCCACAGCTTCAACATGCGCTCACAGCGCGGAAGTCTGCTGCGGATCGGCCACTCGAACCGCGCGCTCAGTCTGGCTGCGCTGGCCAGCCTAGTGTGTACGACGCTGGTCATTTATGTGCCGTTCCTGTCGAATGCGTTTGAGTTTGAGCACATCAGTGCGCTCGAGTATGCAATTGCAATTGCGCTTGCGTTCTGCATGATTCCGATTGTAGAGCTGATCAAACTGATCCAGCGGCGTGTTGGCCGGAAGTAAACTGAAATCCGAACAGGCGCAGCCTGTTCGGATTTTTTTCTACTCGGGACGGGAAACAACCAATGCCTTTCCCGCGTGGGGAAGGCGTGTTACAATGCAGAAAAGAGGGGGCAGGTATATGGGGCAATATGCGATCATTCAACTGCGGGAACATCCGGAATGGATGTCCCGCGCCGCGCGGTGGTTCCATGAGAAATGGGATGTGCCGGCGGCAGAATATGAGCGGTCAATGGCGGAAAGTGCGCAGTGTACCGCTCCGGTGCCGCAGTGGTATCTTTTGCTGTGCGCCGGGCAAATTGCCGGCGGGGTGGGCGTCATCGAGAACGATTTTCATGACAGACCGGATCTGTCGCCCAATGTCTGTGCGCTATATATAGAACCGCAGCACCGCTGCCGCGGCCTGGCCGGCGCGCTGCTGCACCATGTGTGCGTGGATCTGAACAAGCAGGGGATCGGTACACTATATCTGGTTACGGAGCACGATGCGTTCTATGAGCGCTATGGCTGGACATTTGTTTGCACAGTGCGTGGAGACGATGGCGCACCCATGCGGCTGTACCGCTGCATGGCGGACCGTACTGAAAAATAGTTTCCGGCTGGCTGCAACATTCTTCCCCGGCTGGCTGTATGGATAGCAGAACCGAAATGAATGGTTCGCATGCAGCGAGTCAAATGAAAGGAAGATTATGATGAAGAAAAAAGCAATTGCCTGTTTGGCCATGGCGCTGGTATGCACCATGATCGTACCTGCTTTTGCCGCGGAGCCGAATGGCCCGACACTGATCGCCGGGGAGCCGGCTGAAACAGCCGGAACTGTGATGGAGGACATCGGACGCTACGCTGTTGCAGTCGATGGTGCGGATCTCGGTGCAGAGGCCTGTATCATGGTACCGCTGCGGGCTGTGGCAGAAGCGCTGGGATTTACGGTTACCTGGGATCATGGCACGGTTTTGGTGGACAACGGAACGATCCACACCATCGTGACCATCGGCGAGGATCTCTATGCAATTACTACCAGCATCGAAGGCGCCGATGGCATGAGTGCGCCGTTCTCCCTTGGTATTCCGCCCTATGTAACCAAAGGTGTCACCTATGTGCCGCTGTCGCTGTTTCGCGCGTTGATGCCAGAGGCGGAGATCACAGTGGAAAATGGCCGGGTCAGCATTCAAACGAGTTCCGGTACGCAGATTCCCAATCCGTTTCTCGAATGCAGCACACTGGACGAGGCTGCCGCGCTCGCCGGGTTCCCGATGACCGCTCCGGAGCATGTGGCTGGATACAACGCGCCGGTTTTCCGCGCCATAGAGCGCGACATGCTTGAGATCCTTTACCGCAGCGACAACGGCACAGGTGAACTCTGCATCCGAAAGGCTGCCGGGAGCGGTGATATCAGCGGTGATTACAATGCCTATCCGGATTGTACCACAGTCCGCGTGGGCGAACGGTCTGTGACAATGCAGGGCCATGACGGCAAGATCGTTCTTGCCACATGGACAGATGGCGGCTATGCGTTTTCGATCAGGGCCGCCGGCGGGATCGACCGGGCGGATATGGAAGCCCTGATCACAGCGGTGGCGTGACCGGCTGGCTGGGCGCTTTTACATGACCCGGCATAAAGGAGGGGAGAATGCAGATGGAGTATAGTCTGAACCGGCTGCCGGCGATGAATGGGCTGCCTCTCATATTTGGGCGCCGTTTCCGGCATGTGCTGTTTGCCGCGCGTTCAATATTTTCGGCCGGCAGGCATGCAGCGGACGAGCGGACAGAACACCGGGCAGAGATGAACAGCCGGGCGGAAAAGATCTTGGATGAATACGGAAACAGCATCCTGCGCCTGGCCTATTCCTATCTGCACAACATCAGCGATGCGGAGGAAATCTTGCAGGATACGCTGCTGCAGTTTCTAAAAGCAGCGCCGGAGTTTGCAAACTGCGCGCATGAGAAAGCATGGCTGCTGCGTGTGGCGGCCAACCTGAGCAAGAACCGAATCGCGTACAACCGGATCCGGCAGACGGACGAGCTGCGTGAGGGACTGGTTGCAGATCAGCGCGCTGATCTGTCCTTTGTTTGGGATGCGGTGAAGAACCTGCCCGTCCCATACCGGGAGGCCATACATTTGTTTTATTATGAGGGGTATTCCACGGATCAGATCGCGGCCATGCTGGGCAGGAAAGCGTCCACGGTCCGTTCGGATCTGCGGCGTGGGCGTGAGCGGCTGAAAGAGATCCTGAAAGAGGGGTATGACTTTGAAGAGGGCCTATGATGAGATCATGGAACGGGTTGCGCTGACGCCGGATATGCGCATGCGCGTTCTACGCGTGCTGGAATCGTCAGAGGGAACTGTGCCGCGTTGGGGATTGCGGCGGCATAGGATGTTGGCGGCTGCTGCCTGTTTCCTGCTGCTGCTCACTGGCGCGCTTACGCTGCCGCGGCTGCTGCGTGATGCATCCTCCGATCCGCCCGGCGTGCAGGTAACGCCGGATATTGTGCAGGCGGATTCTCTGGAGGCGCTTTCGGAGCTGGTTGGTTTCCCGGTGGCACAGTTGGAAAGCCTGCCCTTTGCGGTAGATCGCGTGTGCTACACCGCGTATTGGAACGAGTTGGCTGAGATTGCGTACAACGGGAATGGTATGTATGCCGTATACCGTATGTCTCGCGGCAGCGAAGATAACTCCGGTGATTACAGTGTTTATCAGGACATCCTGACTGTGGATGCCAACGGGTACACAGTTACGCTGAAAGGAAATGATGGCGCCTATTTGCTGGCCGTTTGGACGGATGGAACGTTTTCGTATTCGTTGAAGCTTTCCGACGGTATCCCGCAGGAGGAATGGGAAGCGGTGCTTTCCGAATTACCATTGCAGTCGTAGAGAACGGGCACGGCTGAAAGCCGTGCCCGTTCCGTGCTGCATCCATTTCACACATTTCATGCGGCAACGGATACTGCGCTGCTGCTTTTTTATCAGAAGGCGGAAAAAGTCGTTGACATTCTTTTTTCAATATGCTAGTATATTCGAGCAGTCAATGCAGCTGCAAAGTTCATATTCGATGCGCGAGTGGTGGAATTGGCAGACTCGCTAGATTCAGGTTCTAGTGTCCACTCCGGACGTGCGGGTTCAAGTCCCGCCTCGCGCACCAAACCCATATAATCCGAACCCGTTTCCG
>CAZGBU010000051.1:0-13779 GCA_964523945.1 uncultured Oscillospiraceae bacterium
AGGGCTTTGTCACACGTTTCTACTGGATCTTTAAGCCGTTCTTCAAGGAGATGCAGATCGACCGCGACGGCGGCGAATATCTTGATAAAGTGCCCTATATGAAAGGGCGGGGCTGCGAAAAGCACGGTTCGGACGGCGACACAGCCATCTGCAAAGGTTATGTCACCGACAAGTACATCGATGAGAATGGGAACCATCTCATTGATCTGACCGTCTGGGCAGAAAACCTGGATGGACTCGTGATTCAGGTATGCGCATTTACCGCAAAGTTGCCCTCAAAAGAAGCATAATAAAAAGAACGCCCCGGATGGTGGTTTCCATCCGGGGCGCTGTTTCTGCAATCAGTCGTCGCTGGAGGCTGCTTCTGCGATGATTTTCTGCTGCACATCGCGCGGGGCCTCCTCGTAACGGTTGAATTCAATTACAAACGAGCCGCGGCTCTGCGTCATGGAACGCAGGTCAATCGCATAGCTCATCATCTCGGCCATCGGTACCTCCGCCTCGACAACCTGCTCACCGTCGCCGGTCGGGGTCATGTCCATGACGCGGCCGCGGCGCTTGTTCAGGTCGCCCATGATATCGCCGAGGTAACTGTCGGGAATCGTGACCTTCAGCGTGCCGATCGGCTCAAGAATCACCGGGTTGGCCTGCGGCATACCGGCTTTGTAGGCGAGCTGTGCCGCTGTCTTGAATGCAATTTCTGACGAGTCGACCGGATGGTACGAGCCGTCGACCAGCGTGCACTTCAGGTTGACAACCGGATAACCGGCCAGAGGACCTTTCAGGCAGGCTTCACGCAGCCCCTTTTCAACAGCCGGGAAGAAGTTCTTTGGCACACTGCCGCCAAACACGTTCTCGCAGAACTCCATCTCCTCGCTCTCGCCCGGCTCAAACTCAATCCAGACATCGCCAAACTGGCCGCTGCCGCCAGTCTGCTTTTTGTGGCGCCCCTGAACCTTGACTTTTTTACGGATGCATTCGCGGTAGGCAACCTTGGCATCGGACAGGACGGCTTCGACATTGAAGCGGCTCTGCAGCTTGCTGACAAGCACGTCGAGCTGGATGTCACCAACAGCCGTTACAACAGTCTGATGCGTTTCCGCATTATTGACGACAGTAAACGTCGGATCCTCTTCATTCAGACGTGTCAGGCCAGCTGCAATCTTATCCTCCTGACCGCGCGTCTTCGGCGCAATGGCCTTCTGATAGGTCGGCTGTGCAAAGCCAAAACCGGCGAAGCGCACAATCTTGCCAGCGCTGCACAGCGAATCGCCGGTCTTGAGCTTTTCCATTTTGGCGACGGCACCGAGGTCACCAGCTGTCAGCTCCTTGACCTCAGTGGTTTTGCGGCCGCGGAGCGTATACAGGCGGCCAAGCTTTTCTGTCTCGCCCGTGCGGGCATTGACAAGCGGCATATCCGGCGTCAGCGTACCAGACATTACCTTGATGTAGGAGTACTTGCCATACTGGTCGGAATATGTCTTATAGACGAATGCCGCCGACAGCGCGCCCGGAGAAACGATGTATTCCTCCTGTTCGCCGTCCTCATTCTCAACGATCTCGGGAACGCCCTCGGTCGGATTCGGCGCAAGGTCGACAAACGCATTGAGCAGCGCGACAGTGCCAAGACCGGTCAGCGCCGAGCCGCACAGGACTGGCACAAGCGATTGGTCGCGAACGCCGGCTTTCAGGCCCTGGATGACCTCCGCATAGGTGAATTCTTCCCCTGCGAAGTATTTCTCCATGAACTCCTCGCTGGTTTCGGCGACGGATTCCATCAGCGCGTCGTAGAGCTCCTGCACCACATCAAGCTTATTTTCAGGCACAGCGATTTCAACGCTCTTACCATTCTGCACTTCATAAGCGCGTTTGTGTACCACGTCGACAATACCGACGACGCGCTTGTTCTCATCCCAGATCGGCGCGACAAGCGGCGCAATATTCTTGCCAAAATGCTCCCGGAGCGTATCGAATGCACCGTTGAAGTCACCGTTGTCCTCGTCAGTTTTGGAAATATAGATAATACGGGGCAGCTTGTGCTCGTTCAGGTATTTCCAGGCGCGTTCCGTACCAACGGAGAGGCCGCCCTTGGCGTCGCAGACAATGACGCCGACATCGCAAACGCGCAGGCTCTCCTGCACTTCACCGGCAAAGTCAAAGTTGCCCGGCGTATCGAGCACATTGATCTTCGTCCCGTTGTATTCAATCGGCGCGACGGAGGCATAGATCGAGATCTGACGCTTGATCTCCTCCGGATCGGTGTCACAGGTTGTGTTGCCGTCAGTCGTACGGCCGAGACGATCGATTGCACCGGTCATGAGCAGCATGCTTTCGACCAGGGTTGTTTTTCCGTTGCCGCTGTGACCCAGCAGGCAAACGTTGCGGATGTTCTGCGCGGAGTATGCCATAATGTTTCCCCTTTCCCGCCGCCCCGCCTGCTGCGCAGCAGACGGCACGGTCAGTAATCATACAACAAAACTAGTATACACGGATTTGTACAATATTTCAATCAAAAGATCGCCCGATTGCATGCAAATTCCTCAAAACTTGTTTGCCCACATGGTAATCAACAGGCTGGGAATCATCCAGATCAGCACAAACAGCAGCAGATTGACAGCAGAAGCCGTCTCAAGCGCGCCGCCCATGCCGAGGAAAAAGACGACAAGCAGGCCAAACAGGCCGCCGAACACATTCACAGCTGTGCCGCCAGTGACGGCGCTTATCAGCGAGCGGGCGCCGACAATGGCCTCACAAAACGGCAGCAGGCTGCCGTGCGAAAGGATCGCAGCGCATGCATCGGAATCGTCTGCCGTCAACGAAGAGAGCCGGAACCGGTCCGACACGGGCGGGAATTCCGAGCGCGTCGTCGGGATCCGGAACACCGCATGCAGCATCGCAGGCGAGATCAAAAAATCGCGCGTCGCACCGATCAGGTTCAGGCCGCGCCGGCGCACGGTTGTCTGCAGAGCAGAAGCCACCGGTCCGCTTGCATTGTAGCTGATGGCAATGACGCCGGCGATCAGCCCGTTAATGGCCACATAGACTGCCTGACGGATATTGGTACCCTGCGGCAGCCGCACGCCCATCAGGTGCATAAAGCCCAGCGAACCGACCAGCACAATGTCGCCGCGGATTTCCGCGCCGATACCGCCGCCTTCATAGGTGCGGAAGCTGCCGATTTCCGACAGGCGGACACCGTTTTCCTCCGTAAGCTGTAGGAACAGCGGCTTGAGATGGCTATCCGTCCGGGCAATCGCCGTAGCGGCGTAGCCAAGCATCTGCTCAAGCCGATAGTCGTGATAGACCTTAACGCCGCTGATGGAGACGGTACCGGGCGGATACAGATCCGTGTCCGTCACCAGTACCCCCAGATCTCCGCTGAGTATTTTCGCCGCACGCCAGCCGCACAGTGCAGCGCCGGCACGCGAAAGGCGCGCGGCAATATGTGCGAACGGCCGCGCATAGCAGATAAAACCGCACACCGGCAGCGCCGCGCCCAGGCAGGCCGAGAGCATCTGAATCAGCGCAGTGTCTGCGCGGAAGTGGCAGACAATTGAAAAGACAAAGCTTGCAGCCAGCGCCATCGGAACATACAGCCGCATGGCACTCTCAGCACGGTTTGGTGCCTCCAGCTGTTCCACGAAATCGTCCACCCGATCGGTCGCCTTATAGACGCAATCAAGATCATTCCAGGCTGCGCGGCCAACCTTGACGCTACAGTGCTCTCCCTCATTCGCTGCAATTCGCAGCGAGCGGATGCTGCCGACACAGGTGAGAAAATTGCTCCATCCGGCAAACAGAAAACCCAGGCAAACCACGGCGCAATACGGGACACGGCCGGATGGGATTGCCCCTGCTGCATCGATCACGCAGACCACAAACGAGGCAGTCAGAAGCAGTTCCAGACCGAATCGGAGCGAAATGAGCTGCACCACCCCGCGGGCCAGCTGGTCCACACTCGCGGCAGCACTGACACACATCAGAATCAGCAGGACGACCGGCACTGCGCGCGATGCGCTCAGGCTCGTGAACGGCGCAACGTGCAGCAGAGGTGCAAGCGTAAGCAGCAGCGCCGCAATACTCAGCAACAGCAAAAGAATTGCACGCAGGCGCAGAATGGCCGAACGGTTGCGAAAGCGGCGCAGCGCGACAGCCGGCGGCGTCGGTGCCCGCTTCGGCTCGCTGTGCGGCTGCTCCTGCTCTTTCCGCCGGCGCTTTGTCTCGCGCACAGGTTTCGGTTCCGGTTGGCGCGGAGGGCGCTGTGTCTGCTCTGTCCGCCGCGGTGTGACGGGCTGCGCGCTGCGCACATGGTCCGTCTGCTCCTCCGGTGCAGGCGCTGCCTCTGCAGACCAGGTCCACAGCTCGTCCTGCTGCGGCGCACGATCCTCCGGAAGTGTACGCGGCGCGGACAGATCCAGGTTGATAAACTGGAAGCGTGCGGCGGATGCGGGCTTTTGCGCGTCCGACTGATCGTTTTCCGACGGCTCAGCCTCGATTGGAGCCACTTCCTCTTCCAACGGTTCCGGTTCGGCGGGCGCAGGCGGCTGCTCTGCTGCTGGTTCCGGTGCAGCAGGCGGGGTTTCCTGCTCTGCGGGAGTTTGCCTGGCACTCCAACCGCCGAATTCATTCAGGATATCCTCCAGCGAATACGAATCGTCTGCACTGACACCCTCGAGCAGCCGGCCGGTATCAAATTTTTCTTTCTCACGATTGCTCTCAGCCATAGTGCCACCTTTTTACTTCTGGCGCTGACGCACCGCCTCATACAGCAGAATTGCAGCCGCAGCCGACGCGTTCAGCGAGGAGATTTGTCCTTTCATCGGAATCCGCACACGGAAATCGCAGTGCTCGGCAACCAGGCGGCTCATGCCGCTTCCCTCTGAGCCGATCACGATCGCAGCCGGACCGCGCAGATCTGTCTCATAGAGCGTCCCATCCGCATCGGCTGCCGTACCGTAGATCCAGACGCCGTGCTGCTTGAGCTGCTCCATGGTCTGCGCCAGGTTGGCAACCCGGGCAACCGGGATATACTCCACGGCGCCGGCAGAAGTTTTGCCAACCACAGCGGTCAACCCGACGCTGCGGCGCTTGGGAATGATGACGCCGTGCGCCCCGGCACACTCGGCCGTGCGCAGAATTGCGCCGAGATTGTGCGGATCACTGAGCGCATCACACAGCACAAGAAGCGGCGTCTCACCACGCGATGCAGCAAGCGCGAGCATCTGTTCAATCGTACTGTAGGCGTGCGCGGCCACCTGCGCAATGACACCCTGGTGCGCACCCGTGCGGCTCATCTGGTCGAGTCTGCGCCGGTCACAGGTCACAATGGCCGTACCGGACTGGCGCGCCAGCGCTGCGATCCGCGCGAGCGTGTGATCGGTCTGTCCGTCTGCCAGATACAGCTTGTCAATCGTCCGGCCTGCTCGCAGCGCCTCAAGCACAGCGTTGCGCCCCTCGAGCTGGTTCTCGTCCGGCTCTTCCCGGCCGACATGCGATCGCTCATGCGTGTTTGCTTTCATGGTCTGCTCCTCAATCAGCACAGAATTCTGCGCATTATTTCACATCATTCAGTTTAGTATAAGCATGTCCTTTTTGCAACCAAAAATTTCACCGTTCGCCGTGCTGCGCAGACTGCCATACAAATTTACAGAAAATTCACACGGTCGCGGCAGCGCTTCCTTGCGGCACGGCGCAAACTATGATATACTAACAGAAAAATGAGCGGGAGGTGTTTCACTGTGTCAAATGGCGGAAACAACCCTAATCACAAGCAAAACAACAACAATCCCAACGACAACAAAGGGCCGTTTCAGTCCTGGGTGCCGTTTGTCGTCATCGCATTGATTCTGACGTTGTTTTTCAACTACCTGTATACAATGTTTTCCTCGTCCTATCTGGAAGAAATCAGCTACTCGGAGTTTGTCGAGCTGGTGAATGACGGACAGGTCAGCGAGGTTGAATTCCAGGACGACCGAATTATTATTCTGACCAAAGATCAGGCGCAGAACGATCTGTCACGGCAGACCCTCTACTATACCGGGCTGATTCCCAATCTCGACCTGACTTCGTTGACCGAACGGCTGGACGCGCAGGGCGTGGATTACTCCGGTGAGGTGCTGGAGGAGGCTTCGCCGATCCTGACGCTTCTGGTGTCGTATCTTCTTCCATTTGCGATTATTCTGCTCGGGTTCTACCTGCTGACGCGCTCGATGTCCAAGCGGATGGGCGGCGGCGTTATGGGTATGGGGCAGTCCAATGCCAAAGTCTATATGGAAAAGGAAACCGGCGTCACCTTTGCTGATGTTGCCGGACAGGATGAAGCCAAGGAATCGCTGACCGAAATCATCGACTTCCTGCACAATCCACAAAAATACGCCGCCATCGGCGCCAAGCTGCCGAAAGGCGCGCTGCTGGTCGGCTCGCCCGGCACCGGCAAGACGCTGCTGGCCAAGGCGGTAGCCGGCGAGGCAAACGTGCCGTTTTTCTCCATTGCAGGCTCGGATTTCGTCGAGATGTTCGTCGGCGTCGGCGCAAGCCGCGTCCGCTCGCTGTTCCAGGAGGCCAACAAGCAGGCGCCTGCCATCATCTTTATTGATGAGATCGATGCGATCGGCAAAAGCCGCGATTCCAAGTTTGGCGGAAACGATGAACGTGAACAGACGCTCAATCAACTTCTGGCCGAGATCGACGGCTTTGACTCAAGCAAGGGCGTCGTGATTCTGGCCGCAACCAACCGGCCTGAAATCCTCGACAAGGCGCTGCTGCGCGCCGGCCGTTTTGACCGCCGCATTATCGTCGACCGGCCCAATCTGGCCGGCCGGTATCAGACGCTGCGCGTCCACACACGCAACATCAAGCTGGCAGAAGACGTCGACCTGAACCGCATCGCGCAGGCAACTGCGGGGGCGGTCGGCGCGGATCTGGCCAACCTGGTCAACGAGGCAGCGCTGCGTGCTGTGCGGCACGGCCGGCAGGCAGTCAACCAGGAAGATCTGCTCGTCTCGTTTGAAACAGTCATCGCGGGTACCGAAAAAAAGGGCACCGTGCTGACCGATACGGAAAAGCGAATCGTTTCCTATCACGAGGTCGGTCATGCGCTGGTTGCAGCGCTGCAGAAGCACACACAGCCGGTCTCAAAGATTACGATCGTCCCGCATACCTCCGGTGCACTCGGCTACACGATGCAAATGCCGGAAGAAGAGAAATTCCTCAACTCCAGGGATGAGCTGCTTGTCGAGCTGCGCACCTTGCTGGGTGGCCGCGCGGCCGAGCACCTTGTCTTCGGTACAAAGACAACCGGCGCTGCAAATGATATCGAACGCGCCACCGACCTGGCCCGCAAAATGGTCATGCAATATGGCATGTCCGATCGATTTGGACTGATGGCGCTCTCGAATACCGGCAATCAGTATCTCGACGGCTCCGCCGTGGTTAACTGCGCCGATTCCACCGCCGCTGAGGCAGACGAAGAGGTCCGCAAACTACTCTCGCAGTGCTACGACGATGCGCTGCGCCTGCTCAGCGAACACCGTTCGCTGCTCGATGAAGTTGCGCTTTATCTGCTGCAGAAAGAGACAATTACCGGTGACGAGCTGATGCAGTACGTCAATGCCGAAGCCAAGCAGCTCGGTGCTGCTGAGCCAGATGAGAGTGAGGCAGACGAGACATGAGCTGGGAACAGATCCAGACCTTTTTCAGCTCGCTGACCCTGGAGCGTCTTGTGCCGGCCGTCATCATCCTGATCGTCGGCATTCTCCTGATCAAGGCGCTGCTGGCGCTGTTCACACGCGCGTTGGAGCATTCCAAGCTGGAAAAGAGCCTGCACGCAATTCTGCGCTCGATCGTTCAGATCCTGCTGTGGGCCGTGCTGGCAATCATCGTGGCAAGCGCACTTGGTGTCAATGTCACAAGTCTGGTTGCCATGCTCAGTGTGGTCAGCCTTGCCGTTTCGTTGGCTGTTCAGGGTACACTGTCGAACTTTGCCGGCGGCATTCAAGTGCTCTCGGCACACCCATTCAAGGTTGGAGATTTTGTGGAGATTGGCTCTGTCTCCGGCACCGTTGCGGAGATCGGTCTGGTCTACACCAAGATCACAACCGGCGACAATCGAGAGATCTACATCCCCAACAGTGACGTCTCTACCTCCAAAATCATCAACTACACCTCGTGTGAAACACGCCGGGTGGATCTGAAGCTGTCGGCATCCTATGACGCCTCGCCCGCTGAAGTGCGCGCGGCACTGCTGGACGCTGCCGCGTCCTGTCCATATGTACTGCATGAGCCGGACGCGGTGGTCCGCGTAAGTGAATATGGCGAAAGCGCCATTTCCTACACGCTTCAGGCATGGACACAGACAGAGCATTACTGGGATGTATATTATACTGTTTTCGAGCGGATCAAGGCTGCTTTTGACGAACGCGGTATTGAGATGACCTATCCACATCTGAACGTTCATATTCTGCAGTAAGACTGCCCGTCGTGCGAAACGGAGGAGACGCAGCGGATGATTCTCAACGCATTTCACGGGTTCTGCATGGCGCTTGCAGACAGCGTGCCGGGCGTGTCCGGCGGTACCATTGCGTTCATTCTCGGCTTTTATGAGCGGTTCTTGGACGCACTGCACGGTTTCTTCGGCACAGATCGGAGCGCACGGCTGAGCGCGTTCCGCTACCTGCTCAATCTCGGCGTCGGCTGGTGCATTGGAATGCTGCTGTGCCTGGTGCTGATCGCGCGGCTGCTCGATCAGCAGATCTATCTGCTCAGCTCGCTCTTCCTTGGGCTGACCGTAGCGTCCATCCCGTCAATCATCCTGTCAGAGCGGAAAAGCCTTGCGGGCCAATGGCGCTGGTCGTTCTTCATGCTGCTCGGAGCAGCTGCCGTCGTCGGTCTGACTGCACTGCGCGAATCGCCGCTGATCAGCACCGCAGTCAACTATCACGCGCTGCGCGGCGCAGATTATATCTACCTGTTTGCCACAGGTATGCTCGCGATCGGAGCGATGGTGCTGCCCGGCATTTCCGGTTCAAGCCTGCTGATGATTTTCGGCGTCTATGTCCCGACGGTGCGCGCAATCGCACAGCTGCTGGCACTGGAATTTGCCGTGCTGCCCGGTATTTTGGTATTGGCGCTTGGCTTTGCCGTCGGTGCGGGACTGTTTTCCCGCGTGATTCAGGCCGGGATGCGCCGCTACCGCGCGCAGATGATCTGGCTCATTCTCGGCCTGATGGTCGGCTCGCTGTATGCAATCTGTCTCGGTCCGACGACAATGGAAACGCCGCTGCCGCCGCTGACCTGGGAGTGCTTCCACCCGCTGGGATTCCTGGCCGGCATTCTGGTCCTAGTTGCACTGGAGGCCCTGCGCCGTATGACGGAGCGCCGGACACAAAATCCTGCGCCGCCTAAATCATAATAGCAAAAAAGGACCTGCTGCTTGCCGCAGCAGGTCTTTTCTATATTTTATTCTACGCAAAGCGTGCCGCCGCCGGCCAGCACATAGGTGCCGGAGAGCGTGCAGCCCTCCCCTGCCTCAGCTGTGATCGTCACACCAGCCGGCGCATCGATCTGGCTGACTCGCACATCACCAATCAGGACAACCGTACTCTCACCGGTCGCAGTCCAGCGCGATGCGCCGTCCATCGTCAAATATGCATTCACAACCGCGCCGCGCAGCGAGGTCGCCGACAGCGTCACCTTCATAGAGCGATCCGTGTCCTCATTGAGCAGGTCACCCTCGACCTGCATCGCGGTCAGCGCAATGTTGTTTCCGAATACCGGCTTGTCCCCGACTTTTGTCGCGCACTCGTCCGGATTGACAATCGCGCGTACAAGCACGCCCGTCTTGCTCCTGATCTGCGCGCCAACCATGTCAATGTATGTATTGCAGCTGCGCAGCAACAGGAATTCCTCGCCGCACAGGAAGCAGCCGCCGCGCACAAAGAGCTGGCCAATCTCGGTGTCAATGCCCATGACGTCATGGATCATCGCACCGTACTTACCGGACTCCGCCGTGCAGTTATTCCATGCCAGATCGCATTCACCGGCCAGGATTGCAGTATGCGTAGCCGTGTGGAAGCGGCAATTGTTGAGCACAACGTGGCAGTCGCCGTCAGAATATGCGCCGTAGCCCTTGTCCTTCACGGTGACATCGCAATTGTTGGCCTCCAGATAGACATAGCCGTTACCGGCGTCGGTCGACAGGCCGGCCCAGCCAGCTGCAACAATGGTGGAATCATAGAAATAGGTCTTGGAATTATCCATCGACAGATGGCAGCGGCTTGTACCGCCGATCTCGAGCGCCGCAGGCGGCTCGAGCATGCCCATGCCGATCTTCGGCTCATACCCCTCCGGCAGCTCGCCGCCGTCAACGGTCAGGCGGCAGTTGCGGATGATCGCGGTGCTGCCGCCGGTAACCTCAGTGCAGCTTCTGGCCGCACCGGCCATGTGGATATCGAGATTCTCCAGTACAACGTCGCTTTCATGGTTAACCAGAATGCCCGCACCGATGCCGGCAAAGTCATCCTCTCCCAGACCGGACATTTCGATTTTGCTGTCTTTCACGGTATAATTCTTGCAGCCATCCAAATAGATACCGTTGAGCTTCTCCTGCTCAAACGAGAGCGACAGATCGGACAGGCCGTGTGCCAGCGCGCCGTCCGGCGCAAGCTTCAGCTCGGACTGATCTGCGTTGTACTCATTGTTCACAACGCGGACCACCGTCGTGAGCGGTTTGTTCAGATCCGGCCAGCTCCAGCCATCGTCGGGATAGACCAGCTCCGGCTTGTTCTGAATGCCACCCGTACGCTGCATGCCAAATGGCGGAACGGCGGATGGAAACACCTTTGACGTCTCGTCAATCAGTTTCATAAATAGACCTCCTTGTGTCAATGCGTAAGCGGTCAAAATTTGACTGTTCATATTTTAAACGTTCCATCCTGTGATGTAAAGAATAATTTTCACCCGGCTCATGAATTTCTCATTCGCGGTAATACTATCGCCACAAGGCGGTGCGTATGATGAATGGTTTCTCCTGTCACACTAGAATCCTATCGGGAACAGATGCACTGTCACACCTGAACACGCTGCATTTTCAGCGCGTTCTGGTCGTGACAGACGCTTATTTTTCGAAAAACGGCTTGGCTGCACAGATCGCAGCGCGCATCCCTGGCGCCGCGGTGCAGATTTTCGACGAGGTGACGCCTGATCCGGAGCTGGCACTGGTTGCACGAGGCGTGGCGCAGATCACATCATTTTCGCCTGACTGCATTCTCGCGCTCGGCGGCGGAAGCCCCATGGACTGCGCCAAGGCCATGAAATACCTGTCCGACACAGCGGCTGCGCTCATCGCAATTCCAACCACCTCCGGCACTGGCAGCGAAGTCACAACATTTTCTATCATCACAAACGGCGCGGTCAAGCTGCCGCTGATTGACGATGCGCTCGCACCTGATCTGGCAATTCTTGACCCGTCTCTGCTTGCAGCGCTACCACCAAATCTGATCGCTGACGCCGGCTTTGATATTCTTGCGCACTGCCTCGAGGCTGCGGTTGCAACCGGCGCCTCCGCTGCCAGCCAGGCACTCTCACAGGCGGCTTTCGCCTGTGCCTATGAAAACCTGCCGGCCTCGTATCGCGGCGATCCATCCGTGCGGCTCGCCATACACGAGGCGGCGTGTATGGCGGGGATTGCATTCAACAGTGCCGGTCTTGGCGTATGTCACGCGCTCTCGCATGCACTCGGCGGGCGTTTTCATGTGCCGCACGGCAGGCTGAATGCAGTGCTGCTGCCGGCCGTGATCGAGTATAACGCGGAAACAAGCCTGCCGGACTATGCTGCGCTCGCTGCAAAAGCAGGCATCGCCGGCTCAACGCCGCGACTTCAGCTGCGCAATCTGCTATCGGGGCTGCGGCGGCTGCGCGCGGCACTTGGCCTCCCGGAGACACTCTCACAGCTTGGCATTGCGCCGGAAGCGCTCCGGCAGGAAGAAGATGCGCTCTGCCGCGCGGCGCTTGAGGATCGGTGTATTCAGACCAATCCGGTTGCGGTGGACACACAGGCGCTGCGGACGCTCCTGAAAGCGGTGGCCGGATGACGGATTCCATTCTTTCCGTCGGCATTGATATTGGGACAAGCACGACCCAGCTGATTTTTTCCCGTCTCCATCTGGAGAACCAGGCGGCTGCGTTCACTGTGCCACGCTTTGCCATCACGGAAAAAGAGATTCTGTACCGCAGCCAGATTCACTTCACGCCGCTTTTATCCGACACCGTAATCGACACCGAGGGCGTGCGCGCAATTGTCGACGAAGAATACTGCGCCGCCGGCATCGATCGCAGCAGAATCGACACCGGCGCAGTCATCATCACCGGCGAAACAGCACGTAAAGACAATGCCCGCGAGGTCCTGCAGGCGCTGTCCGGCTACGCAGGAGAGTTTGTCGTTGCGACGGCCGGACCAGATCTGGAAAGCGTTCTGGCCGCGCGCGGCGCAAGCATCGACCGGTATTCCGATTCGCATGCATGCTGCGTGCTCAACTTCGACATCGGCGGCGGAACCTCCAATCTGGCTCTCTTCTGTCGCGGTGAGCTGTCCGGCGCAGGCTGCGTCAATGTGGGTGGTCGGTTGATTAAGCTCGATCCGGCGGGCCGAATCACCTATTTATCCCCCGTACTGGCCGGCCGGTTTCCACTGCAGGTTGGCCAGGTGGTAACACCTGCGGATCTGTCCGATGTCATCGCGGAGCTGGTGCAGGCGCTTGAAGAAGCTGGCGGGCTGCGACCACACAGCGCGGTGCTTGAACACTATCTGACGACCGGCGCCATCGACCTGCCCGCGCAGCCGATCTTCTCGTTTTCCGGCGGTGTGGCTGATCTCATCTATGACGACAGCACGACGGACTGGCTGGCCTATGGGGATATCGGCGTACTGCTCGGGCGTGCAATCCGCGCGTCAAGATTGTTTGCTGCCACGCACATTCGCGGCAGCGAAACCATCCGCGCCACCGTCGTCGGTGCCGGTGCGCACACAACCGACGTATCCGGCAGCACCATCCGATATAAGGGCGCTGCGCTTCCGGTCAAAAACCTGCCCGTCGTCTCCGTAACCGACGCGGAGGACTCGCCGGAATTACTTCCCGTCCGCATCCACGAACGGCTGGCCTGGCACTGTGAGGACGGAATATACTCCCCTGCTGTCCTTGCGCTGTCCGGCCGCAGCTTTCAACGCTTTGCGCAGGTGCTCTCACTCGCAGAAGCAATCGTGGAAGGCGCGCGGGATTATCTGCAAGCGGGGCTGACCCTGTACGTCTGTGTCGAACAGGATATGGCCAAGGCGCTTGGCCAGAGCCTGCTGGCGCTTCTGCCGGAACCGAAACGGCTCGTGTGCATTGACTCGCTCCAGCTGCAGACTGGGCAGTATCTGGACATCGGCACACCTGTCGCGGACGGCAGCGTGCTGCCTGTTGTCATCAAAACGCTGATATTTGAATCGTGAGGTGCTGAATTTTGATTTTAAAAACAAAGCTGTTCGGCAGGGTCTACTCCTTTCGCGACGTCAAGGACGTTTTAGCCCGTGCGAACGAATGAAGTCCGGCGATCAGCTCACCGGTGTCGCCGCGGAGAATGCGGAAGAGCGCGTCGCAGCGAAGGTTGTTCTCTCGGAGCTGACGCTCGCCGACCTGCGCGAGCACCCCGTTGTCGATTATGACAAAGATGAGGTTACGCGCATCATTGGACCTGTTGACAAAAGCCCCAAAAACTCCATCCTTATGGTATAATAGAAAC
>CAZGBU010000052.1:0-13613 GCA_964523945.1 uncultured Oscillospiraceae bacterium
CAGAAAGTAACAAAAAATTGATATTACTGTCCGCCAGACTGGCTCACTGCGCGGTCCGGAGAATCCGACCCGGTTTGCGCCTCCGGCTACTGCTGCAGGCCGGCAGCAAACGCTGCGACGGCAGGGTTTTCGTCGTCCTTGTGCCAGAAACACTGCAGCTCTTCGGTCATGCCGATCGGGTATGAGCGCAGCTCCGAATTCAGACTCATCCGGCTGAGCATCGTCGAAACCAGCACCCCCTGGCCCAGCTCTGTCGCTACATAGGCCGACTCCAGATTGGGGGAAATGATGATCTCCCGCGGCTCAAAACCGATTTCGCGAATCTGGCGGCGGGCACGGGCACGGCTTTCTGAGAGCGTTTCCGCGCTTGAGGCTGCCTTGATAAACGGCTCGGTGCGAAAATCCTCCGCTTTCGCATCCGGCACAGCCTTTGGGTTTTCCGGCGAGACAAGCAGTACCAACGGCGTTTCCAGCACAACACGTTTGTTCAGCCCCGTCTCTTTCGGTGCAAATTCACGATAGGTGATGATCAAATCAAGATGTCGGTTGAGGAAATGCTGATTGAGCTCGTACTGCGGATGCTTCTCCGCAGCAAACTGCAGCGCGGGATTCTGCGCGCGCAGACTGTGCAGCGCGCGGTTGATCATCGGCGTCAGATCGAGCCATTCCAGGTACCCGACTCGCAGGCTGTGATTCAGCTCGTCATAATATTTCCGCATCCGCTCGACTGTCGCGTTATAATCGCGATTGAGCTTGGAAAACAGCGCGTAGAACTCCTCGCCGGCCCGCGTGAGCGTCACATAGTGATGCGTGCGCACAAACAGCGTAAAACCGATGTCCTCTTCGAGCTTGGCGATGTATTTACTGACGGACTGCTGTGTCATATACATCCGTTTGGCGGCCTCTGTAAAATTCAGCGTCTGACACAGCGTCAAAAAACAACGCACCGAGGTTTCGTTGATCATCCGATTCTCCCCTTCTGACGGATATGATACCACATCACAACAATTTCTTCTACGGTCACAACCAATTCGCACCACCATAATAATTTTTATCACCGCATGCATTTTCTTTTTACCGGAAATGCTTGTCTACCCTCTCGGCCATATGCTATACTGACTTTGGAAAATCGTGAATCACACCGATCAGAGGAGGAATCATCGGCTATGGCAATTCTCGACGACATTCAATCCGCCGTCATCCGCGGCAAGCGCAAGGAGGTCAGCGCACTCGTGCAGACGGCCATCGACGAGGGCCTGAGCGCACAGAGCATCCTGCACGACGGGCTGATGCCCGGCATGGATGTAGTAGGCGACAAATTCAGCAAAAACGAAATGTTTGTCCCCGAAATGCTTGTTGCCGCCCGCGCCATGACCGCCGGCATCAATTTGCTTCGCCCGCTGCTGATGGACGAAGGCGTCGGCAACATCGGCAAGGCCTGCATTGGCACCGTGCAGGGCGACCTGCACGATATCGGCAAGAACCTCGTCGCCATGATGATGGAGAGCAAGGGCATCGAGATCATTGACTTGGGCGTCGACGTCTCGCCGGAAAAGTTTGTCCAGACTGCCATCGACGAGCACTGCGACATCATCGCCTGCTCTGCCCTGTTGACGACCACCATGCCAGTCATGGTAGAGGTTGTCAAGGCGGCCGAGGCAGCCGGCATCCGGGACAAGGTCACGATCATGGTTGGCGGCGCCCCTCTCTCGCAGGCCTACTGCGACAAAATCGGCGCCGATATCTACACACGCGACGCCTCCGAGGCCGCCAATGCGGCCGCGCAGGTTCTGACTGCCTGAACCGCCCGATACACATCAAAGGCCGTCCCATCTTCGGATGGGGCGGCCTTTTCCGTTTTATCCGCCGAGCTGGCTGAGAAACTGACGCAGCGCGGGATTGGCGTTGTCCGCTTTCCAGAGCAGACAGTGCCGAAACGATTCATCCGTCTCCAGCCGGGCCATCCGAACCCCGGGCTGGCTGGCCATCCGGTTCCCTGGCGTCACAATCACCATGCCGGCACCGGCGCTCAAATACAGCGCCAGTGTCCCGGTCGAGTCCACGAACTGCTTATGCGCTGACAAGTATGGCTCCGCGTACATCAGGTCAGCCGGTGACGCCAGCGCACCGGGATAAGAGATCTCCTCCGGCGCAAGAAAGAGCAATGGCACCGTTTCGGTCAGCTCACACAGCGCCTGTACGCTGATCGGCTCCGCCGGCAGCGGGATTCGCTCGTGTACCGCAAGGCAGGCGGGGTATTCATGGATCACGCGCACACAGATGCTCTCATCAAGCTGCTCTGCGTGCGGCAGGATGACATAGACCAGATCCAGATCGCCGGCATAAAAACTGTCGTAGAGCGCACGGTGCGGCCGCTGATACACCGCTAGACGCAGGGCAGGCCACTGACGCAGCTGATCGGAGAGGACCTGTTCCACCTCCGGCGGGAGATTCTGATCCTCCTGTACACCGACAGCCAGACGGCCGCTGACGCCATCTGCCACCATGCGAACCGACTCAATTGCCTGCCGGTACGCCTCACACAGCGGCAACAGCCGCGTGCACAGTTCCCGCCCCGCGTCGGTCAAGCGGATCTTGTTGTTCTTTCGCTCAAACAGAACAACGCCGACCTCCTGCTCAAGCACTGCAATCTGCCGACTGAGCGCCGGCTGCGTCACAAACAGCACGCGCGCTGCCTCGGTAAAGTTTTCATACCGGGCTGCTTCGAGAAAGCATTGGATCTGCATAGATGTCAAAACACTCACCTCAGATGCAGTATAGCATATTTCGCCGCAATTCACCAAGCTTCCTTTTCCCTGTCTCAGGCGCCAATCTCATCGAGCAGCGGCTTTCTGCCGCAGATCCGGCCGATGGCACAGCAGGCAACGGATGCTGCTACGCCGGCAAACAGCGAGTCGAGTCCATATGGCAGCGTCAGCACCGTGCTGAACAACAGCACCAGTACCGGCCCGGCGATGATGGCGGCCATCACCCACTTCGGGTTGACGCGCCCTTTCATCCAGATCGCACAGCACAGCGGCGCAAAGATAACCGCTCCGCGCAGGCCCATCGACATATAGGAGAAATCCTGGATCATATCGCTGCCGAGAACCGTACAGATCAGCGCCGCAGAAAACAACACGACCAGAATACACACGCGCGTCAGGTGAAGATTTTTCTTCGGCTCGTCAAATTTGCGCGTCAGCTTTTTGACAATATCGTTGTTGATGACGGCTGTAATCCCAAGCGAGAGTCCGGCGCCCGTGCCAACCACGGCGATGAGCAGCGTACCAAGCACAATACCGGCCAGTGGACCGGGCATATACTCGAGTACAAAGCTTGTCAAGGCCGTCTTGGCCGCGATACCAGGTGCGTGTGCGCGCATATACAGTCCAATCAGGATCCCTCCCACACCGATCGGCGGGATCATGCACGCACTGATCAGCGCACCGGCGCGTGCGGTACGATCTGTCCGGCCTGCCAGCACGGCCTGCCCGTAGGTCTGTGTTGTCAGAACGCCGAGCAGCAGAGAAAGCCCCTTGCCCCCATCGGTTGCAATACCGCGCGAAAACACGCTGAACAGATTAATTCCGTCGCCGCCGGCCTCGATTGCATGCACCATATCGGCAAAACCGTCAAATCCGCCGACCATATACAGCACCAGAATGCCGCCGCCGATCATGGCAAAATACAGCAGCACCAGTTTAACCATGCCGACCATACCGGCGCCACGCACGCCGCCAAAGATCACATAAACCGCCATCAGCGCCGCGGAGATCAGTAGTTCCGGAATCACACCCAGCTCCGGCATAATGACCGCAAGCACTGCGGTCGCAGAGATCAGCTGGGAAAGAATATTGATGTAGATACCGATCGACGACAGGATGGACGAGAGCAATCCCGCTTTGGTGCCGTATTCCTTGGAAATCATGCCGACAAGCGTGCCGCAGCCGCTGCGGCGCAGCGGTCCGACAAAAAAGATCGCCAGCAGCAGGCATCCGATGCCGCCGCCAAGCGTGAACCACCAGGCGGAGAAACCATAGGTATACGCGAGCTGCGCCGTGCCGATCGTTGACGATCCGCCGACCAGCGTTCCCATGATCGTGCCCGCCACGATCAGCGCGCCGGACTTCCCGCCGCCGGAGGCAAAGTCCGCGGCGCTTTTAACCTGGCGGCCCGACCAGATGCTCAGCGCAATGATTGCGGCGAGCGTTCCGAGCAGGCCAATCAACTGTGATGCTGTCAATGTCATTGCAATACCCCTAAAAATAGCAAAAGCCGACCGTGCGCAGAGGCAAACGCGCCTGCGCACAGCCGGCTTCCATTTCAATTGGTCGGCCGTTTTGCGGCCGCTTTCAAATGGAACAGCTTACTCCTTTTCTCTTTTCAAATCCGCGTACTGTTGACCAATCTCACGGATGGCAGTCAACAGCGCGCGCTTGAGATGCCCGTAGTACTTGAGGTTCATTTCCCCAAGCAGCGGGTCAATCCCGCGGTTCAGGTTGTAGCCCTTCATGATGGTCAGAACAAACCGTCTGCCCAGCTCTGTGGCCATGGAGCAGTCCACATCGAGCACAACCCCGCTGTCAAAATCCACATCCGCCACAACGACCATCTGGTCGAACATCTTCTGTGCCGTGGTGTTGGACGGGAGCTTGGCATACCCCGCCAGGAGGATGTGGCCGGAAATCTTACCCATGGTCGGTCTCCTTCTGCTGCTGCGGCGCCATGCCGCCGGGCCGAATCAGACCGGATCCTCAAGGAACTTCTTCGACAGGCGGAAAACCTCGAAGAGCTGCTCGTCACGCTTTTTCTTCAGTGCCTCGATGTCCTGCCCCGTATAGTCATAGAAGCCCTTTCCGGTCTTGATGCCAAGATTTCCCTCTTCCACGAGCTTCTCAAGTGTCTTTGGCATCTCATCGGCATGCTCCGGCATGGTGTAGCTGTGGTTGCGGTAGTTGTTGGCCGTCATATCCAGCCCGCCAAAATCAGCACGCTTGAGCAGGCCGAGCACCACCGCACGCGGGATAAACGACGCCTTGGCCGCCAGATCGATGGCCTGCGCGTCACAGTAGTCGTTGTCGAGTAGATAGAACACCTCGCGGTTGAGGCACTGCTGCAGGCGGTTGACAATATAACCGCGAATAAACTTCTTCATCAAAACAGCCGTCTTGCCGCAGCCGTTGAGCAGTGCGACGGCGACATCCGCCATCTCCTGCGGCGCCTGCTCGCTCTTGACAACCTCGACAAGCGGAATAACGTGCGGCGGCGAGTACCAGTGGCAGATGATCAGCTGCGGCAGCAGCTGTTCGGGCGCGACTTCAAAAATATTCATCGCCGAGGTGTTCGATGCAATGATCGTGTCCGCCGGGACACAAGCGGCAAGCTGCTCGTAAAGCGCGGCCTTTGCGTCCCGGTTTTCAACGATCGTCTCCTGGATCATATCAGCGCCTGCAACTGCCTCCTCCACCGTCGAAGCAAAGCGAATGCGGCCAAAGATCTCATCGATCTGCTCCTGCCGGATCTCGCCCTCTTCGGCAAATGTGTTCAGCTGCGCGTGCAGCGAGGCAATTGCTTTTTCACGAGTGGCCTCGCTCCGTGTCCACATGACAACCTCATAGCCGCCCATGGCGTAGGTCTGCGCGATGCCAGGGCCCATCGTACCGGCGCCAAGCACCGCAATTTTCCGGATATCCTGTAAGGATTTCATGCTTGTTCTTCCTTTCAGACAGCCTGATTGCCCCGCAGAAAGGCATCCGCGGGGCAATCGGAACTCTCACCCATACAGCCGGATCAGAAGCTGCCCGGCTCCCAGGCCACCAGGCGAACGAAGCCGCCGTCGGCCATCACCCCAGAAAGCCTGCGGCTTCCCGGGGACCCCGGGATTGAAATTCTCGGGGCAAATGAATTGCCCCTGCGGAATTCTCGGCTTCGCCTCGAAATTCACGGCGCTTCGCGCCGGCTTGCGAGATGGCCGCCCGGGTTCTGCCTCTGAATGCAGATCAGAAGCTGCCCGGCTCCCAGGCCACCAGGCGGACGAAGCCGCCGTCGGCCATCTCGCAGCGGAACGGGAACGCGGCGATGATCATGCGCTTGCCGGTGACCTCATCGATGTCGCCGCCGGCATTCTCTACGGTGCACACGCCCGACTGCATATAGATACGATGGCACGGCTCGTAATCCGGATACTTCACGGCAGCGGACTCGCCAGTCGCCTGGACATAAGCAGTCTCGAGCCAGGGCATCTGCTCCTTGAGCGGGTGGTGCCACAGCGGCGCGTCGGTCGCACCCCAGGTACCGGAGATTCCCTTAATGTGTTTCTCATTGACGAGATAATGCGCCAGTTCAGGGCCCTCGCCGGGATAGTAGTTGTAGTATTTATCGTTGTTGACTCTCCAATAGTGATGGAAGCCGGTGTTAATGATGACCCAGTCGTTTTCGCGAACCTCGAGGCCGTCTTTCTTACAGGCCGCTTCGAATTCGTCCGGCATGATGATATGCCAGATGTCGGCCGGCATGCGGCTCGGATCACCCTCAGCAGCATTCCATTTCTCCTCAAACTCGTCTCTGAGGTAGCGCATATCAACGATGATGCCGGTGCCGATGCAGCGCTCAAGCTTCAGCTCAGCAAGGTTATAGCCATTGCGCTCCCGATCAACCTCTTCCTCGTGCAGGACGTGGTTCGGCGCATCCATATGCGTACCGGCGTGCAGCGTGCCGGTGTAGGTCATGGTGCGCTTGTGGAAGCGGCCGAGATACTGGCCGCGCGGGAACACCAGGTCCTGACGCGCGCCGGGGAACGGCCACAGCGGCGTGTCGACGCCCCAGGGCATCGACAGGTCATAGATTTTGGTCATTTTTGAATCGTCCAGATACTGAGGCGCATTCTTCAGGGGCATGTAAGCCATGATCGTATCCTCCCATATGTATTTTTACATCGTTATTTTACACCTTAGTATGATTCCAAGGTCAAGTGGCCGGGAAAAACTTTTTCTTGCAACGTTCCGGGAAATTCCCTATAATATCAGTATCCGAAATATGGCGGCTAGGAGGCGGCATATGAAACGGTATAAAATCGGCGATGTCGCCAAGATTCTCGGCATTTCACCGGATCTGCTGCGGTATTACGAGAAAAAAGGCGTCGTCCGGCCGGTCAAGGACAAGACGAACGACTACCGCTACTACGAAGCGTGGGACATCAATTTCCTCGTCGACTGTCTGTGGTTCAAGAACTTCGGCTTCGGCATCGAGCAGATCGCGCACATCGTCTCGGACAGCACCTGTGACGAGCTGATGCAGACCATGGAGGAAAAGCAGACAGAGCTGCGCGAGGCCATCCACCACCAGCAGCTTTTGCTGCGCCGCGCTGAGCAGTACTGCGATGGGATTGCACGCGCACGTGCGCTGCTCGGCCAGTGTGATCTCTCCCCAAGCCCCGAGACAGTCCGGTACCTGAACCGGTACAACTTCCTCTATGACAAGTCGCCGGATCTGCAGCAGCTTGGGCAGGAATGGCTGCAATACATGCCATTTATCCACCGCTGCTTTGAAATCGAGCGCGAGGTGCTCATCCGCGGGGGCAGCGAATACGCCTGGGGCTTCTCGCTCGATATGGACTATGTGCGCGAATTCAAGGTGAACGTCGAGCCGCCTGTGGTGCATTTGCCGAGCGAACCGTGTCTGCATTCCGTATTCCGCAGCGCCGGCAAGGATCAGTTTGCACCGCGTCACATGGACTACATGGTGCGCTACTGCGCGGAGCATGGCCTGCGCATCACCGGCAACGCCCGCGGCAATCTGCTGTGCAGCGTACTCGAAGACGGCGCGCTGACCGGCTATTTTGAAGTCTGGCTGCCTGTTTCACCCGAAGCAGACAACGCATAAAAACCATGGGGCATCGCAATGCGATGCCCCATGGTTCTATTTTACAGGCACTTGCGGGTGATGCCGAGGATCTCGCGCGCCTCCTGCGCAGTCGCAATCTCTCGGCCAGCCAGCTTGGCCAGTGCAACGGCGCGTTCGACGAGCATGACATTTGTGGCGATGATCTTATTGCCGTCAGCATCCTTGCCATACATGACGTTGTCCTCCAGACCGACACGCAGGCCGTCGCAGCCGAGCGCAAGACCGGCCAGCATCATTGGCATGTGCGCCTTGCCAATACCGGAAACCGACCAGGTCGCACCCTCGGGCAGCTTGTCAACCAGGAAGCTGAGGTTCTCGGCCGTGCCGGGCATCGAGCCGCCAACGCCCATGATAAACTGGATATGGGGCGGCTTCGGAATCCCCCATTTGTTGACATAATACATTACCGAGTCGATATGGCCGGTATCAAACACCTCGAATTCCGGCTTGACGTCCTCTTTGACGACCTCCTGCGCGAGCAGGTTCAAAAAGCGCGGGCTGTTCTCGAAGATGTAACTGTTGGCCCAGTTGATGGTGTTCGGATCAAACGAGCACATCTCAGGCTTCAGCGCGCTCAGGTGCTGCAGGCGCTTGTAGTCCTCGTACTCGCCGCCGGAGGTGGTCAGGTTGATGATGACATCGACACCAGCCTCGCCGCAGTATTTGCGGCAAAGCTCGACCGTTTCCGTGAATTTCTGCAGGCTCATCGACTTGTAGCCGATCTGCATCTCGCCGTCGACAACCTTGTCCTCACGGACATGAATGTGGACGATCGACGCGCCGGCCTTTGCCACATCGACAACCTGGCGGGCAATCTCCTCCGGCGTGTAGGGCACTGTGGGCGCCTGTGACTTCTTTGTGCCGGCGCCGCACATGCAGCACTGAATCATAATCTTGTTGGACTTGGACATGCTTGTCACACTCCTGCCTTTCTATATATACATTTTCACAGCATGATGGAATTTGCTTCATCCCGGGAAAACCGGTTCCGCATTCACTGAAAAACAGCGGCTGCGTCTGCAATCCGGCCCGGGCGCGATTATTCACACATCTCGATGACCGTTGCCTGGCCCATGCCGCCGGCAATACACAGCGTTGCAAGGCCGTACTTCAGGCCGCGGCGCTTCATTTCGTGCATCAGCGTGATGATAATGCGGCTGCCGGACGAGCCGACCGGATGACCAAGCGCCACCGCACCACCGTTGACATTGATGATGTCCATCTTATTCTCCCAGCCAAGCAGCTTGATGCATCCAAGCGCCTGGGCAGCGAACGCCTCGTTGAGTTCGATGAGCTGGATGTCGTCCATCGTCAAGCCGGCGTTTTTGAGCGCTTTCGGCACGGCGTAGACCGGGCCGAGGCCCATCGTCTTCGGGTCGCAGCCTGCGGTGCCCATACCAATGATCTTCGCCATTGGCTTCATGCCGAGTTCCGCAGCCTTTTCCTCACTCATCAGCAGCATGCAGCTTGCGCCGTCATTGCGGCCGGAAGAAGAGGCTGCGGTGACCGTGCCGGTCAGCTCAGAGGAATTGAAAATCCGCCCATCCTCCTCTGTGACAATATTAAAACAGGGCTTGAGCCTGCTCATTTTCTCCAGGCTGGTATCGCGCTTCGGGAACTCATCTGTGTCAAAGACAATCGGCGGCTTTTTACGGCCCTGCGGGACAGTGACTGGGACAATCTCATCTTTAAACTTTCCTGCATCGATGGCCGCGATGGCGCGGCGCTGCGATTCCATCGAGAATTCATCCTGCTGCTCGCGGGTAATGCCAAGCGTTTCGGCGATTTTCTCCGCTGTCGCGCCCATGTTATAGCGGCCATACATCTCCTGTGGCTGACTGCGGAACTGCCCCTCGGTCACGGCATCGATCAGCTCGGTGTTGCCGGTGCCGACGCCATAGCGTGCGTTGCGCAGGTAGAACACTGCGTTGGACATCGACTCTGTTCCGCCGGCGAGCACCACATCGGACAGACCGGTCATAATCTGCATTGCGCCGTTGTGTACAGCGGTCATGCCGGAGGCGCACTGGCGCATGACCGTATGGGCCGAGGCCGACTCGGGGATGCCGACCTTGAGCGCCGCGACGCGCGCAATATTCGGCTCATCAGAGGTCTGGCGGCACTGGCCCAGAATAACTTCATCGACCTCCTTCGGGTCGATGCCGGTACGGTCCAGCTCGCCTTTCAGGACTGCACAGGCCAGGTCATAGGCGCTGAGCGGCCGGAGGCTGCCGCCCATCGAGCCGACGGCCGTCCGGCATCCATCGATGATGACTGCGGTTTTCATTTCCATCTGTGATTCAGACTCCTTTTATTCGGGAATTCCCGCATTCTTACAGCCCCGCCAGACGGCGGGGCTGTATGTTTCAACTGTTATTCCGCCGGTTCGAGATAGGTGATGCCCACATAGTGGTCGTGATCCGTCCGCTCGCCGGTATAGACGACCGGCCGGAAGCCCGGGTATGTGATTTCCACCGTCCAGCTCTGTGCTTTGGGAAGATCTTCGAACTCCCAGTCGCCGGCCCAGTTCGTCTCTGTCTCATAAGATGTACCGCATGCCTCGCAGGTGATCTTCACCTTCGCGCCGATACAGACCTCTTCGAGTTCTTTCGGATACGCCACCGTTCCGGCCAGGAACGCCGACGGGATGTTCAGATGCACGACGCTCGAGCCCATATCGCCCAGGCACTCGAGTTGCGTGACCTTGTTGGCAGCAATGAGCTTTGAAATCTCACTGTCCGGATCGGCCAGGTCGCCAAATACGAGCGCCTGGTTCGGGCACGCCTCGACACAGCGCGGCTCAAAGCCCGGGTAGTCCGGATCATCGAGCAGCTCGGCGCACATGGTGCACTTCTGCGGGAGCTGCAGCTCCTCGTTCCAGAATACCGCGCCGACCGGGCAGGCATCGACGATCTGCTTCTGCCCTTTTGCCTTCTCCGGGTCGATGATGACGATGCCGTCGGGGCGCTTGTACACGGCACCGTCTGTGGCAGCGGCCATACAGGCCGGGTTGTCGCAGTGCGAGCAGGGCGTCGGCACAGTGGCCGTCTTGATGCGGCGCTCATTGTCGCCGCGCTCCCACTCGACGATATTCATCCAGTACTGGCCAAGTTCCGGCTGCGACTTCGACAGCGCAGTGTCCCAGCCGCAGTGTTCATCCTTGCACGCCATAAAGCACGCATAGCAGGCCATGCAGCGCGCAGAGTTGATGGCGATGCCAGGCTGTTTCATGGGTTTTTTCCACATATCAAACGGCCTCCTTGCTGCGATACATCGCTTCTTTTTCACCGAAGAGCAGGTCCGCCTCCGCCGAGGTGCGGATCGGCCGCTCCGTCTCCAGCTGCTGCTTGTCGACCGCATCGAGGATGTGCTCAAAGCCCTGGCCGTAGTTCGGGTCGGCTTCGCACTTCTCAATGTCGATGTTGCAGCTGTAGGGCGCCATGCCCGGCACATACTCGCCCATCAGGCGGCCCGGCGTCAGGATGTTGATGCTGCCGCCCTTGTCCCAGCTCTTGTACACGCCGTACTCGATCGGGTTGTAGATGCCGGACGAAGTATAGGCATGGATCGTCTCATAATTGAGCCGGTAGGTCACGCGGGCCACCATCAGGCAGCTGCCGCGGTCGTTGAAGATGCGGACAACATCGCCGTCCTGAATTCCCTTTTCCTCCGCCAGCCTGTGGTTGATATGGCAGACCAGATACGGATTGCCATTAATGATCACGCGGTTTTTCGGGATTTCCCACAGCCACTTGGCGTGCTGCTGGTAGTGCGTGTGATAGTCAAAGCGCGGATGCGGCGAGACCAGTCCGAACGGGTACTTATCCGCAGAAAGCGATTTAAAGCCCTCCCACGAGTCCTGATACTGCGGGATCGGCCGGCGCGCCTCGTCATCCGGCGCCCAGTAGGTCAGCGATTCAGAGACAAATTCGAACTTGCCCGAGAACGTGCCGAGCTGCCCCTCCTCCTGGAACACCTTGTGGTTCATCGTGTCGCAGGGACGGTTTTCGGCAAACCACTGGAAGCCGGGGTAGCGATCCCAGTTCTCATACAGGCCGGTCTTCGGATCCTTGTCCTCTTCGTGATAGGAGACGGGCGGGATATAATATCCCTTCTTCTTGAAGTCCTCCCATGAGATGTGCTTCGGCAGATCGGAAAACTGCCAGAAACGCTTGGCCCAATCCTCTTCCGTGCGGCCCTCGGTAAAGCGCTCACCGAAGCCCAGGCGTGCAGCGACCTGCGAAAAGATCCAGTAGTCGGAACGGGAGTCCCACATCGGCTCGATGGCCTTGTCCTGATAGACAACAATCTGCCAGGAGTTCCCCGTCTGAGAGTGTGAGCAGTAACCGCCGTTGCCGGAACTGCCCACCTCGCCGATGTCGACGCGCTCGAGATTCGAGCAGGCCGGCAGGATGACGTCTGCATGGCGGGTTTCCGGCGTCATGTAGATATCCTGGTTGATGACAAACTCCAGCTCCGGACTCTGATACATCTTAACCCACTTGTTCGTATCGAGCATCGTGCCGATGAACGATCCGCCATAGCGCCAGAAGCCGTGCACTTTGTTATAGCCCGGCGCGGGATAGACGTGCCGTGTGAACTCCAGATCCATGCCGCCGCCGCAGAAGCCCTCGCCGTACCACTCGTAGTGACCGTCGAGGATGGCG
Source organism: uncultured Oscillospiraceae bacterium (assembly GCA_964523945.1). GTDB lineage: Bacteria > Bacillota > Clostridia > Oscillospirales > Oscillospiraceae > CAKTOF01. Next base: position 12,573 of record CAZGBU010000052.1, read on the forward strand.
TCCGGCAGATTCGGACGGTAGAGCACCTGCTCGACCGGGTTGACAGGCATATCGTCACAGATCGGGTATTTGGCAATGGAAGCCAGCGGGTCGGAGTAGCCACCGAACCAGAAATTGTAGTTCATCGGCGCGCCGACGGCGGGCGACCAGAATGCACGGCCCGGCTTGCCCATGCCCTGCATGGCGGACAGCAGCGTCATCAGCCGCGCATATTCCGTACCGTTGGAGTGCCGGCAGGCACCGCCAAAGCCGCCGCGCATGCCCGAGCCGCTTGTCGTCACGCTGCTCGCCCAGCGGCGTGCAATCGCCTTGATGTCCATCGCGGGAACGAGCGAGACCTCCTCCGCCCACTTCGGCGTCTTGGCCGTGCCGTCCGGTCCAAGGCCAAGGATATGGTTCTTGAACTCCTCAAAGCGGTGCCCATGCTGCGCGACGTATTCCTTGTCGTATGTACCCTCCGTGATCCAGACATAGGCGATTGCCTCAAGGATCGCGGCGTCCGTGCCCATACGCGGACCGATCCACTTATCTGCATGCTTGACGGAGGTGTAGTTGTTGAACGGGTCGATATAGATAAACTGGATCCCCATCTCTTTCATCCACCAGCGCCAGAGCGCGGACTCCTGCGCGGAATAGCCGCCGCGGCTGGTGTCCGGATCGGTCGACCAGCAGACGATTGTCTCTGTGTTCTGCATGGCCATTTCGAGCATGTCATACGGCTCCGGACCGCCGAGCCGCCACCAGTAGCCATACGAGTGCGGCGTGCCCCAGTGAAAGCCCTCCCAGGAGTCGGGGTTATCTGCGACGCGGGTGTAGCCCATCATCGTGAAGAACCGGTTGAACAGGGAGATCTTGTAGCCAACCAGGCCCCAGGAGTGATGCGAGGATGTGCAGGCCGTGATGGTCTCTTTGCCGTAGGTCTTCTGCAGCCGCCTGATCTCGCGGGCGACCAGGCTGAGCGCCTCGTCCCAGGAGGCGCGGCGGTAGCCGGATTTGCCGCGGTTTTCGGTGTTGCGGTTCTTGCCGTCCGGTGTCTCGACG
>CAZGBU010000053.1:0-13546 GCA_964523945.1 uncultured Oscillospiraceae bacterium
ATTATTCCGTCTGCTTCTCGCCCGCACATCATCCAGCCAATCCATAGCGTCTCCTTTCTGTCAGTCCCATTGTGCACAAAGCGGGTGCGGCATATGCCGCACCCGCTTTGACTGCCTGTGGAGCACTCAGACCACAAAGTCGTCGGAGTTGATGTAATCCCACGCCTCCATGCCGGCAATACGCGCGGAGTTGAGCGCATAGCTCATCGTGGAACCCGGATGATAGAAGCAATACTCGCCCGCAAAGACATGCGCGGTATCCGTGCCGCAGCCGTACAGGCCGGGAATCGGCTTGTCCTCCGTATTGAGCACCTGCATGTTGTAGTTGACCTTGATACCGGCCAGCGAGCCGTAGCCGGACGGGAAGTGACGCGCGACGTAGAACTTCTCGCCGGTGATCGGGCGGAGCCACTTCGACGGCTTGAGGAACTGCGCGTCGTAGCCGCCGGCGTAGGTGTTGTATTCATCGATCGTCTTTTTCAGCGTCGCATAGTCGCAGCCGATAAACTGCGCAACTTCCTCAAGGCTGTTGCACTCGGCAAAGTTCTGCTGCTGGGACTCGTCATCGTCGCCGCGATAGGACACGCCGTTGTCCGCACCGAACACGGAAGAGGTGACATCGCCCTCGGCGCCGGAGAAGTAGAGCTCTTTCTCTTTCTCCCAGTTGGTCAGATCCTTGACCGCATGGTGATAGGTGATGTAGTCCAGGCCGTGCTCTTTGAGGTATTCGATGCCGTCAGAGCCAATGATGGAGTAGGCGCGGTGACCGGTCTGCTGCAGGATCGCGTTGCCGGTAAACGTCGTGTTGTTCATGATCTGCTCGTTGATGATGCGCTCGCCCTGCGGGGAGACCATAATGCAGCTCGGCTGGCGCATGACCTCGGAGAGGGTCTTGAACACGTCGGTCGTGCCGGGGGTGTTGTAGGTGACCTCCATGCTCAGCGGTGTGTGCGCGCCGCCGATCTCCCAGACCATGTTGATGCCGTCGCCGTCGATGCCCGGGATGCGGAACGTGAACATGTCTTTGCCCCACTCGTAGCCCAGGTACTTTTTAATCATTTCGACGTTGTTGCCAATGCCGCCGGTGCCGACGATAACGGCGTCCGCCAGGCACTCGACCTCTTCGCCGGACTCATCGACCGCCAGGACGCCGAGGACCTGTCCCTGGTCGCCGGTGAGGATCTTCTTGACCGGCGTCTTGAACTGGAACTGCACCCCGAGCTGCGTGGCATAGTCGGTCATCAGCTTGACCATGCGGGAGGCCTGCCGCTCGGTCGGTTTGGTTGTGCCGGGCATCTTGATCATGTGCTGCGTGCATTTGCTGTCCTGGAAGTACTTGTACGCGCCGAGGAACTCCACGCCGAAGTTCTCTACCCACTCGACCGTGCTTGCAGACATGTTGAACCAGCGGCGGACGAGCTTGGCGTCGGCCTTCCAGTGCGTATACTCCATGAAGAAGTTGAACGCCTCGTCCTTGGTGTAGGTGTCCATCTGGTCGCGCTGATACTTGCTCTCGACCGCGAAGAACGCCATGCCCATATTGGCCGCGCCGCCGAGCGTGGAGCCCTTCTCGAACAGAACGACGTTCGCGCCCTTTTCCGCCGCCTGCGTTGCAGCGGTGAGGCCGGACATACCGCCGCCAACAACGGCAATATCGACTTCGAGTTTTTTCATACGGTGTATCCTCCTTGTGTTTTATTCCATTGAACGCCTATAGTTTACACCAATTGCAGCCGAATAGCAAACAATTCTTTGCCGGAATTCGGCATACGTTATAACAAAATCGTGCGATTGTCATACGCAAAAACGCGCACAGGCGGGAAATATTTCCCACCTGTGCGGATTCGACAAAAATTGTATCGGATATTTGGTATATTGTCACACGGAGGCATACGGCCGCAGGCGGATCGCCACCGCGGTCGCGTCGTCCTCCCCCGTACACCCTGCGATCAGGCATTCTGCCAGATCCGCAGGCGCGGTGCCGGTCCAGTCGCGCAGGCGCTGTTCGGTCTGTTTGCCCGCGGCGCCGTCTGAGACCAGCACCAGCCAATCCTCTCCTCTCAGGGACAGGCTGTACCGCCCGATCCGGCAGTCCCCTCCTGCCGCAAGGCCGGGCGGTACAGTCGCGCTCCCGACCTGCCCGACGCGGCCGCCCCGCCGATGATACGAGGGCGCCGCGCCCTGTTTATAAAGGCAGGCCTCACCGCTGAGCAGATCAGCCTCAAACAGATCGACGGTCGCAAAGCCGTCGCCGCCGCGCAGCGCCAGCGCTGCACTCAGAAGGCCGATGGCGTCCTCCGGCGCTGCACCGGCGCGCAGCAGGCTGCTGAGCACTTCAACCGCATGCAGCGATTCTTCTGCCGCACCAGAGCCGGTCCCCATTCCGTCGCACAGCAGCACATACATCTTATGCGCCGGGCCGCGCACGCTCACGCAGCGGTCGCCGGAGATTCCGGGTCCTCTTCGTCCCACCGCGGACGCGCCGATCTCACACCGGTACCGATCCGGCCGCACGGCGGTCCGCTCCATCTGCTGCGCGTTGGCCCGCAGGAACGACGCAAGCAGCGAAAGCTGGTCGAGTGCGCTCTTGCGCGAGAGCTCCGTCTGCGCCCGGAACATCCGCCGGAGCCGCAGCTCGTCCACCTCGCTGTTGACGGTTCGGATAAAGCCGTCAAGCCGGCAGCAGCGGAATTCCGGCGGGAAATCCTCCCGCACCGCCATGCCGCGTGAGAGAATCTGAGGCGCAGCCGCGCTCAGGATCCGGTAGGTCTGGGTCGCCTCCACCTCCCAGCAGCGTTCATAGCCGCCGCAGCAGCGGCAGATGCCGTCCGCCGTCCGGTCAAAGACGACCGCCGCGTCCGTCTGCCGTGCCGGGGCGGCATTTTGCTGCAAAAATGTCTGGATCGTGTCGAGCGCATCTGCCGCGCTCGACAGCCGTGTCCGCATGGAGACATCCGGCTCCGCTGCAGCCGGGCGGCGGCGCAGCATCAGTCCCGGCAGCGGGATCGACAGCGCCGCACCCAGTGCCGTCGCGGGGATCAGCGCCAGCGGCGCGCCGGCGCTGAGCAGCACACCCGCTGTCGCCGCGACGGTAAACAGCGCTGCGCGCGCCAGCCCGGACGGCGTGCGGAACGCCAGGCACAGTACGCCCGCCAGCAGGAACGCCGTGCAGGCCGCGCCGCCCGTTCCCATCGCCAGATCGACCGCCAGGCCGCACACGCCGGCCACCGCTGCACCGACTGCCGTCCCCGCAGCACAGATGGATGCGGCCGCAGCCGCAACCGCGCCGAGCGTCATCCCGCCCGGCAACGGGACAGCACCGAGTCCCATCAGCACACAGACGGTCAAAAACAGCTCCGCCCACCGGTCACCGTCGGCAACAGCCCGCCGGAATCCAACGGCCCCGACCGCCGCGAGCAGCACCTTTGCGCTGAGCAGCGCAGCCGCCTGTGCCGACCAGTCTACAGCCAGCGTGAACACGCCGCTGATCACGGCTGTCATCGCGGCGCAGGCCGCCGGCGCAAACCAGAGCCGGCCATAATACGGCGTCGGTGCAAAGATTCGCGCACAGGCAAAGACCAGCAGCGCGGCCGCCATGCCCTCCAGCCCCAGATACAGGCCCCAGAACAGGCCATATCCCAGCAGCGCGCCGACCAGCGCGGCCAATGCCCGCATTCCGATCGGCGAGACTGCAATCAGGCATACCGCCATCGGCAGCGGCGCGCCCAGCACGCCCGCCCCCGCCAGCACCAATCCGCCCGCACCATAGGCCGTGCACACGGCAGCAGCACGCAGAACCGGGCGGCTCAGGATCGCCTCTGCCATCCGTTCCGCCGCAGCGCGCATCGTATTTGACCGCCGCAGTGTCTGTTTCATACGTCAACTCCCCTTTCGGATAACCACAATTTACCATATTGTGGCTGCCGTTTCTGTCGGGAAATGAACGCGGAAATGATGCGGCTCGAAATTTCTTGCGCAATGGCGATCGCCGGGATATACTGAGAGAAGAAAGAGAGGTTCGCCGGATGGGAACAGAATTTGAATGCAAGCTTGCCGTGCCGGATCGCACCGTGCTCCGCGCCATTGCAGACGCGTTTGCGCCGGAGGCGCCCGCACATACGCAGCAGCTCGAAACGGTCTACTATGACCTGCGCTCGCTCGGCCGGCCGGGATGGATGCTGCGCAGCCGCCGCACCGACGGCGGCGCGCCGGTCTACACCTGCAAAACGCCGGGCGAGGGTTACGCGCACGGCGAGTGGGAGTGTGCGGCCGCCTCGCCGGCGGAAGCCGCGGCAGCGCTGGCGGCGGATGGGGCACCGGCCGGGCTGCTGGCGCTGCATGAATTCCGCGTGCTGTGCGGCGCGTCGTTTGCGCGCACGGCCATTTTGCTTGTGCGCGCCGGCGCGCAGATCGAGCTGGCGCTCGACGACGGCTTCCTCTACGGGCCAGCCGGCCGCGCAGCCGTGTGCGAGGCTGAGCTGGAGCTGAAAGCAGGCCCTGCCGCGCCGCTGCTCGCCCTGCGCGACGAGCTGATCGCACGCTTTGGCCTGACCGAGGCATTTGAAAGCAAATCTGCGCGCGCAATGGCGCTGGCTGGCCGCACGCCTGGGGAGGAGACACCATGAACTACGCCAAACTTTTTACACCCATACAGATCGGGACGCTGACGCTGAAGAACCGCATCGCAATGATGGCGATGCACCACCTGTACACGGAGGACGGCCTGCCGACCGACCGGTTCTGCGAATACTACTACAAACGCGCCGAAGGCGACGCAGGACTGATTGTCGTCGGCTCGTGCCGGTTCGACGACTATGGGTCAAAGGCACACACGATGAGCCTGGAATACGACCGCATGATCGCGCCGTGGAAGGTCTTCACCGATGGGATGCACGCGCGCGGCGCGGCCGTGGCGGTGCAGCTCTACCACGCGGGGCGCTATATGCCCAAGCAGGATGCGCCGGCTGGCCGGGCGTTCTCGCCCAGCCCGACCTTCTGCAGCTATACGCGCGAGGTTGCCGACGAGATCACCCCCGCGGAGATCGACGAGACGATCCGCCTGTGGGCGGCGGCGGCCGTGCGGGCCAAACAGGCCGGCTTTGACGCGGTTGAGATCAGCGGATCGGTCGGATACCTGATCTCACAGTTTCTCTCCCCGCTGACCAATCTGCGCACGGACGAGTACGGCGGGTCGTGGGAGAACCGCCTGCGCTTCCCGCTCCGCGTGATCGCCGCTGTGCGCGAAGCAGTCGGGCCGGATTATCCGGTGCTGCTGCGCATGAGCGGCAGCGATCTAATGCCCGGCTCGGTGTCCGAGGCGGATCTGATCGACTTCGCCCGCCGTGCCGAGGCTGCCGGTGTCGACTGTCTGGACGTCACCGGCGGCTGGCATGAGACGAGCGTCCCGCAGCTCCCGCCGGACGACCCGCAGGGCGGCCTTGCTTTTCTCGCGCAGGGGATCCGCGACGCGGTGTCCATCCCCGTCATCGGTGGTATGCGCGTCAACCGGCCGGAAAAGGCCGAGGAGCTGCTGCTGACCGGCATGTGCGACATCGTCTCGTTCGGCCGGCCGCTGATCGCTGATCCGGATCTGCCCCGCAAGGCCGAGCGCGGGCAGGAGGCGCTGATTCGAACCTGCGTCGCGTGCAACCAGGGCTGCCTGTCGCGCACGTTTTTCGACCGGCCGGTCGAGTGCTTTGTCAACGGTCTGGCCGGGCGCGAGTATCAGATCGATGCGGACGCACCCGCAGATCCGGTGAAAAAGATCCTGGTCGTCGGCGGCGGGCCGGCCGGCTGTGAAGCTGCTATCCGGCTCGCACACCGCGGGCACCGCGTCACGCTCGCCGAACGGGAGCGTGCGCTCGGCGGTCTGCTGCGTCTGGCTGCCGCAGTGCCGACCCGCTATGAGTTTACCAATCTGATCCACTATTACGAAGCCGCGCTGTTCGAAGCAGGCGCAACGGTCCTGCTGGGCTGTGAGATCACGGCCGACGACGCAAAGGGCTACGACGCCGTTGTGCTCGCCACCGGCGCGCCGCCCGCCGCGCCGGCACTCGCCGATACAGACGGCGTGCGCGTGCTGACGGTGCGGGATGTGCTCTCCGGCCCGGCCGCAGCCGGACGGAATGTAATTGTGCTCGGCGGCGACTTTATTGGCTGCGAGACAGCACGCTTTCTTGCGCGCGGCGCATCGCTCTCGCCTGAGCAGCTCTATTTCCTGACCGTCTATCAGGTGACGCCGCCCGAACACATCGACGCGATGCTGCACAGCGCACGCCGCGCCGTCTCGATCGTGGAACCGGGCCCGAAAACCGGCGGCGGCTATGAGCGCGGCACAAGCTGGCCGACGTTCGGCGAGCTCAAGCGCCTGGGCGTGCAGCAGTTCAAATCCACCTCGCTCGTTTCATTTGGCGGCGGAAGCGCGCTGCTCGCCACGCCGGACGGCGAACAGACGATCCCCTGCGACACGCTCGTCGTCAACGGCCGCCGGCAGCCCGGCGCGCCGCTGGCCGAAGCGATCGAATCACTCGGCATTCCGGTGCATCCGGTCGGCGACTGCGTCCACCCGTCGAGCGCGATGTACGCCATCCGCGACGCCGCCGCGCTCGGCTGCACGCTCTGAACGGCTCCGTCTTCCGGTATCCAGTCAAACGCCTGCCCTGCGGCTGTCCAAAACCGCGCCGGCCAAAGGGTTCAAGGGCGGAAAAGCGTGAAAGGGAACCCGGCAGCTCCCTTTCACGTTCAATCCATGCCGGATCTGCAGCTTGTCCAAAGGCCGCATGCGGCCTTTGGACAAGCGAAAGGGGCAGGCACTTTTGTGCCTGCCCCTTGGTCATGAATCGGCAATTTCCGGATCGGAACAGAATGTATACGTCCTGTGCTCGCCGGTTTCGGTGTCAAGCTCCACCGTGATGGTCCAGTCCGCCGCGGTTCCGGTGACTTCCGCCCGCAACGTGTAGCCGTCTGCTGTGTAAGCATACTGGTAAATGCCGTCCGCTTCGAGCGCTTCGGTGATATCCACCTCTTCGTGCGGCATGACCAGGATCGCGCGGCCATCGCGCTCTTCCACCCAGGCGTTCTGGATGGTAATATCAACCACGGTCCCATCGGCCAGCGTACCGGTCGTGTGGAACGGATCCTCCATCCCCAGCACGGAGACGACCCAGCCCATCACGGCGCCGTCGGTGGCAGCATTGACCCCCACCACGGATAAACACAGCACCGCGCAGGCCGCCAGCGCGGTCAGCGCCCGCCGGCTCACCCGGCGGCGTTTTGTTGTTTCATTCGTCATGTTCATAACCTCCTGTACCCGTTTTTCCGAGGGTTTGAGTCGGGAGAATGCTGCCTGATAAAGCTCTCGCTGTGTCATTCTGATTCCTCCTCCGGCGGGGTCAGCGCACCCCGCAGCTTCTCTCTGGCCCGCATCAGCCAGGTCTGCACCGTCGACGGCTTGGCATGCAGCGCGTCGGCGATCTCTTTCACGGCGTATCCCTCATAGTAGTGCAGATAGATGCTCAGCCGGTACTTCTCCGGCAGCGCCATCACCGCCTGATACAGGGCGCGCTGCGCGGGATCCTCCGCCGCGGCCGGCTCCTGCCACGCCGTGATTTCCACCCGGCGGCGGCGCCACGGCGAGCGCAGCACTTTCCGGCTCTCGTTCACCGCCACCCGGATGAGCCAGTGGCGCACATGCGCCTCGCTCTCGAACACCGTCCGGCTCTCCAAAAGGCGGAGAAACACCGTCTGCATCACATCCTCGGCGTCGGCCCGATGGCGCAGGCTCTGGAACGCCACCCGGAACACCGTGTCCGCATATCGCTCCACGCAGCCGCGGAACGCCTGATCCGTCACGGCCCTCACCTCCCGATCGTTGAAAGCGCTTTCACAAGGAATACCCCGCGGGCAGTGGAAAAATCCCGCTGCACGGCAAATTTTTTAAAAATCACACGCCCGGCTGAGCACATGCTCAGCCGGGCGTGCAGCATTGCAATCATGCCTGCGACAATCGTTCGAGCGCAATTGCCTGGAGATAACAGTCGATCATCTCCGTGAGCAGTGCGAACTGCCCGCGCGACAGGCCGCGACATTTTTCCATCAGCGCGGTCAGGTCGTTTTCCGGGGACAGCGCAAACAGGATCTGGTCGCTGCTCACGCCGAGGGCCAGGCACAGCCGCTTCAGCGTCTGGATGGACAGCCCCACCACGCCCCGCTCCAGGTCGGAGACATACTGCGGCGAAACATCGATCCGCTCGGCAAGCTGCTCCTGCGTGAGCCGTGCCTGCTCGCGCGCCTGCCGGACCTGCCGACCAATCTGAACATTGAGTTCTTTTTTCTCCTGCATGTGCAGCACCGCCTTTGCTATTAGTTTAGCTAAAAGTGATGTTGACAAACATCGGTTTTTAGATTTATAATTACTAATAGCATTACCATTAGTCCAAGCACAAGGGGGCGGTCAACTTGCGCCAGAGGCACAGCATCCTCCGTCTGGCCGTGCGGATTGCACTGCGGCTGGCCGGCGTGGCGCTGGCCGTGATGGCAGCCTGGCTCGGCTGGCATTTTGGCTGCACACGCAGCGGGGCATTTGCCGCGGCTGCGGCCATCCTCGCGCTGCCGGCCGGCTGCCTGCTCGCGTCGTTTGTGGCCTGCCTGGTTGTGTACCTCCTCAACCGGACGATCGAAGACATTCGCGCGGTGCGCGCATACCGCACGGAGGAGCCGTACGACCGGGAACGCTGAAGATCCTTCGCCGGCGCAAAAAAAACGGCAGGAAGCCGCCTGGCTTCCTGCCGTTTTTATGGATGAAGCGCGCCATCCGGCGCCGCCGTATTTCGCTCACTCGTAGCGCGCAAGCACCTCGGCCAGCGCATCGAGAAACGCGTCTTCGCCCACGGTATTGAGCTTGAAAAACACGGCCTGGCTGCCGCCGCCCGTGATGGCCGACACATGGACCGGGCCGCCGGCCTGAAACAGCGTGACCGTCAGGCTCAGGCGATTGCCGCCCGTCCAGCTGTATCGCTCAAAGACGCGCACGGCGCAGCGCGCGCCGCCGCTGGAAAAATCGCTCCCGTCTTCCAGCGAGGCCGACATGCTGCCGTCGAGCACGCCGCGCTCAATCACCGCGAGCAGATCATCAAACCCCTCGTTCAGCGTCCATTCCTGCTTTGCCATGCCGGCACCTCCTGAAAATACGCCAGTGTCTGCTCCGCATTGCGCAGGATTTCCTCGCGCAGCGCATCAATCCCGTCAAATTTCGTCTCCGGCCGCAGAAAGCGGTGATATTCGACCAGGATTGTCGTGCCGTACAGGTCGCCCTCAAAGCCGAGCAGCCACGGCTCGACCGTAACGTTCGTCCGGTCGTCAACCGTCGGGCGGATGCCGACATTGGTCACAGCCGGATAGACCGCGCCGGACTCGAGCGTCACGCGCGCAGCATAGACGCCGAAGCGCGGCTGCAATATGCCTGCCGGCGCAGCCAGATTGGCCGTTGGGATCCCGATCGTCCGGCCGAGCTGCCGGCCTGGCACCACCGTGCCTGAGAGCCGGTGCGGATGGCCGAGGAATTCGTTCGCCCGCTCCATCTGCCCGTCTGCGATCAGGGTGCGGATCAGCGTCGAGGAGACGGTCTGCCCGTCGAGCGTCACGCGCGCAATGATATCGCAGCCGATGCCGAGCGAGGCGCACAGCGCGTTCAGCCGCTCCGGCGTACCCTCGCCGCGGTCGCCAAAGCGGAAGTCGTGCCCGCAGACGACGTGGCACGCGTCCAGTTCGCCAACCAGATAGTCCCGCACAAATGTCTGCCACGGCGTGTGCATCGTTTCGCGGTCAAAGTGCAGCAGCAGCACCTCGTCCATGCCGTACAGCCCGCGCAGGAGCAGCTCGCGGTCGCGGCGCGTGTTGATCAGCGCGACATGCTCGCCCGTCACCAGCGTATCGGGGTGCTGGTCAAACGTCAGCGCAGCGGCCGGCACGCCGTATTCCGCCGCCCGCTCCTTTGCGCGCCGCAGCAGCGCGGCGTGGCCCAGATGGACCCCGTCAAAAAAACCAAGTGCGATCACTCGCGGCACATTACTTCACCTCAAAAAAGCTCTTGATCGTGCGAAGCGCCTGACCGTCATACGCAGCCAGTGCCAGGAATTCGCCGTTCGGCGCGTAGAGCCGGTACTGCCCGGGCGGCAGCCCGCGCAGCGGCACCGCCGTGCCGTTGCGGATCTTTTCCTCCTCCGGCGCGCCCAGATAGACCGGCGGCGCGGCCGCAAACATCGTATCGACCGGACGGAGGAACCGCGCCGGATCATCGGCCGCAAGGATCGCGTCAAGCGCAGCGGCATCGCCCTCGCTATAGACGCCGGCGGCTGTCCGCCGCAGGCTCGACAGGCAGCCTCCGCAGCCCAGGCGCTCGCCCAGATCGGCCAGCAGCGTGCGCACATAAGTCCCCTTCGAGCAGCGGATGCGCAGCTGATAGTCCGCCCCGGCGCCCCCGCACAGCTCAAACGCATACACGGTGACCGGCCGCGGCTTTCGTTCCGCCGTCTGTCCGGCGCGGGCAAGCTCGTAGAGCTTTTTGCCGCCGACCTTGACCGCCGAGTACATCGGCGGCGTCTGCATCTGCGGACCGGTCATCGCCGCAAGCGCAGCGCGCAGGTCGTCCTCCGTCGCCGTCACAGGCCGCTCCGTCAGGACGGTCCCGGTGATGTCCTGTGTGTCTGTCGTCAGGCCAAGCCGCAGCCCGGCGAGATATTCTTTGTCGCTTCCCTCAAAAAATTCGACTGCGCGGGTCGCGCGGCCGACAAAAACAGGCAGGACCCCCGTCGCCATCGGGTCAAGCGTGCCGCCGTGGCCAATCCGTCTTTCGTGAAAAGCCCCGCGCAGCCGGGCAACCACATCATGGCTGGTCCAGCCTGCAGGCTTATCTACAATCACAATACCATTCGGCACGCCGCCGCCTCCTTTCGGTTCAGAGCGTCAGGCCGCTTTCGGCGCGGATTGCGTCCAGAATCTGCGCGCGCGCCGCCGGGATCCCGCCCGGCACCGTTGCGCCGGCCGCGCCGGGATGGCCGCCGCCGCCGAGATGACGGCAGATGGCCGCCGCGCTGAGCTGCCCGTCGGTACGGACAGAGACCTTGCCCTTGCCGTCCTCGACCTCGCGGAGCATCACCGCGATTTCCACACCCTCAACGCCGCGGGCAAAGCCGGCAATATCATCGGCGTCGTCCTCGGTCGCGCCGATGCTGCGCAGCACCTGCTCGGGCAGGCTGCACACACCGACACGGCCGTCTGCCATCAGCTCCATCGTATCGATCAGATACGCCTCAAGCTTGAGCCGGGCAAACGTCTTGGTTGAAAAAATTGTCTTGTTGACATGATAGGTATCCGCGCCCAGTTCCTTGACCTCTGCCGCAATGCGCAGCGTGTTGGCCGTCGTATTGGAATAGCGGAAGCACCCGGTGTCCGTCGAAATGGCGACATAGATCGCCTCGGCCGTCTTCGGCGGGATGGGCGCGTCGAGCGCGATCAGCAGCTCGTAGATCACCTCGCCGCAGGCGGCGCGGTCGCCGCGCACAACGGACAATGCGGCATAGTCGTCGTTGGTGCTGTGATGGTCGATGGCCAGGTCGACACGGTCCGCAAACGACTCGCCGCCGAGCATCAGCAGCCCGGTCGAGGCGGTGTCGACTGTGACAATGCACGCATCCGCCGGCTCTTCCGCCACGACCAGCCCCTCGAGATACGGCACATAGCGCGCCGTAAACTGCGGATTGCGCAGGATCGCCGCCTCTTTGCCGATTGCACGCAGGCCGCGGCAGAGCGCCACCGCGCAGCCGACCGTGTCTCCGTCCGGCCGGCGGTGCGTCAGGATCAGGAAGTTGTCGTGCTGCTGCAGGAACGCCGCCGCGCCGCGGATGTCAGTCATCATGGCCGGCTTCCTCCCGCTCGAGCTGATTGAGGATTTCAAACACGCGCGCGCCCTTTTCAATCGAGTGATCCTCCTGGAAGATCAGCTCCGGCGTGTAGCGCAGCTGCATGGACGCGCCCAGTTCGCGCCGCAGGAACCCTGCAGCGGATTTCAGGCCCTTGAGCACGCCGGCGCTCTTCTCCTTTTCGAGCACGCTGATATAGACCGTCGCATAGCGCAGGTCGGGCGTGGCTTCGACGTGCGTGACGGAGATCAGCCCCTGCACGCGCGGGTCTTTCAGGTTGCGGATCAGATCAGACAGCTCGCGCTGGAGCTCGTCGTTGATGCGTCCGCGTCGATTTGATGCCATAGTGTTTCTCCTTTGGATCTGGCGCCCCGATGCGGGACGCAGCGCGGCAGGCATAGCAGCCGCCCGTTCTCCCGGCGGCAGAGCCGCCGGCTCCAAACAAAACCGTATCCGGAGCGTCAGTCCTTGATCTGCTCCATAACAAAGCACTCGAAGATGTCGCCCTCTTTGATGTCGTTGAATTTCTCGATGCTCATACCGCACTCATAGCCGGCGGAAACTTCTTTCACCGAGTCCTTGAAGCGCTGCAGTGAGCCGACGACACCCTCGTGGATGACAATGTTGTCACGCAGCACACGCACCTGTGCGTTCCGGTCGACCTTGCCGTCTTTGACATAGCAGCCGGCGACGGTGCCGACCGAGGAAACCTTGTAGGTCAGGCGCACCTCGGCGTGCCCGATGACGGCCTCGCGGAACTTCGGTGCGAGCATGCCCTTCATGGCTGCGCTGATTTCGTCGATCGCGTCGTAGATGACGCGGTACATGCGCAGGTCGACGCCGTCGCGCTGGGCGTGCGCCGCAGCCGACGCCTCGGGCCGGACGTTGAAGCCGACGACGATTGCGTTGGACGTGGTAGCCAACAGGATATCCGACTCAGAGATCGCGCCGACACCCGCATGGATGACCTTGACGCGCACTTCATCATTCGAGAGTTTTTCCAGGCTGGCCTTGACCGCCTCGGCCGAACCCTGGACGTCCGCCTTGACGATCAGGTTGAGCTGCTTCATCTCGCCCTGCTGCATCTGCGCGAACAGGTTGTCGAGCGTGACCTTGGTCATCGCGTTGGCAGCGGCGGTCTTCTGCCGCTCTTTGCGCTGCTCGACCAGCTCGCGCGCCATGCGCTCGTCGGCGACGGCGTCGAACTCATCGCCGGCGCTCGGCGCTTCGGACAGGCCGGTGATCTCGACCGGGACGGACGGGCCGGCGCTCTTGATCGTCTTGCCCTTGTCGTCGGTCATCACGCGCACACGGCCGACGGCCGTACCGGCGATGATGATGTCCCCCTGGTGGAGCGTGCCGTTCTGCACGAGCAGCGTTGCGACCGGGCCGCGCGACTTGTCCAGCCGCGCCTCGATGACCGTGCCGTGTCCGGCGCGGTTCGGGTTGGCCTTCAGCTCGCGCATCTCGGCGGTCAAAATGACCATCTCGAGCAGGTTGTCGATCCCTTCGCCGGTCTTGGCCGAGATCGGGCAGCAGATCGTATCGCCGCCGTACTCCTCCGGGATCAGTTCGTATTCCATCAGCTGCTGCTTGATCTTGTCGGGATTCGCCCCCGGCTTATCCAT
>CAZGBU010000054.1:0-13407 GCA_964523945.1 uncultured Oscillospiraceae bacterium
AGAACGACGCGATCATCGCGACGACCAGCACCAGGGCCAGAACCTTTTTCAGGTTGCACAAATTGCAGAACGATTGAAATCACGGCGTTTCCAGGCGTTTGATCAGTTTTTTTCCACCGATTTATTCGTGTTTTTCCGTCATTTTTTCCACCGATTCGACGCAATTGGACACGATGAACAGAAGTTTTTTTCACCGCCTTATCCAGCAGTGCAATATTGTTGTGCAGCGTGTCCTGATTGCGGTGCGTATAGACATTAGCGGTGGTGGAGATGCTGCTGTGTCCCATCAAATCTTTTGCAACATTGATCGGAACGCCGGCATCCTGTAGATCGGTGCAGAATGTATGCCGCAGACAGTATGGAACCAGATCGCCTGCAAGTTCGCGGCCGCGTTGCTGCAGATCAGTTTCCATTGCGGTGCGCAGCTCCGTCCAAAGCTTGTGCAGCGAATTCGAGGTGTGCCGCGCGCCGTCTGGTCGCGTAAACACATATTCGTCTGGCTTGCCGGCGCGCGCGCGGAGCCGTTCAGCCAGCGCTCTGCGCATCGGAATCAGTCGGTTTCCTGCAATCGTTTTAGTCCCTTTGATTTTGTTCTGCGACCCGCTCTCAAGCGCTTTGCTGACGTTGATCTCGTTTTTCTCGAAATCAATATCGCGCCACTGGAGTACGGCCAGCTCACCGGGCCGCATACCTGTCATCAGCATTGCATAATAAATTTCGCCGCTGGAGACAGTTGGCTCCACGCGTTCAAAGCATTCGCGCTCCTCGCGCGTCAGCGAGCGGCGTGCGTTGCGCGTGAAGGCGGGCAACTGCAGCCCGTCTGCCGGATTGAAAGAGATCAGCCGCGATTGATGCGCCCGAAAAAACAGCTGCTGCATCAGGGAGCGGATCTTGGTCAGATGCGAATAGGACATCCCGGCGCCGCGGTTTAAAATATGCTGCAGATGGTTGTAGTGTACGTCGTTTAGGTGAATACTGCCAATTGAAGGCTGGATGTACTTGCGGAATTCCTCGTCGTAGGACGAAAGACTTTTCGCGGTGATGCCGCTGTTTTCCTTGTACAGCGCGCGCCATTGCAGGTACCAGTCAGAGACGGTCAGTTCCTGACCTGGTTTCCACTTCTGTTCGAGCTGGAGCTTCCGCCGTGCCATTTTCTCCATGGCTTCAGCCTCGGTTTTTGCCGTGACCTCATAGCGCTTTCCCTCGTGGCGGAACGTCTTTCGAACATATTGATACTTTTTGCCAGACATTGGGGGATCAACCTTTCCTGCGGCGGGAGCCGCTGTATTCGGCTAAAAGCGTAGCATGCGAATAAACAGCTTGTCAATCCAGAACCGGGTTCCCCAAACGTTACAGGTGTGTTACAGTTTGCCCCGCTGCATTGACGCAGGCTGCCCAGGCGGGGTATACTGGTTACGGTATTTGGAATCTGGAAAGGAGATGCGGAACCATGAGACGACTGAGCCTGATTGCGCTTGTCTTCTGCCTGCTGGCGGCGCTCTGCCTGCCGGCCACAGCAGCCGCGTCGCCGGTATTTTCCGACAGTGACAGAATTGAAAACATCGGTGCAGTGCAGATGCTCTGCGACCTTGGTGTGATCTCTGGGTATGAGGATGGCTCGTTCCGCCCGCGCAGCACCGTCTCCCGCCAGGCGGCTGCGAAAATGGTTGCGCTGATTATGACGGACAGTCCGGAGGCTGCATATGTGCAGCTGTTCCTCGACGTGCCGGCCTGGTCGCAGTTCACACCGTATATCAACTACTGTTACAGCAACGGAATTATCTCCGGCACAAACGGACTGTTTTACCCTAATGACCCGGTCACACCGCGCGCGCTGGCCAAAATGCTGCTCGGCGCGCTTGGCTATGATTCGTCGCGTTATACCGGTACAGGCTGGGCGGATCGCGTCGATGAAGATGCCCGTGCGGCCGGCATCTACGACGGCTTCTACGACTACTATGATCAGCCCATCACCCGCGATAACGCATGTCTGCTGATTTTCAACGCGCTGCAGAGTTATGCCATCGCGTCCTACGATGAAGCGGGCCAACCGGTTTATCATCTCGACGAACTGATGAACCCGCAGACACTGCTGGAATACCGCTATGGCGTCGTGGAGTATTCCGAGCTGCTGATTGCCAACGAGTACGCGGATCTGACACAGGAGGATCAGCGCCTGGAGGCGGGCTTTTCTCAGCTTGCGCATCACCGTGCGCTGGAGGTCTCCACCGGACTGGATATGCTCGGACGCTATGTCGTGCTCTATGCGCGTGACGGCGAAGTCGTCGGTGTGCCGACCTACAGCCCATACGAGGGCTACTACACGTTCCATGGCTTTATAGAGCTGGCGCAGATGCTCCAGCGTGTCAACATGACCATTGGCGAAGACGCACAGTTTTACTACAACTATAACGCTTCGACCCGTCTGGAGCTGGTGCGCGCAGGCGAGGATGTGGAGATCACTGTGATCGACCACACAGGCGACGGTACGATCGACATGATTCTGATGACGCAGTATCGGGCGGCAGAGGTGGTTTCAACGGAAGACGGCGTGCTGCATGCACGCATTGGCGAGAGTGAGCCGTTTGAGGTGTACGCAGACAGCGAGCAGATTGTACAGCTTGCCGAGGGCGACGAGATCCAGATCGCCTGGATCGGCGGCCGCTGGCTGATGAAGGGTGCATGATACAATTCCAGATCGGCTTACAAGCCGGACCGGGCTGTGCCCGGTCCGGCTTTTTCGCGCGTGACAGTATTTGTATCATGTGATATAATCTAAAAGATGAGAAATGCTACCGATACTGGCCGCACTAGGCGGCGAAACGCACAGCAACGGAGGAGACGGCGGAATGGGCAAGACGGTTCTGATCGTGGAAGATGAAAAGGCGATTGTAGAAATCCTCAAATTCAATCTGCGGAAAGAAGGATATGATACAATCGAGGCATATGACGGCGTGCATGGGCTGGAGTATGCGCGCACCTCGGATCCGGATCTGGTTCTGCTGGATGTCATGCTGCCGGAGATGAACGGCTTTGATGTTTGTGAGGCGCTGCGGCGCGGAGGCTCGGCGGTGCCGATCATCATGCTGACGGCGCGCGAGGGTGAAGAGGACAAGGTCTTTGGACTTGAAACCGGTGCAGACGATTATATCACCAAGCCGTTTTCGATGCGCGAACTGATGGCGCGTGTCAAGGCCAATATCCGCCGCCGTTCCATCGATATGGGCGCGCAGCGCAGCATGATTACCTGTGGCGATCTGGCGGTCAATATCGAATCCTATGGCGTTACCAAACGTGGCGAGCCGGTTGAACTGACGCAGAAAGAGTATGATCTGCTCAAATATCTGATTCTTTCGCCGGGCAAGGTGTTCTCCCGCGAAGAGCTGATGGAGCATGTCTGGAATTATGATTATTTCGGCGACATGCGCACGGTAGACGTCACGGTGCGCCGCCTGCGAGAAAAAATTGAAGACGACCCCGGCGCGCCGGTCTATATACTGACCCGGCGCGGCGTTGGCTACCAGTTCGCAGCGTTCAACTGAGCGCTGCAATTACCGCAACGGGAAGGAGGGACGGTATGCGCTCGCTGCGCATGAAGCTGGTGCTCATCATGGTGCTGCTGATTGTGGCGCTGATGACGGTCGTCGGCTCATTTTTGATCAACGGCGTCGGAAACTTCTATATCCGGGAGTTCTACCGACAGATGGAGCGGACGTTTTCCGAGACGTTCATCAGCCAGATGCAGCGCACGGCGGCGCTCGAGAGCGCACCGGAGCGGCTGCGCGAACAGCTGATGGCGCAAGCCGACCTCGGCATCGACATCTCCGGCCGCAACGTCTATGTGCTTGACCGCAGCGGGCAGGTGCTGGCCGGATCGGACCAGACGACAGAGCTGGCTGCGACGGAGAACATCCTGCGCGCGATGAATGGCGAGGTTGGGCAGGAGAACTCGATCACCGCCGATTACATGGATCTGGCCATCCCGGTCGAATCGGGTGACTCGTTTTACATCGTCTATGTCATCGACAACAAGAACACCGTCGATCTTCTGACCAGTGAGGTCATGAATATTATTCTCCGCTCGCTGGCACTGGGGCTTGTGATTTGTGTGGTGCTGGCATTTGTGCTGGCGCAGATCCTGATCACGCCGATTCGTGCGCTGACGGCCGGCACCCGGCAGGTGGCGAGCGGCGATTTTTCGCAGAAGCTTGAGGTGACCAGCCGTGACGAGATCGGCGTGCTGACGCGCAACTTTAACAACATGTCCCAGGTGCTGCAGAATACGCTCAGTGAGGTGGAGAACGAGCGCAACAAGCTCTCGACACTGTTCCTGCATATGACTGACGGGGTCGTCGCTTTTGATGCGCAGGGAACCGTTATCCACTATAACCCGGCTGCAGTACAGATGCTTGCGCGCTCGATCGACCCGACGGTGCACTACGACGAGCTGTTTGCAGAGCAGGCACCGTTTTCCGACGTGCTGGCACTGCGCCGGCCGCAGTCGCTTGAGGCGCAGAAGCATGTCGGGGATCGGGAACTGGAACTGTTCCTGGCACCGTATTCCGCTGAGCAGGCGATGGGCGGCGTGCTGGTACTGATCCACGATGTGACTGAGCAGCGCCGCACCGACGAGATGCGCCGCGAGTTTGTAGCAAATGTTTCCCACGAACTGCGTACGCCGCTGACGAACATCAAATCCTATGCCGAGACGCTGGTCGAGTCGGGCGAAGAAATGACAGAGGATCTGCGGCGGAATTTCATGGGTGTCATTGTCAGCGAGACCGACCGCATGACGCGTATTGTACAGGATCTTCTGACGCTCAGCCGGTTCGACTATGGCAAAATGGAGATGCATGTGACGCGCTTTGCATTCTCGGCGGCGGTGCGCAATGTCAGCCGTGCCGTTTCGCTCGACGCGCAGAACCACCGCCACGAACTTTTCGTCCAGGTGCCGGACGATCTGCCGATGGTTAATTGTGACCGCGAGCGGATTGAACAGGTCATTATGAACATTGTTTCCAACGCGATCAAATACACGCCCGACGGCGGCAGGATCGAGCTGAAAGCCGGCGCATCCGATGGCCGGGTCTGGCTGATTGTACGCGACAACGGCATCGGAATTCCGGAAAAGGATCTGCCGCGCCTGTATGAGCGGTTCTATCGGGTGGACAAGGCGCGCTCGCGCCAGTCGGGCGGCACAGGACTTGGGTTGTCGATCGCAAAGGAGATCCTCAGCCAGCACGAGGGCAGCATCCACATTGATTCGGTCTACGGCGAGGGCACAACGGTCACCATTTCACTGCCCGCAGCCGGCGACGAGACATGATATTCCGAAAGGAGCGAACCATGACCAGACGCCGTGTTGCGGAATGGATCAAGGCTGCGCTGATTGTGCTGCTCTCATGCAGTGCGGTTGTTCTGTTTGTGATGGCGGCGGCGTCTGGCGCACTGACGACGATCCCGGGGGTGGAATTTCTGTCGGATCTGTTCGGCGGCGCGGCGGGCGAGACGGGCGCGCAGCAGCGGCTCGCAGCACAGGCGGCAGCACGTCCGGTGCAGATCTCTGTCTGCACGGATGCCGGCCGTGCGAGCGCAATGTATGATGAAGCGCAGCTTGCCGCATTCTATGAGCAGTTTGGCGGTGCGCTGGGCCAGGCGCTCGAGGTCGCTGGTACGGCACGCACGAGCACGATGAACGCGGTAGAGCAGGCGCTTGGCCGTCCGAGTGTCTACTTTGCGTATCCGGGCATAGTTCCGCTCTCGGCGCTGGCCGAATGGCTGGAGGCGGAGTATCAGGGTGAGGGCGAGGCCGCCTGGTTTGTGCTCAGCGTGCGCGACGATGCGGTTTTCCTGTATTTTGGCGACGATGCGAATGTCTGGTTCTGTAAAACCTATCTGCAGCCGGAACAGCTCACGCGTGAGATGGATGCGCTGCGGCCGGATGGAACGGCGTTTGCCTTTGAGAGCGAGACACTGTCCGGCCTTGCGCCGCTGGCGCTGTATGATCTGACGGGGCAGTATCCAATCTACAGCGCCGAAGCGGCCAGTGTATATTCAGAGGATTTTGTTTCGGAGATCGCCTCGCGGATGGGGTTCAACCCCTACGGGGACGGATATTACACCGAAGCGGATGGAACAGTAGTGTTCAGCGAGAGCGACTGCACACTGCGCATTGCACTCGACGGGACGGTGACGCTTTCCAACCGCGGCCGTGCCGACGAACGCTTTGCGGCGGATGGCGACTCGATTGCTGCGCGGATCGAGGCGGCGCGCGCGCTGCTGTCTGAGCTTGCAGATGGATTCCTGGGTGAACAGTCACTGTATCTGACAGCTTGTGCGCAGTCCGGCGAAACACTGACACTCTCGTTTGGCTACTATCTCAATGGCATTGCTGTCACGCTGGGAGATGAGCCGGCGGCAACCGTAGTGCTTGACGGAACGCAGATCGAGTCGTGCACTGTGCGATTGCGCAGCTATACAGTGAATGCGCAGATCTGCTCGCTGCTGCCCGCGCGGCTGGCGCAGGCGCTGACCGATGGCGGCTGGCTGGAAATCGGCTATGCGGATACGGGCGACGGCGCGCTGACGGCGGGCTGGTTGACCCGGGCGGAATCGGTCGGGACGAAAGCGGGGTGAGTGCCGGTGCCGGACTCCAAAATCAAGAATATCGTGCTTGCGCTGCTGCTGGCTGTCAATCTGTTCCTGCTGGCGATCGTTGTTCCGGCACTGCGTGAGCAGCGGCAGCATCAGCAGTCGCTCTATGAGAACCTGCAGACGCTCTTTGCCGGCTACGGTGTTTCGCTCGATCCGGCGATTATCCCGGAGGAGCGAACGCTCTATCCGCTTATACTCGAGTATGACGCGGATGAACAGCTTGCTGCAGCCGAGGCACTGCTGGGCGCTGGCGTCAGCAGCGCAGTCGGAACCGGTCGGTATACGAGCGTATTCAGTGCACAGACGGGAAGCTGCCGGTTTGTACAGGGTGCGGACTTCTCCGCCGAATTGACGCAGCCGCTCGCCGCATCTGGCAGTGATCTGACACGCGCGGCGCAGCGTCTGCTCAATCAGATGGGCTTTGTGTGTGCCGAGGTTGCTGATGCGCAGCGGCAGAGCGCCGGCATTTACACCGTGACGGCAACGCAGGCAGTCGGCGGCGTGCCAGCCTATTCGGCGCAGATGACGCTGACCTATTCCAACGGCAGCCTGACCCAGATGACCGGCGTGTTCTACACGGGCGGCGAGGCGGCCAGCCGCGCCGACGAGACGGCCTGCATTGCCTGCGCGGATGCGCTGCTGGCCTTTTTCAACAGCCGCGATGCGCTTGGCTGGGTGGGCAGCGAGATCGTCGCGGTCGAACAGGGCTATGTACGCGCGCAGACGGCGTCCGCCTCCACGGTCCGGCTCGACCCTGTCTGGCGTGTGCAGACGGATACGGGAACGTATTATGTCAATGGAACGGATGGCACGGTCAGCGCTGCGGAATGAGGTTGTGGCCGTTCACAATCCGGATGCGTTTTGTTACGCTTTCTGTTACGGTTTGTAATTTGTTCTTTACAAGCCTTTTACCCTGTGCTATACTTGCACAGGGTAAAAAAGGAATGCAAGATTCTTACCATGTGGGACATACTCAGGATAAAGAGGGAGATACATGGACAAGTATGTGATACAAGGCGGTCGCCCGCTGCATGGCAGCGTTGCAATCAGCGGCGCGAAGAATGCTGCGGTCGCGATTCTGCCGGCGGCGCTTCTGGTCAATGGGACCTGCCGCATCGAAAACCTTCCCGATATTTCTGATGTGCATCTGCTGCTGGACATCCTCAGCGGCATGGGTGCGCGCATTCGCCGTCTCAGCCCGTCGGTTGTCGAGGTCGACTGTGCGCACATCCGCAACACCGTCGCGCCGGAAGAACTGGTGCGCCGCATCCGTGCGTCGTCATACCTGATCGGCGCGCAGCTCGGTCGTTTTGGCCGCGCGCAGGTGGCGATGCCGGGCGGGTGCTATTTCGGGGTCCGTCCGATCGACCAGCATATCAAGGGCTTCGAGGCGCTCGGCGCCACGGTCGAGCAGACGGCTGGCTATGTGCGTGCCAATGCGGCGCATGGCCTGCACGGCGCGCATGTCTATCTGGATATCGTTTCAGTCGGTGCGACAATGAACATCATGATCGCTGCGACGCTGGCCGACGGCATGACCGTCATCGAGAACTGTGCAAAAGAGCCGCATATTGTGGATCTGGCCAACTTCCTCAACGCGATGGGGGCGCGCATTTCCGGTGCGGGCACGGCCGTGATTAAGGTGCGCGGCGTCCCAAGCCTGTCGGGAGGCACCTATACCATCATTCCCGACCAGATTGAGGCCGGTACCTATATGGCGGCAGTGGCCGCGACCGGCGGCAGTGTTTTGGTCGAGAATGTAATCCCGAAGCACATGGACTGCATTACCTCCAAGCTGCAGGAGATGGGCGTCAGCATCACCGATTTTGACGACTCGATCCTGGTCGAGCGGACCGGGCCGCTGCGCCGTGCCAATATCAAGACGATGCCGTATCCCGGATTTCCGACCGACATGCAGCCGCAGGCGATGGTCTGTCTGGCGCTTGCGCAGGGGACAAGCATTGTCACCGAGGGGATCTATGATAACCGCTTCCGCTATGCCGCAGAGCTCAACCGGATGGGGGCTGATATTCAGGTCGACGGCCGTATCGCAGTGGCAACCGGTGTCAGCGCGCTCTATGGCTGCCCGGTCAAGGCATTCGACCTGCGTGCCGGGGCGGCGATGGTGATTGCCGGGCTGGCGGCACAGGGCGTCACAACGGTGGAGGATGTCCATTATATCGAGCGCGGCTATGAGAACATCATCGGCAAGCTGCAGGGCCTTGGCGCGCAGATTCGCCGGATCTCCAGGCCGGGCGGTATGGATGTGTCCAGTGCTGGCTGAACAGAAATAGTTGCGCGCCCCGCTTAGCGGGGCGCGCATTTTTTAGCCGGATCAGACGGGTGCGCATGAGAAGGATCTGCCCTGCCGTGCCGGTCTCCCAGCAGTGTGGCATGGCGCCGACCAGGAACTGGCCGCAAGATTTGTTTTCAAAAGAGGGTTGCCCGGGGGAAGCGGCTGTGTTAAAATACAGGTTGTTTGTGTGCGCTCAGTTGCCGGCGGCGAGCGCATCGAGCTCATCGAGCCAGAGCCGGGCCGACGCGTCCGACGGCATGCGCCAGTCGCCGCGCGGTGAAAGCGACACGGAACCGATCTTCGGCCCGTCCGGCAGACAGCTCCGCTTGAATTGCTGCGCGAAAAAGCGGCGGTAGAAGGACCGCAGCCAGTGCAGGATCGTCTTGTCATCGTAGTCGCCGGCAAATGCGTACTGTGCCAGACGCAGCACCTTGACCGGCGGACAGCCGCGCCGCACCGTGTGGTAGAGGAAAAAGTCGTGCAGCTCGTATGGCCCGACCAGTTCTTCGGTCTTCTGCGAGATTTCACCATCCACCGCGGGCAGCAGCTCCGGCGAAACCGGCGTTGCCAGAATACGCAGCAGGCACTCGCTCAGCACAGGGATCCCGCAGGTGTCTGCGACGTAACGCACCAGATGGCGGACAAGCGTCTTCGGCACGGAACTGTTGACGCCGTACATGCTCATGTGGTCGCCATTGTAGGTTGCCCAGCCGAGTGCAAGTTCGGACAGGTCGCCGGTACCGATGACAAAGCCGCCGGTCTGATTGGCGATATCCATCAGCACCTGCGTGCGTTCGCGCGCCTGCGCGTTCTCATAAGTGACATCGAGCGCTTCCGGGTCATGCCCGATGTCGTGGAAATGCTGCTCTACTGCGTGTGTGATATCGACGGTGCGCAGCGTCGCGCCAAGCGAATCCGCCAGGATCTCTGCGTTGGAGCGCGTGCGCTGCGTTGTGCCGAAGCACGGCATCGTGACTGCGATGATGTCGCTCCGGCTGCGGCCGAGCAGATCCATTGCCTTGGCCGCGATGAGCATTGCCAGCGTCGAGTCCAGTCCGCCCGAAACACCGATCACAATACTGCCCGCACTGGTGTGCGCGATTCGGCGCTTCAGACCGAGCGACTGCAGCGTGATGATCCGCTCGCAGCGCGCCGCGCGCTGCGCCGGATCGGCCGGAACAAACGGTTCACGTGCGACCGGACGGGTCAGCCCGGTCTGCGTCAGCTCGCCGCCCCAGGCCACCTCCCGAAGCGGCACGGTCGGGTCAAAGCCGTCCATGCGCCGCCGCTCTGTTTCGAGCAGCGCGACATCCAGTTCCGTGAGGAGCAGCCCGGTTTTGCCGTTGGATTCGGCCAGCACCGTGCCGTTTTCACAGATTAAGTCGTGCCCGGTGTAGACGAGGTCCTGTGTCGACTCGCCCTCGCCCGCGTCGGCGTACAGATAGGCGCAGACCAGCCGCGCCGACTGATTGCGCACCAGCTCACGGCGGTAATCGTCCTTGGTGACCAATTCGTCGCTGGCAGAAAGATTGCAGATCACGGTTGCGCCGGCGGCAGCCAGCGCGCCGGACGGCGGCTGCGGCACCCAGAGATCTTCACACAGCTCCACACCCACCGCGAGCGCGGGCAGCTTCTCGTGGCGCAGCAGCACGCGCGCGTCGAGCGTCACCTCCTGGCCGCAAAGACGGACGGTTTCCGAGACGCCCGCGCCGCTGGAGAAATGACGCTTTTCATAAAATTCCGTATAGTTCGGCAAATGAATTTTCGGGATCAGTGCGAGGATACGCCCGTCGTAGACGGCTGCCGCGCAGTTGTACAGCCGGCCGCGCACCGCGACGGGCAGCCCGACGAGCGTGAGCAGATCCAGTCCGCGCGAGACCGAGCACAGCAGCTCAAGTGCACACAGCGCTCCGTCGAGCAGCTGCTGCTGCAAAAACAGGTCGCCGCAGGTGTACCCAGTGATACACAGCTCCGGGAATACGGCGAGCTTTGCGCCGGCTGCGGCGGCGTGCTGCATCAGTGCGGCGATCTGTGCGGCGTTGTGCCCTGGGTCAGCCACGCTGACCGGCGGCGTGGCGACAGCGACCTTGACAAATCCATCATACATGTTGATCACCTTCGTTTCGATTCCTGTGATCCCTATTATACGCAATCCGCCTGGAAATTGCAAAACCATTTGCGGCGGTCAAGGAGGACGTTTACCATGAACTACGACGTTTGCATCATTGGCGCCGGCACAGCCGGTGTCTACGCGGCCTATGAGCTGACGCTTCAGCGGCCGGATCTGCGCGTTCTGGTGATCGAGCACGGTGCGGACATCTATGGCCGCAGCTGCCCGATCGTTGCCGGCAAGGTGAAAGACTGCATCCACTGCAAGCCGTGCTCGATCATGTCCGGCTTCGGCGGTGCAGGCGCATTCTCCGACGGGAAGTACAATTTTACCACGCAGTTCGGCGGCTGGCTCGGCGAATACATGCCGGATCAGGAACTGATCGGGCTGATTGACTATGTCGACTCGGTCAATGTCCGGTTTGGCGCGACCGAGCAGGTCTTTTCCACCGATTCGCCGGAAGCCCGTGCCATTGAGAAGCGTGCGCTCGAGAACGACCTGCACCTGCTCCAGGCGCGCTGCAAACACCTCGGCACCGAGAATAATCTGCGGATCCTCACCAATATCTACGAATATCTGCGCGAGCGCTGTGAATTCCGCTTCCATACGGCGGTGGAACAGATCAACCCGGAAGGCGAGGACTATCGCCTGACGCTGCCGGACGGCGACGTAACATGCAGATTCTGCGTCGCGGCGCCAGGCCGCGGCGGTGCAGAATGGTTCGCCGGTGAGTGTCGCCGGTTGGGGCTGAAGCTGACGAACAACCAGGTTGATCTTGGCGTGCGGGTCGAGCTGCCGGCGAAAGTGTTCGAGCATATCACCGACGTCGTCTACGAGTCCAAGCTGCTCTACCGGACCAAACAGTACGGCGACACGGTGCGCACATTCTGCATGAACCCATATGGCCACGTCGTGTCGGAAAACGTCGATGACCTGATTACAGTCAACGGCCACAGTTACGCCGATCCGGCGCTGCGCTCGGAGAACACAAACTTCGCGCTGCTCGTCTCTAACCGCTTTACTGAGCCGTTCAAGGAGCCGTATGCCTATGGCAAGCATATCGCTTCGCTGTCGAATATGCTTGGCGGCGGTGTGTTGGTACAGCGCTTCGGCGATCTGCTGCGCGGTGCACGCACAAATGAGCACCGACTGTCGCAATCCTATGTCCGGCCGACACTTGCGGCCACGCCGGGCGATCTGTCACTGGTCCTGCCGAAGCGACATATGGACAATATCATCGAGATGATCTACGCGCTCGACAAAATCGCACCGGGAACAGCCAACTATGATACGCTGCTCTATGGCGTGGAGGTCAAATTCTATTCCGCGCGGCCGAAACTGACCAGCGAGCTGGAGACCGAGAAGACAAATCTGTTCGCGATCGGCGACGGCGCCGGCGTTACACGCGGCCTGGCACAGGCCGGCGCGTCCGGAGTGTGTGCCGCCCGCGCCATTCTCAGCAGACAATAAACCAAGGGACCGCCCGATACCGGGCTGTCCCTTGCGTATTGTTCCATTTTATGCTACCATGGGAGCAGAAGATCGTGCCCGGCTCCGCCGGAAAAGGGGTGCGCCGCATATGTATTGTCAGTCGTGTGGGAACCAGGTGAAAACGGGTTCGCTGTTCTGCCCGTTCTGCGGCCAGCCGGTGGGCGCGGCCGCGCAGGAGCCGCCTGTGTCCGCTGCGCCGGAGCCTGCCCCACAGGCATCGCCGCGGCGCCGGCGCGTCTGGCCGGCGCCCGTCAGGCAGCCTGTGTTGTGGCAGGCTGCCTGACGGGCGCCGGGATCGGCCTTTTGCTCAACCGGCATGACGGCGGCCCGGCAGCGCAGCCGGATGACATACCCGATCTCTCGGCCTCCGATCCGACGAAGACGGAAACCGGCGCACAGGGGGAAGACAACACGCAGCAGGAAACCGGTGCGCAGGATGGCACCGATGACGGTGCGGTGCTGCCGGTCGCAGCAGACGGCTATGTTCTGGCGGACGATGGCCAATTTCGCTATTCGTATTACGCCGACGGTCTGTGCGCTGCCATGACCGGCACGCATGCGTATACATTTGACTACGAGTATGACGAAGCCGGTCGGCCGACAGCACGTTATGCCACAGATGAAAGCGGCGTGCGGGCGTTGTCGGTGGAATACGAATATGACGATGCGGGCGCAATTGTGCAGAAGACGATCTATGATCCGGACGGTGCCGCACCGCCGCAGGTCTGGGCGTATGATGAGGCCGGCCGCGCCGTCTATTGCAGCAGCTTTTACGATGGCCTGCCGGTTCCACTGTATGCTGCCTATTTCTATGAGGAGATCTGGTTTACCTATGACGACCGGGACAATGTAACTG
>CAZGBU010000055.1:0-10067 GCA_964523945.1 uncultured Oscillospiraceae bacterium
GCGCGCCGGCCCGGACCAGCCCGCATGCTGTTTGATCGTTTTTATCATAGCACTTAAAGCGGACTTTAAGTCAAGCCTTTTCTGCTGCGCCGCAGAAAAAATCCCGCCCGCGCTTCTGCGCGGGCGGGCGTGCCGGTTACAGTGCGATGGCAGCAAAGAATCCGTCGCGCGTGGCGTTCAGGATCTTGCCGGCCTTGCGGGCGTCGCCGATGACGCGGAACTCATTTATTGTCTCGCCGAACGCGTAGGCCTGCTCGGTCAGGCCGCGCATGCCGGCCGCGAGGACGACTGTGTCGGCCGGGAAGGTCACTGTGCCGTCCGGCCCGTCGCATGTCACGCCCTCCGGCGTGATCGCCGTACAGCGGGTGTTGACGTGACAGTGGATATTCTCGCGCTCGGTGAGCTGGCGCAGTGTGGCCTCGCGCGGCGCCTGATCGGCATCGCGGGCGATCTTGTCGGTCATCTCAATCAAAGTAACGTCGCGTCCGTGCATCGCCAGATGGATGGCGGTTTCCGCACCAACCAGGCCGCCGCCGATCATCACAACGCGCTGGCCGACAGCCGTCTCGTGGCCGGCAACATCGCTGCCACATATCACGTTTTTGCCGTCCGCGCCCGGAATCGGCGGGATCACCGGCTCGGCGCCGATGGCGGCAAAGACCGCATCCGGATGCAGCTCGGCGACACGCGCCGGCGTCGCCTCCGTATTCAGATGAACCGTGATATTCGGGTGCTTCAGGACCTGCTGCGCAAGCCGGTCGCGGTAGATGCGGATATCGCTCTTGAAGCTGACATAGTCGGCAAACGCAAGCATGCTGCCCAGCCGGTCGCCGCGCTCGAAGAGCGTCACATCGTGGCCGCGGCACGCGGCGGTCAACGCCGCCTGCATACCCGCCGGACCGCCGCCGACAATAACGACGCGCTTTTTCACCGGTGCAGGCTGCTCCCACTCGGGGTGCTCGCCCTCGAAGCCGACAGTCGGATTGATTGAGCAGCGCATCAGGCGGTACGGCTGGCGCGCCGAGGAATCCTGACAGTGTGTGCAGCGGATGCAGTGCAGGATTTCATCTTCACGTCCAAGCATCGCTTTGATCGGCAGATCATGGTCGGCGACGAGCGCGCGCGCCATATACACTACATCGGCACGGCCGCCGGCAATGATTTTTTCCAGCTCCGTCGGTTGTGCGAGCGCGCCGACCGTTGAAACCGGGATCGAGACGGCCTTTTTGACCGCCTCCGCCAGATAGACGTTCACACCGCGCGGGAAAAAGATCTGCGGCGACATGCGCTCGGCCGTGTACGGATGGAACACGCCGCCGCAGGAGACGCTGATCATATCAACGCGGCTCTCGATCGCCTTACAGATCTCCACGACTTCTTCGATCGTCATGCCGCCCGGGATCGGCTCGCAGCCGGAGATGCGCACATCAAGCGGAAACGCCCGGCCGACGCGCGCACGGATGCGGTCGAGCACCATCAGCGGGAAGCGCAGCCGGTTCTCGAGCGACCCGCCATATTCGTCCGTGCGGCGGTTGAACAGCGGCGAGAGGAACTGGTGAATCAGCCAGCCGTGCCCAAAATGGATCTGCGCCATGTCAAATCCGGCGTCTTTGAGGGTCTCCACCGAGTCGGCAAACGTGTCGGCGACCTCTTCCATCATTTCAACCGTCATCGGCACAACGGATTCGCCGTCGCCGCGATTGAAGCCGAGGTCGTTTGGATACTTGCTCGGACCCATCGGCGCCTGGCCGTTGTTGAACGCAGGCGGGGAGAACACGCCGCCATGCGAAACCTCAACCGAAAGCGCTGCGCCGTAGCGGTGCGCGGCCTCGGCCATCTGGAAAAACGAGCGCTTCATGCGCGGGTCGCCGAGCATCGTCATATCGACGTGGGTTTTGCCATGCTTGGTGCCGATCACGCTCTCGCCAAGCGTAATCAGTGCCGTTCCGCCGCGCGCAACTGCCTCAACCAGCGCAATGTTCTCCGTCGGATAGCCGCCGTCCGGGTGCTGCTTGGTGAACGACATCGGCGCGAGCGCAATGCGGTTTTTCAGCGTCAGCGTGCCGACCCGAAGCGGTGAAAACAGATGCGGATAGTTTTTCATCGTATGCTCCTCCCTGTTCCATTGATTCAGATTTCCGCTTTTATTGTACCAGCTTGCGGCGGGCAGGGCAATTTCCGGAATCTTATGACAGGATAAGCCCGGCGAATAGGCAAAAAAGCGCCGCGCCGGGATCGGCGCGGCAAAATCTTATGCCTCTTCGCGGTAGTATTCCTGCAGATAAGCGGTAACAGCCCGGTTTTCCTCGCGGCAGAACTGCACAGCAAAGTCAAAAAACGCCTGGCTCTGCTCCGAGAGCGTTTGGCCCGCGCGGCGCAGAATGTATACCGACCGGCGCACAGGCGGTTCCATGCGGACCGGCTGCTGGACGCCTCCCTCACGCAGATGCTTCGCCGCAACGCGCGCCGGAACAAAGCCCAGGCATTTGCCGAGTGCCGTCATATGCACGAGCACCTGCGATTCATTCGAGTCGGTGATAATATTCGGCCGGGCGCCAACGGCAGCAAACAGGCGCTCGACAAACGCCTCGTCGCCGTCAGACGGGTTGCAGCCGACCGGCATACGGGCAATCTCCGTCAGCGGGACGCTCCGGCGGCCCCAGAACGGGTGCGGCGGGCCGACGACAGCAAACACCTCTTCTTCATACAGCTCGAGCGGCTCAATGCGCGCATCCGTAACCGGATCGGGCACAAGCGCGAATTCCACACGGTTTTCCAACAGGTCGCTGATGGCCGTCTGCCGGCTCGTCAGATTGTAGCTGACGCGGACGGCGCTGCACTGCTCGAGATACGCATTGATGACGGAGACAAATGCATCGATCACCGCGGAGCTGACCAGGATGTGACCGTTCTGGCTGTCGCAGTAGCCGCGCAGCTCATCCTGCGCAGCCGAGAGCTGCGCGAACACGGTGTCGGCACGGCGCAGCAGAATGCGCCCGGCCTCGTTGAGCTTCAGCCGCCCCTGCACCCGGTCGAACAGCCGCACGCCCAGGCTCTGTTCAAGCCGTGCGATACTCTGACTGAGTGCAGGCTGCGAGACGAACAGCTCCCGCGCCGCCTGTGACAGGCTCTCATGCCTGGCGACGGTGACAAAATAGTGCAGCTGGGTCAACTCCATCGTGCATGCCTCCTGACCGAGTGCGGCTTGGTGCCGCGCTCTGCTGTCAGTTTACCACAGCTGGCAGCCGGGGGCAAGCGTTTACAGCCCACCGACCGTGGCGCCGCCGTCTGCCACGATCACGGACCCGGTCATAAACGCCGCCGCCGGTGAGGCAAGATATAGCATTAGCGAAGCGATCTCCCCCGGCTCGGCCATCCGGCCAAGCGGGATCTTCTCCGTGAACGCGCGGTAGAGCGCCGGGTCATCCTGAATGGTCTGGTTGATCTGCGTGCGCGTCAGACCCGGGCAGACGGTGTTGACCCCGATGCCATACTGTGCCCATTCTGCGGCCATCGTGCGCGTCAGCATGCAGACGCCGCCCTTTGCCGCACCGTAGGGGCCGTGGAAACCACCACCCTCAATATAGGCGATTGAGGCGGTGTTGACGATGCGTCCGCCGCCGCCCTGCCGGATCATCTGCCCCGCCGCAGCCTTGGTGCACAGGAAGACGCCCTTGAGGTTGACCTCGATGACTCGGTCGAACATCTGCTCGGTCTGCTCGAGCAGCGGCAGCACCTCGCCGCCGATACCGGCACAGTGAATAAAAATGTCGAGCCGGCCGAAGCGCTCGACCGTACGTGCGATCATCGCGTCGACCTGACCGCTGTCGGACACATCCGCCGCAACCGCCTCGCAGACGCCGCCGGCCGCGCGGATCTGCGCCGCAGCCTGCTCGAGCTGCTCCGCCGGCACACCGGCGACCACGACGTTTGCGCCGTAGTGTGCAAGCTGCACGGCCGCGGCGAAGCCGATGCCGCTGCCGCCGCCGGTGACAATTGCCGTCTTGCCCTGAAAATCATACGTTGGGATCATAACGCCGCATTGTTCCATTTTTCCTGTCTCCTTATTGATATTTCAATATCCCCACAGATCCAGCCGTGACAAGCAGCCCGATTTCTGGTATCATCCAATCAGAAGTCCAAACACGGGAGGGCCAGCCAATGGATCTGCTGCAACTGCAGTATTTTCGGGAAATCGCGCATGCGGAAAACATGTCCAAGGCCGCAGAGCGGCTGTTCGTGTCGCAGCCGACGCTCAGCGGCAGCCTGTCGCGGCTGGAGGAGGGGCTTGGCGTCGCGCTGTTTGAGCGCCGGCGCGGCAAGATCACACTTACGCGCGACGGCCGCCGCTTCCTGTCCTGCGTCGAGACAGTGCTCGACACACTCGACGAAGGGGTGCGCGCACTGCAGCGCGGCGCGGACGGCGGCGAAAACTCGCTGCGGATTGCCTCGAGTCTGCCCGACCTGCTCGGCGACGCGCTGCCATTCCTGCCAAAACAGGCGTATCTCGGCGCGGGGCTGCGGCAGATCACCTGTGAGAGCGCGCAGGTGGTCGACTATGTGCTCAGCGACCGGGTCGACCTTGGCATCGTCCGCGATCCGCCCGAGCGCGCCGGCGATCCGACGCTCGAATACCTCGAGCTCGACCGGTGCGACCGGATCCTGCTGCTCTCGCGTACCCATCCGCTCGCCCAACGCAGCGGCGTCCGGCTCGACGACCTGCGGCAATGCCGCTTTGTATGCAACCACAGCCGTGACGACACCCTCTATCAGTATCTGCGCACACGCGGCGCGTTTGCGCCGCGCATCGTCTCGGAATGCGACAACGACACACTCGAGGGCACAATCGTCGCCTGTTCCGACCAGGTCTCGCTGCCGCCGATGGCAAACTACCTCAAGCTGCGCCAAACCGCGCCGGAACTGCCGCTGACCGCCGTGCGCCTGGATGTTCCGCTGCCCCACTCAAGCATCGGCGTGGTCCGCCGCGGCGGACGGCTGCTGTCAGAACAGGCGCTGGCGCTGTGCGGCGGGCTGCAGGCGTTTTTCAGCCGCGAGCGCGAAAAGATGTCCGCGTTCCAAGCGGAAATGGAGCGGCTGTCCCACCCCGGGTGAGACAGCCGCCGTTTCACAGTGCTATGCCGTTGTCGACCACGATCACCTGGCCAGTCACATGAATCGACTCGTCGCCGGCAAAGAACAGGCAGGCATAGGCCTGATCCTCCGCGGTCGGCTGCTCGAGCGACAGATCCATGCGCGCGTTACAGATGGCGGCAAACTCGCTGTCAAACGTAGCGACCTGGTCAGGCGTGTTGAGCGCCGTCGGCGTCGGGCCGGGGCAGACGACGTTGCAGCGAATGCCCCGGCCGGCATACTGCAGCGCCAGGTTCTGCGACAGGCCGACCACGCCGGCCTTGGCCGCGGTATAGGCCGCGCCGGAGTTCATGCGCACGCCGCCGATTGATGCGATGTTGATGATGGAGCCGCTGCCGGCCTGCTCCATATAGCGCAGCGCCTGGCGGCACATGTGATACACCGAAGTCAAATCCACGCGCACAACCTGCTCCCACCAGTCCGGTTCGCAGCGCGAGACCGGGCGGTGCTTATCTGCAATGCCGGCATTGTTCACCAGAATATCCAGGCTGCCGAACGAGCGTATGGCGGCGTCGGCAAGCGCGCCGCAGGCGGCATAATCGGTGACATCGGTGGCCACGCGACGGCGCGGCCGCCGGCCTCGGTGATCTCGCGGCAGACGGCTTCGAGCTTTTCAGCGCGCCGCGCTGCCAGGACGACATTGGCGCCTTCTCGCGCGAACAGCCGCGCCGTCGCCTCACCAATACCGGAATTCGCACCGGTGATGATCGCTGTTTTCCCTGTTAAACGGTTTGCCATTGAACTGATCGACTCCTCCACTTGAATTGTCTGCGCATTTATTATAGTATCTGCCGCGTTCGGATTGCAACCGCCAAGCAGCCGCAGAATATTGGAATGTTCGATTCCGGTATCGCTCAAATGCGATACCGGCACGACACTTGCCATTCTGGAAGCGCTTCGATATAATAGCAGAGATAGCAGAAACCATCGCATGGCACCGCCGCGTCATGCGGTCAAAAAGGAGGGCGAGGCCGGTGAATGACTTGAACACAGCATGTTTTTTGTCTGCCGCGCGCACCAAAAATTTCTCCGCCACCGCCAAGGAGCTGTCCATCACGCAGCAGGCGGTCAGCCGGAGCATCCGGAAAATGGAGCAGGAGCTGGGATTCCCGCTGTTCATCCGCAACAGCCAGTCCATGGAGCTGTCCAAGGGCGGCGAATATTATTATAACTGGCTGACAACGCTCGACGAGAGCCTGAGCTGGGCCAGCATGCACTTCGGCGACTACGCCGCCGGAGGCGGCCAGGTGCGTTTCCGCATCGCGTTCTGTGACTGGATCGGCGATCTTCCCCCGATGCTGCGCGCAGCCGAGCGGCTGAAGCACGAACATCCCGAGCTGATCGTAGAATATCTGACCGGCCCGGCAGCTGATACGTTTGGCTTTGTCGAAAAAGGCAGCGCCGACATCGTCATCCTGCCGGAAACCGCAGCTTTCTATATCACCGGCTACCCCGACACCTATATTTCTATCCCATTCCATCTCGCGCACCTCAATGCATATTGCAGCCACGAATTCTGCGACGATGCCGGCCGGCCTGACCGCGAGGCGCTCGCACGCAGGCCGTTGATTCTCTCCCCGCTCGGCGGGCAGACGGAGGACACGGTCGTCCGCGCCGCCGCCGAGTGGCTTGGGCTGGGCAAGCCGCCGGAGATTCTCCGCGTGCCCAACCTCGACTCGGTCTATATGGAAGCGCTGTGCGGCGCAGGCTACACCATCTCACCGGAAAACCCGGTTGTCCGGCGCTGCCGCGGGCTGCAGAGCGAAGCGCTGCCGGTGACAATCCCGATTGTGGCAATGTGGCTGCAGAACCGCCGTGTGCCGTGGTCGCCGATCTTCACCGAGCTGCTCGCACAGGAGGTGCGCCAGGCGTGAACACGAACTATATCCAGTGCTTTCTGACTGTGGCGCAGAAAAAGAGCTTCACCGAAGCCGCCAGCGCGCTGTTCTACTCGCAGCAAACCGTCAGCAAATACATTGCGCAGCTTGAAACCGACCTGGGCGCCGTGCTGTTCGACCGCACCGGGCAATCGGTTCGGCTCACCGCCGCAGGGCGGTACTACTATGTGCTGTTTCAGTCGGCCAATCAGCGGCTCAATCTGGCTTCACAGCAGACCAAGCGGTACTACAGCCGGCTGTCGCGGCAGCTGAGTATCGGCTGCTCGGAGTGGCTCAATCCGTTTGGCTGCCTGATGGACGCGGTGCAGGCGTTCCGCGCGCAGCACCCGGAGGTCTCCGTCTCGATCCGCAAGCGCAACAACATCGACCTGCTGTCCGACCTGACCGGCGGCACCGTCGATCTCGCGCTGTACTCCGAGGGACATCTGCCGATGCGTAAGGACATCATCGCCACGCCGGTGGCGGAGGAACAGCTGTGCCTGTTCGGCCCGAGCGATGTCGTGGGTCTGGATCTGCCGGAGCCGGCGCGGATGGGACGCATCGACCTGCCGTACCTGATGGTACCGGGCTGGGACCGCAGCTACACCGAGAACTTTGTGCTTGGCCGGCAGGAGCTGGAATCCGTTGTCCCACGGCCGCATACCGTCCGTTTCCTGCCGAATGTGGAGTCAATGTGCGCGCAGATGCGTCTGACGCGCTGCCTGGCCGTCTCCGACCGGCGGTTTGGCTTTCTGCTTTCCGTCCCCGGGCTGGGCTATGAGCCGATCGATGGGACAACACACCTGTATGTGTGCCAGCGGCAGTTTTCCGAGCATCCGCTGCTCGGCGCGTTTATCGCACAGCTGCGCCGCTCGCTGGCCGAGCTGCCGCAGAATTGCTGAAGCAAACAGATCCCGATTTGGCAGGCGCTGCAAAAAAGCAGCGCCTGCCGCTTTCGTGTAGGGGGTCTGCAATTTTGCTGTTTCCATTCCCGCTTCTTTGGGCGTAAATTATCATCAGCACAATAGGCTGAATGAGAAATCAGCAGACGGGAGATATGGCTTATGAATCCGTTTTATCCGCATTTGTTCGAACCGCTGACCATCAAGCGGACGACGTTCCGCAACCGGCTGTTCGTCGCGCCGCACATGATGTCGCATATGGACTATAACGGCCGGCCGGACGACTCGATGA
Source organism: uncultured Oscillospiraceae bacterium (assembly GCA_964523945.1). GTDB lineage: Bacteria > Bacillota > Clostridia > Oscillospirales > Oscillospiraceae > CAKTOF01. Next base: position 8,223 of record CAZGBU010000055.1, read on the forward strand.
TCGCCTTTTTTGCCGAAAAAGCGCGCGGCGGCTTTGCCGTCGTCACGCTTGGCGACACCCCGGTCGATCGGGAGCATGGCGCCACCAATCCGCGCTCATTCGCCGTCACGCCGGAAAACCAGCCGATGCTGGCCGAGATTGCCATGGCAATCCACGAAGGCGGCGCACTGGCCTCGCATGAGCTCAACCACGGCGGCAACTCCGCCATCCGTGAAGCCAATTTCGGCGGCGACGACTGGATGCCCTGGGGCCCGGTTGACGCGGTCCGCTGGGACGGGCAGCCGATCCACGGCATGACCCCGGCGGAGATGGAGACAGTCGCCGAGCACTTCGCCGACTGCGCCGAGATCCTGAAAGACGCCGGCTACGACATGGTGCTGCTGCACGGCGGCCATGGCTGGCTGCTTGACCAGTTCATCTCGCCGCTGTACAACACCCGCACCGACGAGTTCGGCGGCTCGCTCGAAAACCGCGCGAAGTTCCCGCTGATGGTCATCGAGCGCATCCGGGAACGCTGCGGCGAGAACTTCCTGATTGAGTACCGCATGTCGGGCTCCGAGGAAATCGAGGGCGGCCTGACCAAGGAAGAAGGCATTGCATTCGCCAAGCTGCTCGACGGCAAGGTTGACCTCATTCACGTTTCAGCCGGCCTCGACACCGAGGATGCGCAGGCTGTTCACACCCACCCGACCATGTTCCTGCCGCACGGGGTCAACGTCCACTACGCGGCCGACATCAAGGCGGCCGGTGTCAAGACGCCGATCGTCACGCTCGGCGGCATCAATGATCCCGCGCTGGCCGAGCAGATTCTGGCCGACGGCAAGGCGGATGTCATCGCGATGGCGCGTGCGTCGATCGCCGACCCGCACTTTCCGGAAAAAGCGCGCCACGGCCGTGCGGACGACATCATTCCCTGCCTGCGCTGCCTCGACTGCCTGACCGGTATGCACGGCGGCAACAACCTCGTGTGTGCCGTCAACCCGATGTCCGGCCGGGAAAACCGGTTCCGCAACTGCATCCGGCCGGCACAGCGCCAGCGGAACGTGCTCGTTGTCGGCGGCGGTCCCGGCGGCATGCAGGCCGCAGTAATCGCGGCCGAACGCGGCCATCTTGTCACGCTGGCCGAGGCCACCGGCAAACTCGGCGGCCTGCTGAAATTCACCGATTATGACGACCTGAAGATCGACCTGCGGCGGCTGAAAGACTACCTGATCCATCAGGTGGAAAAGAGCGCTGTCAACGTACTGCTGAACACCGCTGTCACACCGGAATTCATCCGTGCAGGCGGCTATGACGCGGTCATTCTGGCCGTCGGCTCGTCGCCGTCGCGCCCGCCGATCCCGGGGCTGGACGATCCGAGCGTTGAGCACGCAACGACTGTCTATACCAAGCTGGACACATTCGGCAAAAATGTCGCGGTGCTCGGCGGCGGACTGGTCGGCTGTGAGACCGGCCTGTATCTGGCTGAGAGCGGCCGCAACGTCACCATCATTGAAATGCAGGGCGAAATTGCACCAGAAGCCAACTGGATGCACAAAGAGGGCATGATGCAGGCATTTGCAAATGCACCGATCACCTGCCGCACCAATCTGCGCGTTTCACGCATTGCGCCCGGAACGGTCGTATATGCCGTCAATGCGGACGGTGAGGAAGAGTTTATCCCCGCCGACGGCATCGTCTTTGCAATGGGCATGCGCCCAAACACCGAGACGGTCAGCGCGCTTCAGGACATCTGTCTCGACACCATCGCCGTCGGCGACTGCGTCCGCGCCCGCAAGGCCCGTCAGGCCATGGAAGAAGGGTTCTGGGCCGCCATTCGGCTGGCCTGATACCCGCGGGCGCCGG
>CAZGBU010000055.1:10167-13243 GCA_964523945.1 uncultured Oscillospiraceae bacterium
CCGCGACGCGGCAAGTCAATTAAGGAGGCAATGAGATGAACCGAACCCCCGAAGAACTTGCGCGCCTGGTCCGCCGGAAAGAGAGTGCGCGCACCTGTGAAAACCTGATGGGCCGATTCTGCTTCTATCAGGCTGCCTGCCGCTTTGACGACATTCTCGCCATGTGGGCAGACGATCCGGACTCCCGCATTGAGCTGCCCTGGGGCGTGTACGACGGGAAAGCGGGCGTCGCGCGCTACTTTGCTGAGGAGCGGCCCGCGCATGCCGATCTGGAAGCCCGGAAAGGCTATCTGGATCTGCAGGCGCTCAACGGCCGTATGCTGGAGGTCGCCGAGGACAACCAGACTGCCCGTGCCATCTGGTGCACAATCGGCAGCCTGAGCGAGAAAAAAGACGGCGTTCCCAACTGTCAGTGGCACTGGGTGAAATTTGCTGTCGACTTCAAGAAAGAAGACGGTATCTGGAAAATCTGGCACATGGCGATCCATCCGATTTTGAAGACCAACTTCGAGGTCTGCTGGACCGAGCAAGAGAAGCTGACATACGAAAAGCTCAACGAGACGCCGCACTCGCCGGACCGCAAGCCGACATCGCGCGTGCTGTGGAGCTATGATCTGGACAACGTCTACCCGCTTGGACACCCGTCTCTGCCGAAGCCATACAGCAACTTCGACATCGACGTGGGCTACGGCTATTGAGGGAGGTGTGCGGCATGAAAAAAGAAATGACCCTCGCGGAAATGAATTACGAGGCCGATCGTCTGGAGATTATCGACACTTGCTGGAACAAGGTCTCCGCATATGCATTCATGCACTCGAACAATGTGGACCGTTCTCTCTTTTTCGACAAGATGTGGTCCAAGCGCGACGACATCGTCCACGTCATGCCATGGGGCATCGAGGTCACGCGCGCGTCGAACGAATACAACCGCCACGAAACCGACCGGATCTACAATGCCGACGATCCGAATCACGGCATCAGTTCCATGCAGAAGGGCATGCTGATGTTCCACTCCATTACGACCCCGGTCATCGAGGTGGCGGAGGATCTGCTCTCCTGCCGGCTGTCGTTCCGCTCTCCTGGTCATGAGACCTGCGTCTGGCCTGTCAACGCCAACGAGATGGAATACTCCGCCGAGTGGGCCTGGAGCGGCTACGGCTGGGATTTCATCCTGGAAGACGGCGAGTGTCGCGTGCGGAACATGCGCGTGACGCCGGTGTTCAAGTGCGACACCAAGGTCTCCTGGGCTGAGGCACCGGCGCTTGCGCCGGATGTGGTCGAGTCGATCGTCCATAACCTGCCGCCCGAAACAATCCCGGCGCCGCGTCTGTTCCAGTACACGGCCGACGTCATCGTCCCGTGCAACGAGCCGGATCCGCCCGAGCCGTACCACGATCTGGAGAGCTGCAAAGAGCGCACCGAGATCGGCATCGGCTACGCCGCTGTGCACGGCTTTGCCACCGTCATGGAGCAGCAGGGCAAGAAGGAGGAAGATTGAACCATGGCTGTCAACGAAAAAGAACTGGGTCTCGCGCTCTTCCGCCTGCGCGCTGCGCGCGAGTGCGAAAACCTCGCCGGCCGCTTTGCGTATTTCTTCACCGCCTCGCAGACAAACAAGCTCCAGGCACTGTTTGCCGACCGGTCGGATCTGCGCATCGAGATGCCCTGGGGCCTGTACAACGGCGCGGATGCCGCCGCGCGCTGCTTCGGCCAGGATATGACCGACCGCGACAGCGACAACGCCGAACGCATCAACGAGGACGTCCGTGGCCGGCTTGTGATGAACGACACCACGAGCGGCATCGTCGAGGTCGCCGGCGACGGCGACACGGCCAAGGGACTGTGGATGTTCCCCGGCGTGGAGACGTATGTGCTCGAGGGCAAACCCCAGGCATTCTGGAACTGGAGCTTCCTGCGTATTGACTTCGTGTTTGAAAACGGCCAGTGGAAAATCTGGCATTTGACGCAGGCCGTCTGCTACAACACCGCATACTTTGAAAACTGGAGCAAACACGAGCCGTTTATCTATGTGCCAAAGCACTGCTCGGCCGACGAGCCCGCGCCGCGCCGTTACACCTATTCCGCGGACGCGGTCTTCCCGGACGACGAGCTCGGGATTCCAGTTCCCTACGAGACCTGGCGCTGAGCCTGCTCTTCACAGCGCAGCGGTGCTGCCCCTGGTCGGTTCCATCCGTTTTCCCGCACAGCAAGACCCACGAAAGAAGCAATCCGTATTGACAACCAAATAAAGGAGGAAGAAATGATGAAACGGATTCTGTCACTGCTTCTCGTCTTTGCCCTTGTGTTTGCGCTCGTCGCCTGCGGCGGCACCGATGAACCCACGACCCAGGAACCCGATACTACGCCTGCCACGGACCCCGGCACGTCCGGCGGCGAGGACGATACGCCGGAAGATGACAACAGCGCAGCCGGAAACGCCGCCGGTCTCGGCGACGCTGGTGAGGCCGTCGACGAAGAAAACCACGAGTACACCGAAATCACCATCGGCAGCGTCGGCGGCAAATTCATCGGCCACTTTGACGCCACCGGCAGCTTCAGCACTGACACCTCCTGCTCGTCCCGGACGCTCGTGTTCGATCATACGTTTGAGATCGACCCCGAAACAAAAGTCTGGTATTCCAACATTTTCTCGGAATACAGCTTTGATTCCGAAACACTGCTTGCGACCATGGTCCTGCGCGACGATGTCGTATTCAACCGCAACCAGGAGAAGATGCTCGCCAGCGACGTGCTCTGGAGTCTTCAGCGCAATGCCAGCTCGCCGCGCACCGCGGGCAACTGGAACACCTATGTCGACCTCGATGCGTCCTATGTCTCCGATGACAACACGACGCTCTATATTCAGTTTAAACTGCCCTATGGCATGTGGGAGTACCAGCTCTCCCAGCCGGGCATCCTGGACGAGAGCTGGATTGAGGAGCACGGCGGCTTTGACAACTTTGACTGGTTCGACATCGACCTGGTCAACGGCTCCGGCCCGTACATCCCGACCGAATATGAGATCGGCATCTCCACGACCTATGAAAAGGTCGAAGACTGGTGGGGTGAAGATTTG
>CAZGBU010000056.1:0-7137 GCA_964523945.1 uncultured Oscillospiraceae bacterium
TTATATCACTTTCGGCTGTGTTACGCTTGACTTTTTTGTGCGGTATTGCCATAGTTCTCCCGAATGTCCGGGATGGTGTACCGGAGGGAGGTGGCCCGGGTGCGCACCGTCACACCGGTGCTCTCCGGGGTGGTCAGCCAGTAGGTGACGGTCCGCCCCGCCGCCGGCGTCACGCCGATGGTGAGGCTGTCGCCCTCGTGGACGGTGACCGTGATTACGCCATTGGGAGCTGTTGACTCCGAAGCGCCCTCGGGGAGCTCCAGGCTGTATTCGCCGTCGCCCGAGATGGGGGTCAGGGACACGGTATGGGCGGGCTTTTCCTCCAAATAGACGGTGATTGTCTCATCCTGGGTCAGAGCTGGGATGCTGAAGTCCGCGCCAGAGGCGTAGACGGTGACATCCGTGCCGCTCCACTCCGCCGTGCCGGTAAAGGGCGCGGTGAAGTAGTAAGTCTCGCCGTTGCCGGTGTAATAATAGGCCTGCCCCCGGGTCACCGCGCCGCCGCTCTGGAGCTGGGTGGCCAGGCGGTTGACATCCGTAGTGGCGGTGACCTGGGTGCCGCTGGAAGTCCAGCCCTTCAGGTCATAGTAGCCCGGGAAGTTGATTTGGGCGCTGACGGCGGTCCCGCCGGGGACGTCCTCGACGGTCATGGTGGGATTGTCCGCGTCATAGGCAAAGGAGTACGCCTCCCCGTCCAGGGTGTAGACGATCTCTATGCCCTCCGGCACAGCCGTGGTTGTCGTCTTCCGGTCAAAGGACAGCGTCAGGTCATAGCTATCGCGCTGGGTGTAGCCGGTGATGGCGGTGTCCTCGGTGACCGTGACCGTGTAGGTGCCCGCGGCATAGTCCGCAGTACCCTGGCTGCCGGTGGACACATAAAGATACTCGCTGTCCCAGGCGCAGCCCGGGGCGGGTTCCACGGTGACCACCGTATCGCCCTTGACCAGATCGCCGCTCTCCAGATAGACGGTTTCCATCTCCGCGCCGGGGGCGTCGTTCACGGCGGTCTCATACCAGGCCACCAGGCCGTCGTTGCCGCTCTTGTCCTCAAAGGTGAAGGTATAGAAGTCCCGCTCGAACACGGCGTACACCGAGCAGCTGGCGGAGGGCATGACAAGGTCAAAGGTGCTGCCGGCCGTGCCGGCGTCCTCGTCATCATACACCGTGCCCTGGCCCGCCTCGGTATAGCGCCACTCCTTGAAGTGATAGCCCTCGTTGGCCGTGGCAGTGAAGGTGAAGGCGGCGTTGGCCAGCACCGTGCTGCCGCTGGTGAGGGTTTCGTCATTGCAGGTGATGGTGCCGCCGCCGGCATCCCCGGCGGTGCCGAAGGTGAGGGTGTTCTGCTTGACGGTGAACTGGACCTCGATTGTGGTTTCCTCGTTCAGAAGGACGTGGGCGATGGAGCTCTCCTTGGTGTTCTGCGCCTCGCCGTTGATGTACCAGTCGTAGATCTCATAGCCCGCGTCGGGCACGGCGGAGAACACCAGGCGGGTGCCGGTGGCATGCTGCTGCATCAGGACATCATCGCTGTCCGCCGCCGCGCGGGTGGAGGCATAGTCCGGGGACACGGCGTAGAGGGTGCCCACCGCCTGCCGCTCGAAGGGCCGCACGGCGACGGTCACATTTCGGGTGCCGCCTAGAATGGTGATGGAGCCGTCCAGGAACTTCAGGTCGTAGTTGGCAAGGGTGTCGGTGCAGCGGATGGTGTAATAGCCGCAGAGGTCGTCCACGGTCCCGCTGGTAAATTCCCTCCCGGCGGTGTTGTAGTATTTGGGATGGATTTCCTCGTTGGCGATCTCGCTCTTGAGCGTGCCGTCTTCCCCGAGGTCGCAGGGCGCCCAGCTGCCGCCGGCCACCGCCAGTTCGCCCAGCGTGGGGATTTCGACGCCGCCGCCCTCATCCCCCTTCTGCGTGGGCAGCTGCAGGGTGACAGGCCGGGGGTTCACGGTGAAGAGGACCTCCGTGACCGGACCGTCTTCCTCCGCCTGCATCTGCACCAGGTAGGTGCCCGCGGGGGTGTCGTCCGCCAGCGTATACTTGCCGCCCTCGTTGGAATAGGTCAAATAGGGGTTAACATCGATGTACTCGTAAACGACATAATCCTCATAGAGGCGGACTGTATGATTGCCTTCTGCATGTTCTCGTGTATAGGTGAAATACAGCCAGTTTCCGTCAGGACCCTTGTATCGGTAAGATTTTCCTGTTTCCAGACCGCCTATTTTTTTTTCTGCTGAAAAATCCTCTTTCCATTCCGCGTCATACTTTCTGTAAACACTGGAGGCAGGTTCCGCCGCCCGCAGAGTGGCGGAGTGGGCTTTCTGCTCCTCGTTGGTGGTCGCGCCGCCGGATTTGCTGATCTGGTAGAAGGTGACCGTGGCCCCGTCACCATAGGTGATGGAATCGGGCAGGTCGATGGTGTGGCCGCTGGCCAGCTGGGACAGGTACATGGTCTCGGCGGAGCAGGCCTTGAAGATATAGGAGCCGCTGTACTTGGCCGACACGGTGTACATGCCCTCGGGCAGGGTACCCTCCAGGATCTTGCTGGCGGTACCGGTGGCGTCCAGCTCCGCGGTATAGGTATAGCTGGCGCCGGTGGCGGTGTTGGTGAGGAGGAAGCTCACCGTGCCGCCGGGAACAGTCGCGCTGTCACTGTGGGCATTTTTCACCTGGGCGTAGAGCTGGATGCCGCCGCCGGTGACATCCTCCACCCGGAGGGTGGTCTCGCCGATATAGGAGGTCCGTTTGGCGTGGGTCAGCACCACCGCACCGGTGTAGGCCGTGATGTAGGTGGCGGTGTCCCGGGTCTGAACGTTCACCCGGCAGCGGTAGCTGCCCGCGGCGTCCACGCCGGCGTTGGCGAAGGTGAGGCTCACGCCGGTCTCGTTGACCAGGTCCGTCCAGGCGCCGTTCTCCAGCTTCTGCCACTGGTACTGGACAATGGAGTAGTAGTTGGAAGCGGTTTCCCCCTGGGGCCCCTGCACGTCCACAGTAAGGTAGACGTTCTTGTCTGGATAGACCAGGAGGTTGCCGTCACGGACATTGTCCGATTCGTTAATGTACAGAAGCGGATAGCCTTCCGAAGCCTTGGTCCGGGCCGTGAGCAGGCCGCTGGGGGAGGACAGCGGTGGCACCTGATTCAGCCGCTCCACCTGGATGGCATATTGGTACTCCGTATAGGGCGTCAGGTTGGCGTCTGTGTAGTAATACTGCTTGTAGGACCTCCCTTCCCCATCCAGCTTGACCTCATAATAGCGGGAGTCATTGGGGTCAATCTCGTCGATCTGCTCCAGGCCTCCGCCCACGGGGAAGTCATAGTATTTATAGATGTAGAACTTGGTGGCCGCCCCGTCATAGGTCCAGGTGAGGACGTTTTCCGCGCTGGTGGTGCGGTCAAAGTCCTGCTGGAAGTCCTCGGGCAGCTCCGGCGGGGCGGACACGTCGTTGACCAGATAGCTGACTACGGGGATGCTGTTGCCGTTTTCAAAGACATAGTTGTAGGCAAAGAGCTTCCAGGAGTAGTAGTAGCCGTAGTCCTGGAACTCCAGGGGCATGTTGGTGACGGTGCCGGAGAAGCTGGCACCGGTGAGGTCCACGTCAGCCCAGCCGCCGGCCGGGTTCAGGGATCACTGGACGCCGCCGGACATCTCCACCTGCGTTTGCAGCAGGTCGCTCTGGAAACCGCCGCCGCCCAATTTGAAGTCCTAGGCACCGCCCATATTGTAGCTCTCCGCCTGTTCTTCGGTGATGGTGATGGTCTGGGTGATGGAGCCGTTGCCGAAGCTGACGCCGGCGGGGTCGTCGTTCCACTGGGCGATGACGTCGTAACCGCTGGCGGAGCTGGGATAGGAGGCCGGGTCGCCGGGGGTGGAGGTCAGGGCCGTCCCGGAGATCTGGGGCAGCTCGTCATAGTTGCCCTGGATGGACTCGTAGTAGTCCAGCGTCAGGATCTGGTAAGCCGGGGTAAAGGTGTTCTGAATGATGTCGACAGTCGTCGTGTAACCGCCTTTACCGTCGGGCGTATGGATGTTGTAGACATAGTTCTCCGTGGGGATGGAATAGAAGGCCACGGCGTCCTCGTCCTGGCTGGTCTCGAAGCTCAGCTCATATTCGACGGACTTGGTGGTCTCCTGCTCCCACTCCAGGGTGAAGAGGACGGCGGTCTCCACCACCACCTTGCCGCCGCCGGCGGTGATGTCGTTGTCCAGCCAGCCGCCGCCCTCAAAGTCCAGGGAGACAAAGTCCGTGTGGCCCTCTCCCTGGATGCGGCTGTAGGAGGTGGTGTTCTGCCAGGCATAGTCGTAATCCACCACCTCGTCCACGTCCTCAAAATAGGGGGCCGCGGCGATGATGGCCAGTACCTGGGGGTCGGAGTAGGTGAGATAGTGGACGCCGGTGTACTCGATGATAATGGTGTCCATATCCACATCCACCAGGGCCGGGACTACATGCCGGCCCGCGGTGTTTTGCGCGGCGGTGTCATCCAAAGTGACCCCGTCGCCGGAACCCCACAGGGTGAACACGCCGTTGTTCAGATCCGCATACTTCTGATTGTCCTGGGGGGAGATCAGGGAAGTAGAGAGAAGGTCCGCGCCGCTGCCGTCCACATCCCCGGTCACCGCGCCGTATTCGCAGAAGCCGTAGGAATTGTCATGCACTCCTTCCACTGTGGATTTCTCCACGCCCCAGAGAGTGCCCAGCCTGTCTCCCGAACTCTCCGTGGAATAGGCGCCGGGATCTCCATTTTCGTCCTGCTCGTCCAGGGCGTAAAAGATCTGCAGCTGGCCCTCCGTGTACCGGTACAGGCAGCTGTCCACATAGACATAGGTATAGTCGCTGCCAGACGGGGTTATCACCGCCACGTTGGTCGCCATGAAGGGCAGGGAGTTGTATTTGTCGTCCAAACCGTTGTTGGAGACCCATGTCCGTGTAGTCCCGCCGTCCTCGCCGGACGGCATCTCCTGCTACGCGCCGTCGACAACCTTGTAAACGCCGCTGGACTTCACCGTGAGGCCCGTCCCATCCACATAGGTATAGGTGGTGATGGTGCGGGAGGTGTTGGCGGTGGCGTCGGACTGGGGCTGGCCGGCGGCGATCAGCTCCTTGACCCCGTCCCCGTCCACATCGCCGTAAGCAAGGCCCACGCGGACCTGCTCACCCAGCTCGGCACTGTTGAGATCCAGGCCGGCTTGGGACTGGAGCATGCCGCTCTTGGAGCCCCAGAGCACCGTGGCAGTGCTGGCTTTGCTATACATCTGATTCTTCGGCAAGACATAGTAGGTCCTGCCATCAGCAGTTCCCGCACCATCATCTACTGACGCATAAGTCATATTATATACATTGCTGCCGGAGGAGACGGCCAGGTCATCCACGCCGTCCCGGTTAAAATCCCCGGACTCCAGGGGCACCATATTGGGCACTGCTTCGGTGTTCAGGGCATGGCTCCACACCCGGCTCCAGTTGCCGGCCTGGAGCCAGTCCTTCTCCCCGGACTGGGAGGTACGCTGGTACTTATAGATTTCCACCCGGGCGCTCCCGTTTTCCGCAACGTAGACGGCGATCTCGGCGGTGCCGTCGCCGTCGTAGACGCCGGCGGTGATCTGAAGCAGGTTCTGCCAGTTGAAGTCAAAGCGCTCCAGCTCCTCATATCCTCTGGGGTGGGTATATTCCGGGCTGATCTTGCTGCCCAGGTCCTTGACAGCGCCATAGCTGTTGGTCTCTCCATCATACAGATAGAGGTAAAGCTCCTGGTCGCCGGAATTCCCGGCGATGTCCACATAGGCGATGCCGCCGGGGAGGCCGTCCCCGTCAAAGTCGCCGGCGGCAGCGGCAAAGAGCTCCATGTCGTTGGGCATGGCTGCGCCGCTGGGCATCTTGCCCACGTCATCGTAAGAAAAATTGTCGTCCTTCCCGTAAATGCTGGCGCCGGAAGCGGAGGCCACAGCCAGCTCGAACACCTGATTGCCGGGGATGATGTCCCGGCCGTAGGGGTTCTCGGTGGTGTCCTCGTTGTAGCCCTCCGGAACCACGGAGGTGTCGAAGCCCAGGGCGGAGAACACGTCCGCATCCTGGCCCTCAAAGCCGCCGGCCAGATTGGTGGCCGCCTGGGCCGGTGTTTCCAGGCCGGGCACCATACCCAAAAGCATGGCGCACAGCAGAAGCATGCTCAAAAGTTTTCTCCCACGGTTTTTCATCAGTCTCCTCCTTTGCGTTGGTCGCTTTGTTCCCATTCCCAATCCCTGTTGGGAGGGGAACCCCTCCCAACAGACGGGCCATGGCCCGTCTGGATGTGTTTTGCATTTCCCGCCGTTCTCAGCCGCGGCGGTGCTTCTTATGGCCGCAGACCCCCAGCAGAGAGTCCGGGGCCTGGCGGTAGTAGATGCAGGAGCCGCAGTCGATGCACCGCGTCCCATCCGCTGTCTTCCCCAACTTGCAGGCATCTTCGATGGTAAGCATCACCCGTTCTCCTGCTGGGGTGTAGAGCGGATACTCTATCAGATCTGGATACTCTTCAATATCCATCTGGGCCTGCAAATCATAGCGCAGGGGGACATCTATCACGGCTCCCTCGATGTTGTGACATCTGATTCGCTCCATGCCGCCTCCTTTCGTTTCCTGCACCCAGGGACTGTTCAGCCTTTCCGTTTGGTTTCTCTAAAAAGAATCTACCATATAAACGACCACTTGCCATCACCCGCTGGAGGGGTAAAAACGGGTAATGCCCGCGGGGAAACCCGCGGGCATTTGTCGTGTTTTTTGCTTTTTAACGCAGCATGAACTGCTTTAAATCCTGTCGATGGCGAATATGAAGCTTCTCCAAAGCGGTGGAGATATAGCGTTTTACCGTGTTAGGGGAGATATGCATGTGGTTGGCGATCTCCTGGTTTGTCCAGCCGCGGGCTGCCAGCATGGAGACGGCAAACTCCGTGGTGGTCAGGTCATCGGCCACATCGTGGCCTGTTTCCGGGTTGTGAACTCTTCGCCATCCCGCAGAGAAACGGTAAGTAATGTCTATGATGCGTTTAAAATCATCTGGCCAGTCTGGCTTAATCACAGACTCCAGCATTCCTCCCAGCAGACCATGGTGCTCCCCAAATCCCTCGATGAGATCGTCTGGCTGGGCCAGTTTCCAGGCAGCAA
>CAZGBU010000056.1:7147-13161 GCA_964523945.1 uncultured Oscillospiraceae bacterium
CGGCTGTTTGAGACTCATATAGTCCATTACCGCCACCAGATGCAGGTAGATGGCCGGAATGGGATAACGCTCTGCGCCCATGGCAAGGGTTGCCTCTACCGTACCGGCACTGGGGCCGTAAGCCCCTTTCAGATAGAGATAGTGGGCCTGCACATACAGCGCAAACGCCCGCAGTCCGATGGGCAGCAGGGGCAGGAAGTCCTCCGTGGAGATCAGCCCTTCCGGCAGGGGCAGATGGAGCAGCACCGCCCCGGCTGCCGCCACAAAGGCTGACGCCGCCTGAAACTGGGGTGACTGTTTCCCTGCGGCGGACAGGGCCGCGTTCAATTCCCCCAGTGCAAACCGGGCACGCCGGATCTCCCCGATGGAGAGGTTTGCATAGGCGTAGATCAGGCAGGCGGACAGCCGTGCACCCATGTCGTCACTGGTGAGGTAAGGCTCGACTTCCCTTGTCGCTGCCTCCGGCTGGCCGCTGAAATAGTGATACTCCGCTATGGCGATGTCCCGCTGGGGTCCCTCCTCCATTGCCTCTGCCGTGGCCAGACATTGCCCTGGCTGAAAGGGCGTGTTTATCAACGGCATCAGGTTGGTGTGGTCCAGCAGACTGGCAGTGGCCGTTTCCGCTGCCTGCTTTCGGACAAAACGAGGGTCCTGCGGTTTTTCTGCGTTTGCCGGAATGGCCCAGGACTTCCCAAATTTTTGCGCGCCGGGGATGCGGCCCTGATTGCAGAACTGCTGCACCATGCGGTCCGAGAGGTTCCATTTTTCAGCGATCTGCTTTACGGTGAGATATTCCATATCCGACCCTCCAGAAATTTTCCCATTTTATTATATGCGGAGTGGCGCACAGTTGCAAGAGAGATGTGTGGAAGCAGGAGAGCGCCTTTTCCTTTCCAGAGGCCTGAGATCCAATGATAACTGGCGGAGCCGTGATGGATGACGGATGCGTTCATCGGTTACAGCAGAGCGGCTGATGCAAATAATATGCTGTACAACAAAAGCAGGACAGGCGCCCCGTCATTTGACGGAGCGCCTGTCCCTTGTTGTATGCTCTTTTCCGCTCCCACATCTGTCGTGGTCGGGATGATATGAACTTTTGTCTCCCTTTACAGGCCAAGAGCGTTTGCTGCTGCGGCTATCACGATCACAGCCAGCGGACATCGGCCGGCCTGCGCGGCACTGTGCGCCGGAATTGCACGGCCGGGTGTCCGACCACGAGACAGCGTGCAACCTGGCAGTTCTCCGGCAGATCGAGCAGGCTGCGGATGGCCGGCGCGCCGGCCACTGCAGTAAAATACCCGCTGAACAGGCAGCCGAGTCCCATCGCGGCCGCCTGCAAACTGACGTAAGCAGCTGCAGCCGCCGCATCACGGGCATCAGCGCCGGAGAGAAACAGAATCAGAACAGGCGCATGGAAAAACAGCGGGTCGGTTCCGACAGGATCGGCTAGAAAATCCGCCTGCCACTGCACAAATTTCTGCGCACGGCGCGCCTCGTCGGCCGGGAGCGCAGGATCGGCAAGCATGGACTGCCCGACGGAGGCGAGCGCATCGATCGCTGCACCGAGCAGCGCCCGTTTTTGCTCCCGTACAATGAGATAGCGCGTGCTCTGCGCGTTTTTTGCTGTCGGACACCAGCGCGCGGCGTCCAGCAGCATGGCAATCTGCTCGTCAGACACCGGTTCTGCCGTATAGTGGCGGACGGAACGCCGGAACTGGATCAGCTCCAGCATCTGGGATCCATCCGGCATCGGGGCGGCCGGCTTCACCTCGGACATGTCCTCGTCCGGCATGCTGACCGCTGCGGTCGGACAGACAGCGACACAGTGCCCGCAGCGGATGCATGCATCCGGAGCGGAGAGCACGGGCGCGCCGGATTCCATCGTGATCGCGCCGGGAAAGCAGTCACGCGCGCAGGCACCACAGGAAATGCAGGCGGTTCGTTCAAACACTACCATAAGCAATCACCTCGGAATGGAATCAGCGGCAGCGCGATGCGCTGCCGCTGGAAAATTTGATTCAGGTATTGTCCTCAATAATACCATAGCCGCCGTCGCTGCGCTTGTAGACGACAGCAAATGCCTCATCGGCGTCCTCGTCGCGAAATGCGAAGAACGTATGCCCAAGCAGATTCATCTGCAAAATGGCTTCGTCGCGCGACATCGGCTTGATCGGAAACGTCTTTGTGCGAACGATCTCGAACTCGCCCTCTTCCGGCTCGTCGGGTGCAAAGGAAGTCTCGTCCTCCGGCGTGCGCTGAAATGCTCCCTCGCGCAGCCGTCGCTCGAGCCGCGTCTTGTTCTTGCGGATCTGGCGCTCAATGGTGGAAACCGCCGCATCGATGGAGGCAAACATATCCGAGGTGCTCTCGCACGCGCGCAGATATGTGCCGCCGGAGCGGACTGTCAGCTCCACCTTATTCATGTTTTTTTCGACGCTGAAAGTTACCAGAGCTTCTGCATCGTCACGGAAATAGCGTTGGAGCTTTATTACTTTTTTCTCGGCATAGGCGTGGACATTGCCGGGGAGAGTAACCTTTTTCTCCTTATACTGAAATGTCATATCGCGTCGCTCCTTTCGTTTACATAACGGGAAGAGCGTCTTCCCGCTTTTATCTTATCACATTACGGGAAAAATTCAATTCTTTCCGGCCGGCTTTTTCTCGGCGAAGTCCAGCATCTGCGTCAGTACATTTTGGTAGACTGTCTCCGCATTTTCCCGAAATGCGCTGGCAAATGCATTCGCCTGCTTTTCTGTCGGCGCAGTCAGCTCAAGCCGCAGCAGCTGCCCGTGCTCATAGTCGAGCTGCATCCGGACAGCAAACTCTCCGTCCGGCAACGGGACAACCTCTGCGCGGATCATCTCCTCGCGCCTGCGCTTTTCGTTGTAGACTGCCACGGCGTGGGCAGCGCGCTCGCGCACGGGTGCCGGCACCAGATCCTCCATGACTTCTTCGTGCTCGCGCCCTTTTGCGGTGATGGAATAGCGGTTGTCCGAGCCAAGCGTCAGGTGGCCGGTTGTCACCATCTGCGGCAGCGCTTCTTTCAGATCAAAATAACTCAGTGTTTCATCCTGGTAGCATAGGTCGTAAATTGTCTCGCTGTCAACCGGGAACGCGACACGCTTCATCACATATAAAATGACGAGTTTGACGTCGAGGATATCGCGGATAAAACCGTGATGTTCCAAGCGGATGCCCCCTTTCCGTTTCTGTTATTATACCGCAGACCGCGCCAAATTGCAAACTATATTTGGAAATCTATGGACGGACAATTGGCATCATTTGAGGGTTGCACATCGGTTACAAAAGGGTTACAATTTGCGTGTGGAAGGAGGTAATACCGTGAAAAAAATTCTGATATCCACCATCACCGCCGCAGTGCTTGCGGCAACGAGCATTGTTCCCGCTGCCGCGGCAGCGCCGACTGACGCATCCAGCCGCTGGAGCAGCCAGGTTGTCTGCCAGGAGTGGAATGCATTCCGCCTGCAGTGCCTGGAGGATCTGCTTGCAGATCTTGGCGCGTCGCTCCGCCCGGGAAATAACTGCCCGACACCGGAGACGCCTGAGGTTGACGAGACACCTGAGGTTGACGAGACACCTGAGGTTGACGAGACACCTGAGGTTGACGAGACACCCGAGATCGACGAGACGCCTGAGGTTGACGAGACGCCCGAGATTGACGAGACACCGGATCATGGCGGACCGTCAGATGAGGACCAGGATTCCAGCACCGAGCTCGAGGGCCAGGTTTCGGCGCTGGAGCAGCAGGTCGTAGAGCTTGTGAATGAGCAGCGTGTTCTGTATGGCCTGCCCGCGCTTGCGCTCAGCGTTCAGCTGAGTGACGGCGCGCGGCTGAAATCGCAGGATATGGCTTCGAGCGGCTATTTCAGCCACGAGAGTCCGAACTATGGCACGCCGTTTGAGATGATGCAGTCGCTTGGCATTACATATCGGACGGCCGGTGAGAATATTGCCATGGGTTATGCCAGCGCGGAGGCTGTTGTGAACGCCTGGATGAACTCTGAGGGGCATCGTGCGAACATCCTTTCAAGCAGCTTTACGCAGATCGGCGTTGGACATGTGGCCAATGGGAACTACTGGACACAGTGGTTTATTAGCTGAAAACAGGCATTGCGCCGCGGACGGGAATCCGTCCGCGGCGCAATTTTGCCGCCTTTGTGCGCAGGATGCAGCATGGCGTCATATACTGGCATGAGAATGAATCCGGGGTGATTGTATGTCAAAAGGGAAATTTGCTGTGCTCGGCGGCGACCTGCGGCAGAAAGCGCTGGCGGATGGACTGCGTGCAAACGGCTATCCGACTGCGGTATACGCAGTTGACGGGACAGACGACGGCGCGCTGGCCGAAGTCTTGGCCGACGCATCATATGTAGTGCTTCCGCTGCCGGCGTTTGATGACGATGGATGTGTCTGCGGCAGCAGCGGGCGTGTGACGCTTGGAGAACTGCTGCCACTGCTCCGGCCGGGAATGCAGCTGTTCGGCGGCAAGCTGGGAGCAGAAGCTGCCCGTTTCGCGGATGCCGGCGTACCGGCGATCGACTATCTTGGCCTGGAGGAAATGGCTGCGGCCAACGCGGTGCCGACCGCCGAAGGTGCGATTCAGCTGGCGATGGAGGAGCTGCCTGTCACGATTCAGTCGAGCCGCTGCCTGGTCATTGGCTGGGGTCGGATTGGTAAGGTGCTCTCAGCCAAGCTCGCGGCACTCGGTGCGCAGGTGACAGTGGCGGCGCGCCGGCAGGAAGATCAGGCAATGATCCGGGCACTCGGCATGCGGTCGGATGTTACGTCGCGTTACTATCACGGGCTGTCAGACTACGCGCTGATTGTCAATACGGTTCCGGCGCGCGTGCTTGGCCGGGCAGAACTGCTTCAGACTGGCCGGGAATGCCTGATTATCGATTTGGCGTCCAAACCAGGAGGGGCGGACTTTCCCGCGGCAGCAGAACTGGGACGCAGTGTGATCTGGGCGCTTTCGCTGCCGGGAAAAGTTGCGCCTGTGACAGCCGGCCAGATCATCCGGGATGCGATTCTCAGTTATCTTGACCAGCGGTAGCGCTTAGAAAGGGTGCTCGTATGGAAACCATCAGACTCGGATTCGCAATGTGCGGATCGTTTTGTACGTATGAAACGGTGCTGCGGGAGCTGGCTGCGCTCCGGCAGACGTTTCCGGAAATTGTGCCAATCATGTCCGAAACGAGTTGTTCGACGAACAGCCGCTTCGGCACAAGTGAGGCGTTTGTTCACCGGGTGGAAGAGCTCTGTGGCCGTCCGATCCTGAAATCTATTCCTGAAGTGGAACCAATTGGGCCAAAAAAGCTGCTCGATGCGCTGCTGATCATGCCATGCACGGGCAACACGATTGCCAAACTGGCAAACGGAATTGCCGACAGCGCCGTGACGCTCGCAGCCAAAGCACATCTGCGCAATGAGCGGCCGGTCGTGTTGGTTGTATCGACCAATGATGGACTGGCGGGAAATGCGAAAAACATTGGGGAACTGCTCAATCGGCGACATTATTATTTTGTCCCATTTCGCCAGGATGACCCGGACGGCAAGCCGCGGTCCCTGGTGGCCGATATGAGCTTGGCTGGCGAGACGGTGTGGGCCACGCTTGCAGGGTGGCAGATTCAACCAATCCTGCGGTAAAAGCACTAAAAAAAGTGGGACGGAGAAACGGCTTCCCCGTCCTGCTCTTTCAGCACATCTGCGGACAAGCATGCTGGTATACATATATAGTAATATATAAAGCGCAGCGCTGTTAGAGCGCTGCGCATTGCACATCGGCTGTCGAAAAATAAAATTCAAAAAAGTCGAAAATATGGCTTGACAAAACTGGTCACGGTTGCTATTATAGCAAGGCGTTCTGCGGAACGGGTCACGGAAACAAAGATTTGACAGAAATTTTTGCAGAAGTGCTTGACATTCCAGAATGTGTGCGTTATAATTAAGTTCCTGCCACGGATGTGGCATGTACCTTGTAAATTAAACAACGA
>CAZGBU010000057.1:0-11457 GCA_964523945.1 uncultured Oscillospiraceae bacterium
CCGGCTTCACGGACACGCCAATGCTTAAAAACAAAATTTGTTATAACAAAATACGTATAACTGTGTTATATTAAATGGAGGAGGCGAGTGCAATGACCGATCTGCAAATTCAGTATTTCCTGAAAGTGGCTGACTGTATGAGCTTTTCCGGCGCAGCGCGGGAGCTGTATGTCTCCCAGCCCTCGGTCAGCCGGCAGGTGCGTCAGCTGGAGCAGGAGCTGGGATATGAGCTGTTTGACCGCTCGCGTAAGAATGCGGTTGTCCTGACACCGGCCGGCGTGATTTTCCGGGACAGCTTCCAGAACCAGCTGCGGGAGCATCAGGCGGCGTTGGCCGCGGCATGGGAGGCATCGCAGTCATCTGTGCAGCGGTTGCGCATCGGCATCGGCGAGAATTGGGATCTGACCGAGGCGCTCTGTGCATTTCGAACTCAGGCGCTCGCGCGTGAGCCGCAGCTTGAACTGCTGTTTGAGCAGGCCCCGTTTCAGATGCTCCGCGATCTGCTTGGCAGCGGCCGGCTCGATGCGATTGTCTGCACGCGCACAAGTGTGCAGTCGTTTGAAGGGCTCGAGCTCGTCGGGGTGGGGGAGATGCACACCGCACTGTATGTGCGCCGCGGGCTGCTGTGCCCGCCGGACCAGACACCGACGCTGCGGCAGTTCGATGGCCGCGCGCTTCTGATGCTGCCGGATGAAGAGGCCCCGATGTCCATGCAGATTGTAATGCTGCATTTTCTGGCCGCGCAGGTCAAGCCGCGGGTGCGCCGGATGAGCAACCGTGCTTCGATCTGGCAGGCGGTGCGAATGGGGGAGGGATTCTGCGCGTTTGACGATCAGGTGCTGATGGCACAGGATCCGCTGCTGTGCCGCGTGACACTTGGGGAGAAAATTCCTGTCTGCGTGGTTTGGAAGCGGCAGAATCAAGACCCGCTGATCCGTCTGCTTGCAGAGGTCCTCACCGCGTATCTGTGCGGGGAATAGAAAAGAAAAGACGCGCTGTTCCAGCGCGTCTTTTCCATATCGGCGATCCGTTTATTTGCCGGCTGTGCCGCGGCGGGCTCTCTTCTTCTTCCGGCGTATCGAGAGAACGAGGATCAGCGCCGCGATCACCACAACGGCGGCCACGCCAATGATGATATAAAGCGTCGTGTTGGTTGATGAGGTTTTGACCGTCAGCCACAGCTCATCCATCTCCTGTGTTGCCGCAGGATCAAGGTAAAGGAACATCTCGCCGTTTGTCAAGGACTCGGCGTCCGGATAAACGACAGGATCATTTGCCATCTCTTCATCAAGATAGTCTTTTGCCGCACTTGACGGAGAGGCATAACCGACCCATTCCATGTTGGCAGCGGAGATTTCCGGATCGGCGAGGAAATTGATGAATAGTTCAGCTTCGGTTTTATGCTCACAGCAGGTGGGAATACACATTGCATCGATGAACAGGTTGAAGCCGTCATCGACCGGCAGATAAAACGCAAGATCTTCGTTGTCCGCGCGCATCTGGACAAAATCGCCCGCGTAGTACGGCGCGACCCAGGCTTCCTCATTGATCATTTGGTCGTAGATCTGATCCATGACATAGCCCTGCACATATGGCTTCTGCTCAAGCAGCAGATCGCGTGAAGCCGTCAGCTCCGCCGAATCTTCCGTATTCAGGCTATAGCCCAGCTCCAGCTCGGCAATCGCAAACGCATCGCGCGGGTTATCAAACATCAGGATACGGCCTTCGTATTTTTCGTTCCACAGAACTTCCCAGCCGGTGACATCGGCTTCATCGACGTATTTGGTGTTATAGATAATGCCGACCGTGCCCCAGGTGTAGGGGACAGAATACTTGTTCTCCGGATCGTATTCGGTATTTTTGAAGCTGTCGTCAATGTATTCGTAATTGGGAATGTTGGAGTAGTCCAGCTCCATCAGATAGCCCTCATCGATCAGCCGCGCGATCATGTAGTCCGACGGGATGATGACGTCATAGGAGACGCCGCCGGTTTTGAGCCGCGAGTAGAGCGTCTCATTGCTGTCGAACGTGGTATAGTTGACGTTGATGTTGGGATACGCCTCTTCAAATGCGGCGATGATGTCCAGGCAGCCGTCGGAACCGTCGGAAATATACTGTCCCCAGTTGTAGACATTGATTGTGACCTCATCTTCGGCAGCCGCACTGAGCGGGAAGACGCCCAGCGCCAGTACAACGGCAAGTACGATGGAACAAACTCTTTTTTTCAACTTATCTCTCAATCTCCTTTGGTTTTAATTTTCGCCCGAGCCGCTTCTTCTCATCTCTGGCCTGCAGCAGATTCATGGCAGCCATCAGGATCAGGATGGCCAGGAACAGCAGGGTAAACAGCGCGTAGATCCGCGGCTGGAGGGGCTTCTTGGTATAGTTGTAGATCTCCACGGGGAGTGTGACATACGACGGGCCATAGACAAAATAGCTGATAACAAAGTCGTCCAGACTCATCGTGAACGCCATAATTGCGCCGGAGAGAATCCCCGGCATGATCTCATGAATGACAACCTTGAAAAATGCCTGTGTCGGTGTGCAGCCGAGATCGAGCGCGGCCTCGCGCAGATCCGGATCCATCTGCCGGAGCTTTGGCATCACAGACAGGATCACATATGGCAGATTGAATGTCACATGCGCGATGAGCAGCGTGGTAAAGCCGAGAATGTTGGTCATCTTCATCGCTGTGCCGATGAACACAAACAGCAGCGACATGGAAACGCCTGTTACAATATCCGGGTTCGTCAGCGGGATATTGGTTACGGACATGACCAGGCTGCGCATCCTGTTTTTCATCGAGTGGATGCCGAGCGCCGCAGCGGTGCCGAGCACAGTGGCAATCAGGCTTGAGAGCAGTGCGAGCAGGATCGAGCGGCCAAGCAGCGGAAGCAGCGCAGAATCCTGAAACAGCTCCACATACCGGTGCAGCGTAAAGCCCTCAAAACGCGTGACAGAACGCCCGGTGTTGAACGAGGCGACAAGCAGCACCAGCATCGGTACATACAGGAACAGGTAGATGACAAACGTGTAAATGCGGCTGGCGCGCTTCATACCGTGATGACACCTCCCTCGTCGTCGGTGTCGGCGAAGCGATTCATTATGCCGACGCAAAGGAAGATCAGCACCATCAGAATCAGGGACAGCGCTGCGCCGAGGTTGGGATTGTAGGCGGTTTTGAACTGGCTTTCGATTACGTCGCCGATCATGGTCGAGTTTGTACTGCCGAGTTTCTGTGAGATATAGAACGTGGACACGGCCGGAACAAACACCATTGTGATGCCGGAGATGATCCCGGGCACCGACAGCGGCAGCGTGACACGGGCGAAGACCTGCCTGCCGTTGCAGCCGAGATCCTGCGCCGCCTCGATCAACCGCCGGTCAATCTTGATGATAACCGTGTACAGCGGCATGATCATATACGGCAGATAGTTATAGACCATGCCGAGAATCACGGCACCGCTGTTGCGGATGAGCGGCAGCGGGCCGATGCCGAACCGGCCGAGAAATGAGTTGATGATGCCGGTGTCCTCGAGCAGCCCGACCCAAGCGAGCGTGCGCAGCAGAAAGCTCATGCACATCGGGAGCATTATCAGCATATACAGAAAGCGCTGCGTCAGGGGCTTGGTCTGTGCGATGCACCAAGCCACAGGATAGCCGATCAGCAGGCAGAGCGCCGACGCCACAACAGAGAGCCAGATCGAACGGATAAAAATCGGCATATAGGTGCCGATGTTGGCCAGATTGTCAAGCGTAAAGCCGCCGTCTGCCGTAGTCAGCGCGTAGTAGACGACAATTGCCAGCGGAACGACGGTAAAGATTATCATCCAGACCAGATACGGCGCCGCAAGAAGCTGCTGTTTACTCTTCATTCTCTTCTTCCGCCTCCGCATCGGGCTGGTCAAGTTCATCGTACGCTTCGGAGTACGAGCTGTAGTCGCCGAACATGTTCGAGTATTCGCTCTTGTGCATAATATGCAGATCCTCAGGGTTGAGTCGGATGCCGATGGTTGAGCCGACGGTCTGGTAATCGGTCGTCTGAATCAGCCATTTGAAGCCTTTGAAGTCGACGATGACATCGTACTGCATGCCTTTGAACGTGATATTGGTGACAGTACCGGTCAGGCTGCCCTCTGAAGCGGGGACGATGTCGATATCCTCGGGGCGGATGACGACATCGACCGGCTCGTGCGGCGCAAAGCTGCGGTCGACACAGCGAAACTTCCGGCCAAAGAATTCGACCAAGTAATCCTCATGCATGATGCCGTCGAGGATGTTGGATTCGCCGATGAAGTCTGCGACGAACGCGTTCTTCGGCTCATTGTAGATGTCCTCTGGGGTGCCAATCTGCTGGATCCGGCCGCGGTCCATGACGACAACCGCATCGCTCATGGCAAGCGCCTCCTCCTGGTCGTGCGTCACATAGATAAAAGTGATGCCCATTGTCTGCTGGATGCGCTTGAGCTCGTTTTGCATGTCCTTGCGCAGCCGCAGATCGAGCGCGCCGAGCGGCTCGTCGAGCAGCAGAACCTTGGGGCGGTTGACTAATGCGCGCGCGATGGCTACGCGCTGCTGCTGCCCGCCGGACAAAGAAGCCACTTTCCGGTTTTCAAACCCGTTGAGGCTGACAATGGAGAGCATCTCCGTCACGCGGCGGTCAAGCTCGTCCGCCGGAGTTTTGGATACACGCAGGCCGAATGCGATGTTGTCGTACACGTCCAGATGCGGGAACAGCGCATATTTCTGAAATACGGTGTTGATCTGACGCTTGTGCGGCGGCAGGTCGTTGATGCGCTGACCGTCAAAAAAAACATCGCCCGCCGTCGGCGTCTGAAATCCGCCGATGATGCGCAGCGTTGTTGTTTTGCCACAGCCCGACGGGCCGAGCAGGGTCAAAAACTCCTGATCATTGAAATAGAGGTTTATGTTGTCGAGAACGGTTTCTCCGTCAAATACCATGGTGAGATCCGACAAGCGGATGAGCTCTTTGGACATTTATCCTCCCCCGTTTCAAAACCGATTTTGCCCGCTGTCCGAGTGGACATCCGTCAATGATTGAACTATATAATGCGCTACCGTCTTTGTCAATGGAATTCTACAAAATTGCCATCGAATTTTGCGGGAAAAAGGACGCGGAACTTATGCAAAATACTCGTGGACAAACGGAACGTCTGCAACGGAGAACTCTCTGCCGTTCAGATAGCCGAGCGCTCCGGCGTCTGTCGTGAACGAAAACCGGATCCGATAGGAGTAGAGTGCCTGATACGACCGGCCGCTTTTCGGGTCCGGCCGGCCGTATTTCCCGTCGCCGAGCAGGGGATGCCCTGCGTGCGCCATCTGCGCGCGGATCTGGTGTGTGCGCCCGGTGCCCAGTTCGCATTCGACAAGCGACAGACCGTTTTTCACCTGGAGCGTTTTATAATAGGTAATCGCCGTCTTGGAGCCCTTTTGCGGCTTCTCGGTCAGATAGACGCGGTTCCTGGCAGCATCTTTAAACAGCTGCCCTTCCAGCTTGCCCGCTGGCGGAGTCAGACGGCCGCGCACGATGCACAGATAGTATTTGTCGATCTCCCGGTCCTTGATCTTCTGATTCAGGATGCGCAGCGCATCGGCGTTTTTCGCGCAGATAACGATGCCGCCGGTGTTGCGGTCGATCCGATTGCACAGTGCGGGCGCAAAGGCGTTCTCCGCGCGTGGATTCCACTCCTTTTTGGCGTACAGATATGCCTGCACATGGTCGATCAGCGTTTTTCCGTATTCCGCGCCATCATGCGGGTGAACGGCCTGCCCGGGCTTTTTGTCTGCGAGAAGAATGTTCTCGTCCTCATAGACGACTGTGATTCTGGGCGTGGAGACGGTGAGATAAGCATTTTCCGCGTTTGGCGTGTCGAAGAATTCATCGTTGATATACAGCGAGAGCACGTCGCCCTCCGCCACGCGCAGATCGCGCGCGGCCTTTTTTCCGTTGACCTTGATGCGGCCGAGCCGGATATACTTTTGCAGCAGCGAGGCCGGCAGCAACGGCACAGCCTTGGCAACGAAACGGTCGAGCCGCTGGCCTGCATCATTTTTCCCGATGGTAAGCTCTTTCATATGTGCCTCCAAAGCGGCGGATGTTTGCGATATCGTATCACAGCGGCCTCTGTTTTTCAAGCGGCGCGGCTTTGCGCAGGATCCGACGGTAGGATGGCTCGTCTGCAGGCGCTTCCGTGACGGGCAAGAGCAGCCCGGAATCCACCATCGCGTCGATTCGCAGCGCGACCCACGCGTCTCCGAGTCCAAGCTGGTATGTCCCGAGAACGGCTCCGATGACATGCGCTTCGACAAATTCCTCCTTCTGCGCGGCGATCTCGCGCAGGATGAAACTGTCGTAGATATCTGCCGGCGCGCTGACGAGCTGACCATTGAGCAGGACGCGCAGCGGCGCGTTTTCCTCCTGCAATTGACGCCAGTGCGCGGCGCAGCCGGAGATGAACGTGGCATTCGCCTCGCGCTGAAGCGGAAGATAGCGGCCCCACTCGCCGGGCCTGATCTCGCCCCATCCAGTATGCCGGACAATCGTGTCGTTGTCCGATACTTCCCATTCCGGCAGCTTGATGAGGGAAACCTGACCGTGCGGACGGAGCGGCTGAAGCTGCGCCATCAGCCAGTAGAGTCCGCAGAGCTCGTCCGGATTGTGGCTGTACCAGATGCGAACCGGCTCACCGTCCGAAGAGCGTTCCAGAACTGCGGAGAGCGCAGCGGCGGCGTTCTGCAATTGTTCGTCGATGTGCTGCTCAGTCCTGTCTGTCTCCCAGATCGAGCAGAGCCGGCGGAAAACGGCGCGACGCTGCGGTCCGATCCCGTTCTCAGAAATGGGGTCGACGCTCAGCGCGAGGCTGATGCCATGCACGTCGGCGGCCGAGCCGCCGAGCGGGATCGCAGTCTCCCAGGCCCGGCGTGCCCGCTCGTCTGCGCTGTGCTGCGCCTGCTCCAATTCGTCTGCTGAAAGCGTGCTGTCTGCGGCAAAAACAGCGACAGCGCTCCCGCGGTACGCGCCGGTGCCGTAATGCTGTGCCTGCATCAGGGACCCGCGGGCGCTGTCTCCAAACACGACTTCGATCATTCCGAACATCCTTTCCCGTTTTTGTTATCATATCAAGTTCTGCGCTGCTTTTCAATGCTTGCCGTCGGGCACTTGCAAAGCGGAATAAAAGTGGTATAATACTTTGTTGAAATTTTAATTGTTACGAAGGTGTATTCCATGACAAGAATTGACGTGTTCTCTGGTTTTCTCGGCGCGGGTAAAACCACGCTGATCAAAAAGATGATCGCCGAGGCATATCAGGGAGAAAGAATTGTCCTGATTGAAAATGAATTTGGAGAAATCGCGGTGGACGGCGGCTTTTTGAAAGAGGCCGGCGTGCAGATCACCGAGATGAATTCCGGCTGCATCTGCTGCTCGCTCGTCGGCGATTTTGGCCGCGCGCTGCAGCAGGTGCTCGACACATACCATCCGGACCGGATCCTAATCGAGCCGTCCGGCGTCGGTAAGCTCTCGGATGTGGCGGCGGCCATCGAGAAGCTGACCGGCGACGACGTTGTTCTTGGCAGCTGCACCACTGTCGCCGATGCCCAGCGCTGCCGCATGTATATGAAGAACTTCGGCGAGTTCTACAACAATCAAATTGAGCATGCGGGGACCATTGTCCTCAGCCGTACGCAGTCGATGAGCGAGGAGAAACTTGCCGGCGCCGTTTCGCTGCTGCGTGAAAAAAATCCCGACGCGGTCATTGTCACGACGCCTTGGGATGAGCTGACCGGCGCGCAGCTGCGCGCAGCGATGGAGCAGGGAAGAACGCTGGCAAAAGAGCTGGCCGGCATGGCTGAGGAGACCTGCCCGGTCTGCGGCCATGTGCACGACGATGCGCACGAACACGAGCACCACCATGAACACGAACATGACCATAATCCGGACGAACATGAGCACCACCATGCGCATGAACACAGTCATGACGACGGCTGCGGCTGTGGCCATGACCACGAGCATGAACATGAGCACCATCATCATGCAGACGAGGTGTTTTCAAGCTGGGGCGTAGAGACCGCAAAGAAATTTTCGCGGGAGCAGCTTGTGCAGGCGCTGGAAGCGCTTGACGAGAGCGCAACATATGGCACAGTGCTGCGCGCAAAGGGCATTGTCTCCGGCGACGGCGTCTGGTACCATTTTGATCATGTTCCGGGGGAAGCGGATGTCCGCACCGGTCCGGCGGAGGTGACCGGCCGAATCTGTGTGATCGGTTCCCAGCTCAACGAGGATGCGCTGCGCGCGCTGTTTGGCGTCTGATATGGCGATCCCGGTCTATGTGTTCACCGGCTTTCTGGAGGCCGGCAAGACAAAGTTTATCCAGGAGACGCTCGAGGACGAACGTTTCAACGCGGGTGAGCGAACGCTGCTGCTCGTGTGTGAAGAAGGAATCGAGGAATACGATTTTTCGACATACCCATATCAGAATGTTTATCTCGAGCAGATCGATGACCCTGACACGCTGACGCCGGAGCTGCTTGCAGCGCTTGGCAGCCGCCACCGCGCCGAGCGTGTTGTTGCGGAACTGAATGGCATGCGTCTGGTTTCGGATTTCTATAATATCCTCCCGCCGAACTGGGAGGTCTGCCAGGAAGTGATGTTTGCCGACGGCACAACGATCCTGCAATACAACCAGAATATGCGCCAGCTCGTGGTTGACAAGCTTTCCGGCTGCGAAATGGTTGTATTCAATCGGTTGGAAAAGGGCAGTGATATCATGCCGCTGCATAAGCTTGCGCGGGCGATCAACCGGCGTGTTGAGATTGTTTATGACTACACGGATGGCACGACAGAATTTGATACGATTGAAGATCCGCTGCCGTATGACATCAGCAAGCCGGTGATTGAAATCGGCGATGATGACTACGCGCTGTTCTATCGCGATTTGTCCGAAGAGCCGAAGAAATATAAGGGAAAAACCGTACGCTTTCTCGCACAGGTGGCGCATCTGCGCCGCGACCCGGAACATCAGTTTGCGCCCGGCCGGTTTGTGATGACCTGCTGTGTGGAAGATATCACGTTTCTGGGCCTGCCGTGCAGGTACGATGGGAGCGGCGGTCTGGAGCAGCGTGACTGGGTGCGCGTCGAGGCAACGATTGACGTCAAACGCCATATCCTCTACAAGGGCGGCCAGGGACCAGTCCTGACTGCATTGCGCGTCGTTCCGGCGCAGGCGCCGGAGCAGACGGTCTGCACATTTTAATCCATCCGCACAGCAAAACCGCCGCCCGCATGGGCGGCGGTTTTGATTTGTGACTCAGCGCAGCACCCAGCTTTGACTCTGTGTCTGCAGCGCGCTCATGCGGGCGAAAATGCCGCCGCTGCGCAGCAGCGTCTCGGGTGCGCCCTGCTCGGCGACGCGTCCGTCGCGTAGCACGACGACCTGATGTGCGCCGGCAACGGTGCGCATGCGGTGCGCAATGACGAGTACGGTGCGGTTCTGGATCAGGCGCGAGAGCGCTGTCTGGATCAGCGTCTCATTTTCGACGTCGAGCGACGCAGTCGCTTCGTCGAGCAGTATGATCGGCGCATTTTTCAGAAATGCCCGGGCAATTGAGATCCGCTGCCGCTCACCGCCGGAGAGTGCCCGCCCGTTTTCCCCGATGCGCGTATTCCACCCATCCGGCAGACGCTCGGCAAATTCGTCACAGTTGGCCAAGCGTGCTGCGGCCAGCACCTGCTCGTCGCTGGCGTTCTTGCAGCCGATGCGGATATTTTCAAGAATGGTGTTGTCAAACAGCGTGACATCCTGAAACACGATTGAGTACAGCGACAGCAGCGTCTCCGGGTCGACGGCGGAAATATCCATTCCGCCGACGGTGATGCGGCCGCGCGTGACATCCCAGAACCGGGCGGCCAGACGGGAGACGGTCGTCTTGCCGCCGCCGGACGGACCGACCAGCGCCGTAACCTCAGCCTGCTTGGCGGTGAATGAGACATCCTGCAAAACATCTTCGCCGCCCGGATAGGAAAAGCCCACATGGTCAAAAACGATGTCGCAGCCGTTGTTAGTCAGCTTGTCGCTGCCGGTCTGCACAGGGTGGTCCAGGATTTCGTTCATACGCGCGATGGTGGTTCGGGTGCTGATGACGGCTGCCAGATTCTGCAGCGCGCTCTGCAGCGGATCATACAGGCGCGAAACGACCAGCATGAACAGAAAGAATGTCGTCAGCGACAGTGTGCCCTGTGTGAGCAGTGCAGCGCCGGTTAGTGCGACTGTGGCAATTCCAAGCTTCAGGATCAGTGAGGCTGTCACAACGAACGCAGCAAGGCCAAACTCATTGATGATCGCGCGCCGTTCCACAGCACGGATTTTCCCGATCAGTCCTGCCAGATAGGTATGTTCAGCGTTGTTTGCGCGAAGGTCGCGCACGGTTTCAATGCATTCCTGGATTCCGTCGGCGCATGCCATTTTTGCGTCCATGGCCTTCTGGTTCAGCCGCTCCTGTACGCGCGCAGAGCAGCCGACGATCGCAAACGACACCGGCAGAACCCAAAGCGCAGCCAGCGCCATTCGCCAGTCAAAGATGAACAGGCCGATTGCCATGAGCGTGGTTGAGATCATAGAGCCAGCCAGCTCCGGAATGAAGTGCGAAAAGCACTGCTCGAGGAATGTGCAGTCGGCCATAATTGTGCTGGTTAGATCTGCGAGATCCTTTTTGCCGAAGAAAGACAGCGGAATTTTGCGCAGCTTTTCTGCCAGCGAAATGCGGCGAATGCCGCTCTCAGTGTAAGTGGCAAAGTAAGTCGCGTTGTATTGCAGCCAGGTTGTGAGCAGAATCAGTCCGACGCACAATGCGCAGCCGAAAAGGTAGAGCGCAGCGCGCCCGCTCCTGACGCCTCCTGTCATCAGATCGCAGACCAGATAGTACAGCAGTGCAATTGGCACCATAAAGCTGATATTCTGCGCGACGCAGGCAAGGCATCCCTTGATCAGGTCACGCGCCCCCTGCTCTGACAGAGCGTATTTTTTCTGTAATTTCTGAATCATGATACTCCCTCCGCTCAGACGGTCCATTGAATGGACGTCTGGTAATCCTGCCACATTCGGCGAAACAGGCCGTCATGCTGTGACAGCTCGTCAAACGTACCCTGCTGAGCGATCTTCCCGTCCTGTACAACAAAGATCTGGTCGACATGCGCAATGGTGGACAGTCGGTGTGCGATCATAATCACGGTCTTCTCCCTGGTCAGATTAGCAAATGCGGCCTGTACACGCGACTCGTTGTCAGGATCAGCGAAGGCGGTTGCCTCATCCAGCAGTACCACCGGCGTGTTTTTGAGCATGACACGCGCGATGGCAATCCGCTGTTGCTCGCCGCCGGACAGATATACGCCGTTTGTCCCAATGACGGTGTCCATGCCGGCCGGGAACTTCTCCAGAATAT
>CAZGBU010000057.1:11557-13089 GCA_964523945.1 uncultured Oscillospiraceae bacterium
ACGCCGTTTGTCCCAATGACGGTGTCCATGCCGGCCGGGAACTTCTCCAGAATATCGCCGCACTGCGCGCGCATCAGCGCCTGCAGCGCTTCTTCCCGTGTTGCTTCCGGCCGACCGAGACGGACATTGTCCAGAATGGAAGCTTTGATCAAGCGGCTGTCCTGAAAGACAAATGAGACGGTCTCCATCAACTTGTCTTTTGGAATATCGCGCACATCGACGCTGCCGATCCGGATCGTACCGCTGCACGGGTCAAAAAATCGTGCGATCAGATTGGCCAGCGTTGTCTTGCCGCCGCCGGACGGGCCGACAAAGGCTGCAGTCGTGCCGGCCGGAATGGTCAGGCTGACATCGCGCACGACTTCCTTTTTCCCGTCGTAGCTAAAATGTACATTCTCAAGCGAGACGGAAGAATCCACTGCGGCACATGCGTGTGCCGGCTCAGTGAGCGGCGAAAGCGCGAGCACGCTGTCCATGCGGCGGAGTGCATCGTCTACAATCATCGCGTTCTCGCTCTGGAACATGATTCGTGTCAGCGTCACAGATATAATCGGTGTAATAATGATGTAGAAGATCAGATTGAGCAGAAACGCATCCGTGACGCCGCTGCGTGTCAGCACCAGCGCGCCGGCAGTCAGGAAAACGAACACGCCATTGACGGCCGCTGTATAGAGGATCATCGGGAAACGCAGCTCTCTGGTATACGCGATGACCCACTTCTGATATCGGTCAATGGAGTCTTTAAAGGTGCGAAATGAAAAGATTGTCTGACCAAATGTTTTAAGCACCGGGATGCTGCGGACATATTCCACCGCCTGGTTTGACATATCCTCGAGCGCATCCTGATACTCTTTCATCTTCCGCTGCATCGAGGCACCAGCCATGCGCATCATAATCAAAAATGCCAGCAGAACCGGTATCAGGCTCAGCAGACCAAGCCGCCAGTCAAATACGAACAGCAGCACCAGAAGGCCGCAGGGCGTGGCAATTGCGGCCGCTCGATCCGGCAGCTGATGGGCGAGATAGGTTTCCATTGCTGCGCTTGACTCATTGACAATTTTGCGCAGCCGGCCGCTGCCAAATTGCTCAGCGGCACCGAGCGGAAGCGTCACGATGTGTTCCATCATGCGGATGCGCAGATTGGTGGCAATACGGAACGCCCCAAGATGGGAGCACATCAGAGCTGCAATGTAGACCAGAACAGCCGCCACGGCAGAGACAACGGCCAGCCAGCCGTTGGATGCCAGACCGTCAGCAGAGCCAAAGTCCGGCGCAGCGGAAAGCACCGCGTGCATCATCCGCCAGATGAACCAATATGGGACCAGCGCCAAAAGCGCGCTAAGCGCTGAGAGGACCCATGAGGCATAGGTCAGGACGCGACGCCGGCCGGCATATGACAGCAGGCGTGAGAGGTTGGATGGTTGCTTCAACGTGTGGTTCCTCCTTTTCGGGATCTGTGATCCAGGGGCTGAAGCCGCTGGTATCAGATTTTAATTAAGTTAGATATAACTAACTTGAGCAAAAATAAAAAG
>CAZGBU010000058.1:0-13017 GCA_964523945.1 uncultured Oscillospiraceae bacterium
CCCGGGATCCGGATGTGGCTGGCCTGGATGGCCCCGTCCCGCTCCCACCGGCCGGAGAGGGTGAAGGTCTGGGTGGTGGTGTGGCCGTCCACGTCAAAGGTGATGGTGAACTGGGCGCCGATCTCCGGCTGGATGCCCAGCAGCTCCAGCACCGCTGTGTCAGTGGCGGCCTGGTTGGTGCCCTCCTGGGGCAGGGTACCCTCGATGGGGTCGCAGAAGGACCAGTGGGCATAGTTGGCGTCGGACCAGCCGATCTCCACATGGGACTTGTTGAAGGACTCCTCTGTGGGCGTCCCGAGGAAGCACCGCAGGCCCCACTGGTCGATGCGTGGGTCGTCCTTCAATTCGTTGAACTGTTCCTCTGTCAGGTACTTGAACCCGCCGTGGGAGAAGCCGCCCACCTGCCGGAAGTTGGCCTGCTGGAACCCGTCGTTGATGGACATGGCGATGGTGAACAGAGATGTGAACAGCACCGTGGTCAACGCAATGGCCAGCACAGCAATCACATTGCGGGGCCTGGCTGCTTTCATTGCCCGCCAGCCCAGGCGGCGGATGACCGCGCGATTGGTGACTTTGACCATGGCGCTCACCCTCTGACCACGATGCGGCCGTCCTCAATGCGGACAATCCGGTCGGCAAGCTGTGCGATTTCCTCATTGTGGGTGACCATCACGATGGTTTGACTGAATTTTTGCCCGGTGACCTTCAACAGCCCGATCACGTCCTGACTTGTTTTGCTGTCAAGGTTGCCGGTTGGTTCGTCGGCGAGCACGATGGCAGGCTTGGCCGCGAGTGCACGGGCAATTGCCACACGTTGTTGCTGGCCGCCGGAGAGATTGTTCGGCAGGCTGTTGAGCTTGGATGTCAGGCCGAGCGTCTCGACAATCGAATCCAAATAGCGCTGATCCGGCTGGCGGCCATCGAGCTGAACGGGCAGAACAATATTCTCGAGTACGTTCAGAACCGGAACCAGGTTATAGTTTTGAAAGACAAAGCCAATCTTCCGCCGGCGGAAAATGGTCAGCTCTTCGTCCCGCAGGACGGACAGCTCCCGCCCGTCTACGCAGACGGTGCCGGAGGTGGGGCGGTCGAGTCCGCC
Source organism: uncultured Oscillospiraceae bacterium (assembly GCA_964523945.1). GTDB lineage: Bacteria > Bacillota > Clostridia > Oscillospirales > Oscillospiraceae > CAKTOF01. The sequence continues at coordinate 1,100 of CAZGBU010000058.1, forward strand.
CAGCATGTGCAGCAGCGTCGACTTGCCGGAACCGGATGTGCCGACGACCGCCACGAATTCTCCCTTTTCGACGGTCAGGCTGACGCCGTCGAGCGCGCGAACCTCGATTTCACCAGAGCCATAGATCTTGCGCAGATTTTCTGTCTGAAGGATTGCTATGTTGGATACCTCCCGGAAAAAAGTGTGTACTGCCTGTTGGCAATACACACTTTAGCAAAAGAATCTTTCCACGTTCTTTCGAAAATCTAACAGAGCTGAAAGATTTCAGACTGGATGCAGCGCGCCGCCGCGGGGCAGGAACAGCGAAAACGTACTGCCTGCACCCGGCTGGCTGGTTACGCTCAGGTACCCGCCCTGCCGGAGCGCGATCTGCCGGCTCAGATACAGCCCGATGCCCACGCCCTCCAGACTGCCGGCGGAAGGGGAACGATAAAACCGCTCGAAGATCTTTGGCTGTTCCGGTTCGGGGATGCCAGGGCCGGTGTCTGTCACATCGATCCGGCAGAACAGCTCATAGCCCACCGCCCGGATTGTGATGCTGCCGCCGTTTGGAGTGTATTTCACGGCGTTGTCCACCAGATTGTAGAGCGCTTCCGCCGTCCACTTTTCATCAAAGCGGGCGGTAAGGTCAGTCGGCTCGCAGCAAAGCGTAAGCTGTTTGGCCTGTGCACTGGGCGCGGCTTCAGCGGCCGCCTTTTCCAGCAGCGCTGCGACAGACTGGTGCTTTGGCGTCAGTACCAGCACACCCGTCTCCAGGCGCGAGGTTTTGACCAGTGCATCGATCAGAAAGCGCAGCTTTTCCACCTGCTCGGCCAGCGCGTCGGCACATGCGCGCGCGTCTGGCGGCAGCGGCTGCTCGCGCAGGAGCTGACTGTAGAGCAGCAGATTGGCGACCGGCGTTTTCGTCTGGTGCGAGATGTCGCCAATCAGGGCCTTGATGGCGCGGTGCTCTTCTTCCAGCCGGCCGGCAGACACGGCAGAAGCGGAGAGATAGTGCGCCATGCGTGTCTCGAGGGTGGACAGACGGCTTTCGTCAAAGCGGCGCTCATGAAAAGAACCGCTTGCCGCGTCGTCAAGCATAGCGCTGAGCGCATCGAGCGTACGCGCCGCCTGCCGGCGCGACAAAATCACTGCCGCTGCCGCGGCCAGCAGGGACAGCGCTGTCAATACCAGGCAGATTACTTCTGTCATTTCAGCACACTGCCCAGGTGTAGCCCAGCCCGTACACCGTCCGGATCAGACGGGGATGAGCAGGGTTGTCCTCCAGCTTATCCCGCAGCCGCTTGACGGTGACGGACAGCGCGTTTTCGTCTACATATTCCGCGCCGTCCGTCCAGATCCGGTCGACCAGCTCTGCGCGGGTGAGCGTCTGTCCGCGGTGTTCGACCAAAAGCCGCAGCAGCTTCTGTTCGGTTTTGCTCAGCTCTACTGCGACACCATGCCGGGTGAACTGCATCCGGGCAAAGTCAAAGCAGTATCCGTCCAGCTCCACCCGGTCGGTTTGCGACCCATGCGTCCGGCGCAGCTGCGCGTTGACGCGGGCGCGCAGTACGGCCAGGGAGAACGGCTTGGTGATATAGTCGTCTGCACCGAGCTCCAGCCCCGCGACGATGTCCGTCTCCAGATCATTGGCAGTGAGCAGTATGATGGGAACGGCCTGCCCCGCCTGTCGAAGCTGCCGGAGCAGAGCCAGTCCACTGCCATCCGGCAGGTTGAGATCGAGAATCAGAAGATCGAAATGTTCGTGCGGCAACACTTCCTGCGCACGTGCTATCGTGCTGGCGTGCTCCACGGTGCGCTCTGGCCCCGCCAGTGCCATGATGATTCCGCGGGCGAGCGCCGCGTCATCCTCCAGCAGAAAAATCTGTTCCATACAAGCGTATCCTTTCTTGAAAGCCGGATTTGCTCCGGCGCAGACGGAACCGCCGCCCGCAGCCGGCAGGCCGCGGACGGCGGGATCAAGCTCATTCTGTTTCGCTGCCTTCGTAGGTGTCAACATAGGTCGGGTCGTAGTTGACGATGATGCCGTGATCGAGCAGTACCTGTACGTCGGAGATCGGGTTCGCAAACGCATTCAGCTCCACCAGATTCCGGCATCCTGCCAGCGACGAGACGTCGCGTACCTCGTTGTAGTCGATATCGACATAGTTGAGCTGCGGCAGCGCTGACAGCCCGGCAATATCGGTCAGCGCATTGTGCGCCAGAGAGATATCGATCAGGGTACAGGTGTCGGAGAATGTCGGAAGCGTGGCGATCTGGTTGTAGTCCAGTGTGACGTAAGTCAGGCTTTCAAACTGTGCAAGCACCGAGACATCTGTAATCTGATTGTCAGACAGGTCAATGACAGACAGCGCCGTACAGCCCGAGAGCACGGAAATGTCGCTGATCTCGTTCGATCCGGCATGCAGCTCGGTCAGTGCACTGAGCGTACTCAGCGCGCTCAAATCAGTCAGACCGCAGTTTGTTGCATCCAGATACGTCAGATTCCGGCAGCCGGCCGCTGGCGTGAGCGAGTCAATCGGATTGTCCGCGACACTCAGCCACTCAAGCGCGGTCAGATCGACCAGAACTGCCAGCGAAGTGACTGCGTTGTTGCCCAGGTCAAGTGTGCGGAGCTGCGTCATATTCTCAAGCTGTGTAATGTTGCCGATGCTGTTGTCAGAGAGGATCAGCGTCTCCAGGTGCGTCAGCCCGGCCAGCGCGGAAATCGACGAGAGCCCGCAGCCGGACAGGTTCAGGCTGGTGAGGTAGGTCATGGTGCCAAATGCCTCCAGCTCCGCGGCATCAACGCTGCAGCCGCTCAGGTCGAGCGTCCGCAGCGAAGCAAGCGTGCTGATCGGGGTGAAATCGATACCGCGCATATCGTTGCACGTCAGCGACTGAAGCCCCTCGAACCAGACCAGGTCCGAAAGCGTGCTGACACCCTCTGGAATGGTCAGTTCCGTGATAGTCCAAATTTCGCTGGTCATAATGGTGTCGCCGTCTGCCTTCCCGAGGAGCTCACGGACGGTACTCTCGAGCACGCTGTCGGCAAACGTCACCGGCTCATCCACCTGGCCGATGGTGTAGCCTGCTGTGGTGAGCGTGCTGACCAGACCGTCGTCAGAGACGACAATCGCGCTGACAGCGGTTTCCCCCCGCTCGAGTGTCACCGCACCGGCGTAGGGTGTTGAAAGCGACGGGTATTCTTCGCCCTCGCTCCAATAGATGGTCCCTTCTGTGCAGGTAATGGTAACATCAATATAGTCGTTATAATATCCGCTATCCGGGGAAATGACCGGTGCGGCCGGCCGCAGTGCGGCCAGCTGCTCCCGGATGGAATCATTGGCCACGCGCGAGAGCATCTGCTCTGCGTCGAGCAGCTTGTCCTGTTCCACATAGGCGCGTGAGAGCGCTGTGTAGAGCGTCAGTTCGTCTGGAAACAGCGTGATCGCACGGACAAGCGTGTATTCCACTTTTGTGTAGTTCCCGGACAGACGATAGGCTTCTGCCATCGCGAGCAGAATCTCCGGGTTTTCCGGATCCAGTGATTCCGCTGTTTCATACAGCTCGACAGCGCGGCTGTACCGGCCGTCGGCGACAGCGCTTTCCGCGCGAGAGACATAGTAGTCCGCGGTCAGAGAGGGACGGTAGAGCAGCAGGTACCACGCCGCGCCGCCGGCAATCAGCACGACAAGCAGCAGCGGGATGATGATTTTCAATGCTTTTTTCATGAGGAGGCGGCTCCGTTCTGTCTTGTCTCCAATGGTCAGCGCTGATCCATGGGAACGTATTCCGCGATCGGGGCGATTGCCTTGTAGGCTGGGCGGATGATGCGGCCGCCGGTCAGAGCTTCTTCCATCCGGTGTGCGCACCAGCCGGTAATGCGTGCGACGGCAAACAGCGGCGTGTACACGTCTGCGGGGATGTTGAGCATCTTGTAAACCATGCCGGAATAGAAGTCAACGTTGGCGCACATGACCTTGTCGTTTCCGGTCACATCGGCGTACACCTGCGGCGCAATCTGCTCAATTCGTTCGAGCAGTGCAAACTCCTCAGCGTAGCGCGTGTGCGCGGCCAGTTTCCGCGCCGACTGCTTGAGCACAACGGCACGCGGATCGGAAAGGGTATAAATCGCATGCCCCAGGCCATAGATTAAACCGGAGCCGTCTCCGGCTTCGCGGCGCAGGATACGGGCGAGATAGGAGGCGATCTCATCCTCGTCCTCCCAGTTGGAGACATGCGCTTTGATCTCATCGAACTGGCGGAGGACCTGCGCATTTGCACCGCCGTGCTTCGGGCCTTTCAGTGAACCGACTGCGGCAGAGATGGCCGAATAGGTATCGGTGCCGGTGGAGGATAGGACGCGGCAGGTAAAGGTAGAGTTGTTACCGCCGCCGTGTTCGGCGTGCACGACCAGGCACAGGTCGAGCAGCCGGGCTTCCTCGTCGGAAAATACCGTATCGCGGCGAATGGCACGCAGGAAATTCTCAGCGATGGACAGCCCCTCCTGCGGACGGTGCAGATACAGGCTGTCGTTGTCAAAATAGTGCCGCTTGACCGCATGCGCATGTGCGACAATAATCGGGAAGCGCGCAATCAGCTGCATCGACTGGCGCATCATATTCTCCAGATCTGTGCTGTCAGGATTGGCGTCTGACGAGTACAGCGCCAGCACCGAGCGGGCAAGCTTGTTCATAATGTCGCGGCTTGGCTGCTTGAGAATCATGTCCTCGGTGAAATTGGCAGGAAGCTCCATGTACTTGTGAATGGCGCGCTTAAACAGCTCATGTTCCGATTGATTCGGAAGCCGGCCGAACAGCAGCAGATATGCGACCTCTTCAAAACCGAAGCGCTGCTCGGGCCGAAAACCTTGGATCAGATCGATCATGTTGTAGCCGCGGTAGAACAGCCGGCCTTCCATCGGCGTCTTTTCGCCGTCAATGACGGTATAGCCCTGTACGTTGCCAACCTGGGTATAGCCAACCATGACGCCGGTCCCGTCGGAATTACGCAGGCCCCGCTTGACGTTGGGATTCTCCCGCGGGTCGAGCAGAAGAGAATTGATCTTTTCATAGTCGACGCAGACAGCGCGAATAAATTCATTAAAGCCAGGGAATACTGAATCGTTATGCAAGAAAAGCACCTCCGCGGAGAATTGAATGATGAATGGTTATAAACTATCATATCACAAAATAAGAAATAGGAAAAGAACTTTCTTTCACACACACGGCGAAACGGATCTGCGGCGGGGGATCGCTATCCCGCGGCCGCTTTTGATCTGCACTGCGGTGCTTGCAGCGCTGACGCTGCTGCTCGCATGGTCTCTTCTGTACAGCGGTGCGGCCGGACATGTGGCAGACGCAGCGCCGGCAGTGCCGCAAACATCCGAACAGACTGAGACGCCGGCAGCAGTGCAGGAGGCAGCGGAGCAGCGCTTTGACCAGACGCAGATGGTCACGCTGCTGACAGCCGATGGAACGGACGTTTTGCCGCTTGCAGCGTATCTGACCGGCGTGCTGTTTGCCGAAATGCCGGCTTCCTTTTCGGAGGAGGCGCTGAAAGCGCAGGCGGTTGCAGCACGCACCTTCACGCTCAAAACACTCGGCTCGGACGCACACGGCGGCGGCATCTGCACAGACAGTGCCTGCTGCCAGGCCTGGATGGATGAGCATACGCTGCGTGAGCGGTTCGGCGCAGCGTATGAACAGGCTGCGTCCCGCGTCATGCAGGCAATTGAGGAAACGGACGGAATTGTCGCGGTGTACGATGGTACGCTGATCGATGCCGTGTATTTTTCCTGTTCCGGCGGACGGACGGAGGATGCCGCGGCGGTTTGGGGCGGGGAAGTGCCATACCTGCAATCGGTGGAGAGTCCGGGCGAAGAGATTGCCACGCATTTCACCGATACGGCAGTCTTCTCGCTCGAGGAATTTCAAACGATCATCCTGTCTGCGGACGCATTTGCGGATCTGTCGGGCGAGCCGTCCGGCTGGTTTACAGACCTCACGCGGACAGAGGGCGGCGGCGTCGCGAAGATCTGCATCGGCGGGGTTCCGTTTACCGGCGTGGAGGTGCGCAGCTTGTTCGGACTGCGTTCGGCGGCGTTTACGGTGGCAGTCGATGCGGACGGCGTCACGTTCGAGACGAGCGGCTATGGTCACCGCGTCGGCCTGAGCCAGTACGGCGCGGAGGCGATGGCGCGTGCCGGTGCGGACTACACGCAGATCCTGACCCATTACTATACTGGCATTACGCTCGAGCGGCTCACGGCCTGATTCCGGATACAACAAAGGAGGCGCCACCTGGCGCCTCCTTGCCGCTGCAAGCCATAAAGGGACGCCGACGGCGTCCCTTTATGGCTTTTGCAATTACATCAGATTCAGCACGAATGTCAATACGACAAACACACCGCCAACCCATTTGGTTGCTTTCGAGAGCTTGGCGTCGAGCGTGTGCGCTTTGTTCTTCGACATAAACGTATCTGCCGCGCCGGCGATGGCGCCGGAGAGACCGGCGTTTTTGCCGGACTGAAGCAGGACGACCGCGATCAGGAACAGTGCGGCCAGCACCTGAATGACGGTGACAATAATCATCGGTACGCTCATTACAGATCCTCCGTTTCCCGGCTGCGTTGACGGCCGCAGCCCGCCGGAATCTGCCGAAAGGGCAGAGCATTACAAAGTAAGACTTATACTAGCACAGCCGGCTGGAAAAAGCAAGACCAAATTTGCACCGCGCTCAGAAATCCGCCCGTACAGCATGGAAAACCGTCGAAAAATCCTGGTTCATTTTTTGAAAAATTGCTTGCGAAATCTGGAACTTTGTTATATAATATCCGGGCGCAATACGCGCGATGACTTCACACACCCGATGATTCCGGGGCGGAAGTGCCGCAAGGTCGTCTCGGGAAATGATTGGGGTGGAGGCAACAACTTAAAGGAGGAACTACCCTATGTCAGTCGTATCCATGAAACAGCTGCTGGAGGCCGGCGTTCACTTCGGCCATCAGACCCGCCGCTGGAACCCGAAGATGGCACCGTATATCTACACCGAGCGCAACGGCATCTACATCATTGATCTGCAGAAGACCGTCAGAAAGCTCGAAGAGGCGTACAACTTTGTCCGCGATCTCGCCGCGAACGGCGACAGTATCCTGTTTGTCGGCACGAAAAAGCAGGCGCAGGACGCGATCAAGGAAGAGGCCGAGCGCGTCGGCATGTTCTATGTCAACGCCCGCTGGCTCGGCGGCATGCTGACCAACTTCAAGACGATGCGCACCCGCATCGAGCGTCTGGCGCAGCTGCGCAAGATGGAAGAGGACGGCACGTTTGCCATGCTCCCGAAGAAAGAAGTAATCAAGCACCAGGGCGAGATTGCCAAGCTCGAGAAGTATCTCGGCGGCGTTAAGGAGATGAAGCGTCTGCCGGGCGCGCTGTTTGTTGTCGATCCGCGCAAAGAGCGCAATGCCATCGCCGAGGCGCGCAAGCTGCACATTCCGATTGTCGCCATTGTCGACACCAACTGCGATCCCGATGAGATCGACTATGTGATCCCGGGCAACGACGACGCCATCCGCGCCATCCGTCTGATCGCGCAGACCATGGCCAACGCCGTGCAGGAGGGCCGCCAGGGCGAAGACGTGACGGCCGAGGCCGCTGCGCCGGCTGCGGCTGCCGAAGCCGAGGCGCCGGTTGCCGCCGAATAAGTCGTAATTGAAACGTGCCCGCCCGTCCGGCGGGCACTTTACCACCAACGATACAGGAGGAATTCTACTATGGCTATTTCCGCTCAGGATGTCAAAACGCTCCGCGAGATGACGAACGTCGGTATGATGGACTGCAAGAAGGCGCTTGTGGCCACCGATGGCGATATGGACAAGGCGGTCGAGTGGCTGCGCGAGAAAGGTCTCGCCGCCGCGGCCAAAAAGGCCGGCCGCATTGCGGCCGAGGGCGCTGTGCTCGCCATTGTCAAAGACGGCGTCGGCGCGATCGTCGAGGTCAACGCCGAGACCGACTTTGCCGCGAACTCCGATAAGTTCCAGAGCTTCATCGCCGACATCGCCGATGTGATCGCGACCCAGGCGCCGGCTGATATGACCGCGCTGATGGCCTGCAAGTATCCGGGCACCGACCGCACCGTCGAAGAGACCCTGCCGGAGAAAGTCCTCGTCATTGGCGAGAACATCAAGATTCGCCGCTTTGAGCGCTACGACACCGGCATCACCGTGCCGTATGTTCACATGGGCGGCCGCATCGGCGTCCTGGTCAACCTCGAGGTAGAGGGCATCGCGCCCGAGGCTGTTACCGAGCTTGGCAAGGACATTGCGATGCAGGCGGCGGCAATGAATCCGCGCTTCTTCGACAAGAGCCAGGTCAGCCAGGAGATTCTCGACGAGGAGAAGAAAATCCAGCTCGCCCTGATGGAGAATGACCCGAAGATGGACAGCAAGCCCGAAAAGGTCAAAGAGGGGATTGTTGCCGGCAAGATGAACAAGTTCTACGAGGAGAACTGCCTGATGCAGCAGGCGTTCGTCAAGGAGAACAAGATCTCGGTCGAGCAGCATGTTGCCACCGTCGCCAAGGAGCTCGGCGGTCAGATCAAGGTCGTCAAGTTCGTCCGCTATGAAAAGGGCGAGGGCATTGAGAAGAAGGTCGACGATTTCGCCGCTGAAGTCGCCGCTGCTGCCGGCCTGACGAAATAATAGAATCCAAAACCCCGGCGGGAGACATCTCCCGCCGGGGTTTTATTATGGGATCTCTACAATATCTGCACCATAGGAACCGGCGCGGTAAAATGTGTTGTTGGCGGTGTTGTGCTCAAGCCGGTGCTCTTCTGTTTCAAATGGGAGCAGTGCGTCATCGAGTTCCTCGCCGGGCAGATCGCCCTCGTCGTGCGTATACCAGTAGCCATCATAGACGATACGTGTTCCAAGCACAGAAAAATGCAGCAGCCGATCTTCTCCGCTGTACAGATAAAGAGTCGGAGCATCAGCGCCTGTATTTGCGTATTCTTCTGCGCTCGTATAGCTGCCGTCTACGGCATCGAGCAGGAATGCAAAAAGCTCTGGCTCGTTGTCCGTACTGACCAGGAGGTCATATGTGCTGGTCTTCCAGCGAATATAAATTGAGGTGACAACACTGGAATCAATATAGAGCACTTGATCTTCCTCTGTTTGAGATGTATTTTCCTCGGTGGCTGGGGTGTCTTCTGTGGAATCAGCCGGATTACAGCTGGCGCACAGGACGGTTATCAGCAGTGCCAGCGGCAGGACAACGGCGCGCAGCAGACAGGATCGGTTCATGTAAACACACTCCTTTACCGGGGGTATTACGGGATCTCTACAATATCTGCACCATAGGAACCGGCGCGGGAAAATGTGTTGTTTGTGGGATTGTGCTCGAGGCGGTGCTCCTCTGTCTCAAAGTCCGCAAGCAGTTCCATCAGTGCGTCAAAATCGTATTCGCAGCCCGGTTCATACCAGTAGTTTTCATAGAGGACGCGCCCGTCGGCGGTATATAGGCCGAGCAGCTGTGTGTCGCCGCTATAAAACCAGACGAATGGGTTGTCCGTGCCCTCGATCGGCTCATATGGCGCCACCGCCGTATAGGTTTCCGAAAAACAGGTGAGAATCGCATCCAGCAGTTCCGGCTGCGATTCTGCATTGGCCAGCAAATCGTAATACCCGGACTGATACCAGCGCAGATAGACGGATGTGATCTCGTCTGTGTTCAAAGCAAGCGCCGACGCGTCGGTCACGGCCGGTTCTTCTTCCTGAATTTCCGGTTCTGCTGCCTGCTCATCCCGCCGTCGCACAATGGCGTCCAGCCCAACGAAGAATCCCACCGTCAGCAACAATCCAAGTATGCAGATCAGGGTTTTCCGAAGCATATGCATCACCCCTTTGACAGACAGAAAAAGATTCCGAATGCTGTGTCAGATCGGTCGAATGGCGGCTTTTTTCATCCGCGCAGCGCTGTGGAAGCGCCCTGCGTGGCCGCCTGCATCGCTTCTGACAGAGTTTCACAAAACTCGTCCCCAAAGGAGAAAAACAAAATGCCCTCCCGCATGATTACATATTGGTCGCCAAACAGCGCAAATCCGCTGAGGTCTTTCGTTTCGCTGTCCTCCGGATCCTTCGGTGTCATCATACGGATGGTGCAGAGCCGACGGCCATCCGCCCGCCATTCCAGACGGTAGAGCGCTTCCAGTTCCCATGGCCCCCCGATTATTGGAACCACCAATATTCCAAGATAACGCCGTGAGAACGTATGGATGCGGACATTCCCGTCAAAGAGCAGCTCGGCGGGGTCTTCGATGGTGCACAAAAGCACGCCCGACTGATAGATGCAAAGCTCGTCGGCGTCCAGCAGCAGGGAGTAATCGTGCCAGTAGAGCCGGTTGAGGGACGGCGTCACGAGCCAGATGACGAAAATCACGATGGTGACGGTCGCCAATTTGTGATCCCGAATTATCTTGCCGAGCCGGGAGAACGCCGCGCGGATCGCCGCTTTGCACCGATGCATACGATGTACCTCCTTATCAAACGCGCAGACAGGTGAAAACTGCTTGCGATTTAATACGATCTATCCTTAGCATAATCGGAACAGGCTGCGATTTCCATTTGTGATTTACAGAAAAATGAATTTGCGCTTTTATTTTATATAGAATATACAGAAATCAGGTTTTAAAATTTTTCAAATTTAATTTCCGATTATTGAAATCCGTGCATTTTGTTATAGATAGGGATTTCCCGCCCTGCGCACGGCGCAGCCAGATTGTATAACCCATAGCGGCTCCTTGTCAAATTGACCGCTTTGAGAAGGGCGGGGGCAAGGTCGACGATTTTGCCGCTGAAGTCGCCGCTGCTGCCGGCCTGACGAAGTAATTGATTTGAGCACAAACAGCAAGAGAAGTTGCCTTCTCTTGCTGTTTTGCTTATGCCAAGGGCAAGCTGTGGAGCGCAGAATCCGTTGTCAGGTAGCAGTACGCTGTATTCTCCGCAGCAAAAAGACCGCAGGGACCATAGAGATATCTGGCGTCCCAAATGGCCAATTCCTCCAGATTGTTATCGGTAAGTCGATACAGCTTCATTTTGATAGAATTCCAACGGATGGCAAGGAGAAGCGAATCGTCTTTCGGCAGCAGCCCAACGACCTTAAGGCCCTCCGTGGCCTCCACGGCCTGCAGGTCGTTATTCGCCCCGGCATACAAGATACCGTCGGATTCAGCATAGTACAGCGTATCCTGAAACAGGCAGGCGGTCACCATAACGCGGCTGACATCCTGCTCGCGCTGCATCAGGACATCTGCATCGCCATCGCCGGCATGACATAGGCAGATCGAATTTGACTCACTGTCCCAGAATAAAAAAGCATCGTTCTCGATGTCTGTCCAGAGAGTGGTCAGGGAACCGCCCGTAAGATGATGGAGAGAAGTAATTTCACCAGTATCGAGTGCAATACAGCATTTTGATCGAGTTCCGTCTGTGAAAAGAAGATAGTTCGAGGTAACCGCGTTTATAGAAATACAACCGTTCTCGAGCAAATAAAGCGGCTCAGACGCATCGTTTGTGATGTCGTACGCATATAGAGTCTCCTCATCGACGTAGTAGCAGACCTTACCATTTGGGGAAAGGACTGTGGCGTCGGAAAGGAAACTGCACACAAGCGTCTCCGCCTTGTCTGTGTTGCCCAGTTGGTAAAGGCTACATCCCGCATCGGTGTTGCGCCGGAGAACGTAGACGTTACCGTTGGCAGATGCAACTTGCGTCACGATTGTAAGTCGGTCATTCGTGTTTTCTTCAGAAGATTTTGAAGCATCCTCGCATCCAGTTATAAGCCCAGTAAGCAGTATTACAAAAAGAAGAACCATACACTGAAAGAGATTTAAGGCAATACCGCACAAAAAAGTCAAGCGTAACACAGCCGAAAGTGATA
>CAZGBU010000059.1:0-12838 GCA_964523945.1 uncultured Oscillospiraceae bacterium
AGACAGCCGCCGAGTGTCCTTTGCTTTGATTACTGTCTTATAGACAATCGGCTATCCTCCTGCGTCGCTTTTTGTATGGTATCGAAGTCATTGCAAAAATGGCAGCCGGCGCACAGCGTCGGATCGGATAATTGGTATGAGAGATCGGTTGTCAGTTTGCTGGAAGATGTGATATAATAAACTGAATTCTGTCGTGCCCTGTTGACAAACCGGGCGGCTGGTTCCAAATACGCCATTGTGGGGAGAGGGGGGCGACGCGAATGCCAAAGCACAGACAACAGCGCCTGCATGCGTCAGCGCGGGCACGAGGCGCCTGGGTGCTTGCTGCCATCGGGGCAGTCTTTTTGCTGGCGCTGGCCGCGGCGTTGCTGTTTCCCGTCTATCTGGCGGGGCCGGGCGGGACGGCCGCGCGCGAGCTGAACACCGGCTGGTCCTGTCTGCGCGGCGGTACCGTATACGAGATTGCCGCGCTGCCGCAGACGGTCGCGCTCGAGGGCGATACGCTACTCCTGTGCCGCACGCTGACGCAGCAGGAGCGCAATCCGGACTATGTGCTGACGCTGCGCACGCGTTATGCGTCGATCCGCGTCTGGGCGGACGACACGCTGGTCTATGCGGCCGCGCAGGGCGAGGCGTATGCGCTCGGCAGTATGTGGCACTTTATCCCGATGGAATCGTGCCGCGGCGCCGAAACGCTGACCGTTGAATTTCGCGTCTACGGCGGCGACACCTATCCGCTTGAGCACGTTCTGCTGGACACGCCGGGCGCAGTGCAGTATACGCTGCTCCGGGAGAATGCCGGCCCGATCTTTTTCAGCGCCGCCTGCATGATCCTGACGGTGATCCTACTGCTGTGCACTGCGGTGTTGATGCGCTGGCGGAGCCGGATGCATCTTCCGCTGCTGGCGCTGGCGCTGTTTGTCCTGCTGTCCGGGCTGTGGATCCTGCTCGACTCGAAGGTCACGACCGTCGGCGGCGGCAATTTTGCGCTGTCGTATTTCCTAAGCTATGCCGCATTCTACCTGCTGCTGGTGCCCTTTCTGCTCTACGTCCGGCTGCTGCTGTGCGATAGCCGGCGGCTCCTAAACGTGCTGATCTGAGCGTTCCTGATCAATGCGGCGGCGTGCCTGGCATTGCATATGGCGGGACTGGTGCAGCTGCGCAGCACAGCTGTGATTGTCCACATCCTGATCCTGCTGACGATCCCGGTCACCACCAGAGTGTTCTGGCGCAGCGTGGTACAGCGGGGTGAAAGCCAGCTCCGTTTCTCATTCATTGGGCTGCTGGCCGTGTATGCGTGCGGTTTGGGATCCATCATACTCTATCATATGGGGCGGCTGCGGACGGCAAACAACACGTCGCTGTATATTCTGGGCCTGTCCATTCTGCTGACCGGAATGACGGCAGATGCAATTGCGTCATTCGGCCGGTTCTGGCGGCAAAAGGAGGACGCGGACCGCTACCGCCGCTTGGCGGTGGAGGACAGCATGACGGATCTGGGCAACCGGAACGCATTTCAGCTCTATCTTTCGTACCTGCGGGCGCATGCGCCGGAGCGGCTGGCGTTTGTGCTGTTCGATGTGGACGATCTCAAGCGCATCAACGATCAATTGTGCCATCATGTGGGCGACCAGGCCATCTATACGGCCGCCCGGTGTATCCGGGCTGCGTTTGGGGATGTCGGGGACTGCTTCCGGATCGGCGGCGACGAGTTTGCCGTGATTCTCACCGGGAAGGCAATCGCGCATGTCCCGGAGCGGCTCGCCCGCTTTGCCCGGGAAATGAGCGCACACTGGAATGCGCAGCTGCCATCTGCCGGTGTCTCCTATGGTTGGGCGAGCTTCACCGGAAAAGAATCTCTGACGGCCGAGCAGATCTCGCAGATCTGGGAAGATGCCGACCATTCGCTCTATCAGAATAAGCTCGAGCGCAAGACGGGCGGAACGAACGATCCGGCCGCGGGCTGAGCGCGATCCGATGCAAAACTGCGCCGCAGGCAATCTGCCTGCGGCGCGGCTTTTACACATTGATCTGCAATTATTCGTCCTCGTCCGGTTCCTCTTCCATGGCAAATTGGGCCATATAGTCCGCATAGCCGCCCCAGCCCAGGTCGAACGCTGCCTCGAAGCCCTCGCTGGTGGCTTCAAAGACGCGGCGCGCCTCGACGCAGTCGCCGATCGCGCGGAATGTGCGCCCGGCGGCCATCTGCTCGATCGCGCTGTAATCGCGCGCCTTGCAGCCGACAGCGTAGACAACCATGTCGGCCGGGATCTGAAGCTCGGTGCCGTCCTCGGTCACGGCAGTGACGCCGCCGTCCGTGATCGCGGTGACGCGGGTGTGCAGGTGGCAGGGGATATTCTCGCGGACGAGATCCTGCACCATCTGCCGGTGCAGGCGGTAGCCGTCGGCGCAGACCGCATCGACCGTGTCGTCGACCAGCGTGACGTGCAGCCCCTTCTTCCACAGGTGGATGGCGGCCTCGCAGCCCATATTGGCCGCGCCGATGACGACGGCTTTTGTGCCGAGCATCGTGCCATGCGCAAAGGCGCTTGCGGCGAACATCACATTTTTGCGGTTGATGCCGGGAATGTCCGGCACGATCGGCTCCGAGCCGATGGCGGCGAATACGGCGTCGGGGTCGAGCTCGGCGAGCAGCTCCGGTGTCAGCTCGGTATTGACGCGGATGTCCGCGCCGCCGCGCTCGGCAATGCGGCGCAGCGTGTCGCCGAATTCTGCCGTATCGCGCTTGTCGTCGTCGTTGCGCGTGTGGTTGAGCCAGCCGCCGGTCAGCGGGCCCTTTTCCAGCAGCGTGACGGAATGGCCGCGCTCGAGCGCGGTGACGGCAGCCTGCAGGCCGGCCGGGCCGCCGCCCACAACGAGCAGCTTCTTCGGCTCGGCAGCCGGCGCCCCCGCCAGCTCCAGGCGGTCCCACTTCGGCTGGATCGAGCAGTAGTCCGGCAGGCCGCCTTCAAGCATGGCCTCCTCGGCCGGCCCGGGGAAGCAGCGCAGGCAACGCGTGCAGCGGATGATCTCATCCTCGCGCCCGGTCCGGGCCTTTTCGGCAAAGGCGGGGTCCGAGATCGACTGGCGGCCCAGTACGACAAAATCGCATTTGCCCTCTGCGATCCACGCCTCGGCCATCTCCGGCGAATTGATGCCGCCGACCACACAGACGCAGCACTGGTCGCCGACGGCCTGCTTGACCAACCCGCCGATGTGGATGTTGCAGCCGTGGTCGTGGTAGCGGGTGGACATCATGCGCGTGTGCATGGGGTCGCGGTAGTGCCCGCACGAGACGTGGATGATATCCACATACGGTGCCAGGCAGCGGCAGTAGTCGATGTAGTCGTCGATGGAGTAGCTGCCCTCGAGCAGCTCCTGGCAGCTGGTGCGCACCTCGATGATCAGATCTTCGCCGCAGTATTTGCGGATGCTCTGCATAATCTCGACCGAAATGCGGCTGCGGTTTTCAATCGAGCCGCCGTATTCGTCTGTCCGCTTGTTGGTACGCGGGGAGAGGAACAGCTGCGGCAGCCAGCCGTGCCCGGCGTGCGGGATCACGCTGTCGAAGCCGACAAGCTGGAAGAAGCGCGCCGCGCGGCCGTATTCATCGCATGCCTCGGCGATCTCCTCCTTGGTCATCGCCCGGACGGGGATGCCATAGTGGTTCAGGTACCCCGACGGGCCCATGGCGGGGGATTCCTCAGTCGATTCCATCTTGGAATCACCGCAGTGGACCAGCTCGGTGGAGACGATCATACCGTGGCTGTGCACCAGATCGGTGAACTTTTTAAACGGCGCCAGATTCTGCTCGGAGAGATCGAAGTAGTCGTACTCGGCATAGGTGCCGCGGCCGCCCTTGAGGCTGATGCACGTCTCCCCGACGGCAAACTGTGCGCCGCCGCCGGCGCATTTGTACGCGGCGATGTCAGTGCCATAGCTCCAGACCTCGCCGTCTTCCACGCGCAGGCCGCCCATCGGCGTGTAGAAGATCCGGTTCTTGAACGTCTTGCCGCGGATGACTTTCTCGCTGAACAGGTGGGGGAATCGGGTCGTTTCCATACGTCTTCTCCTTTACAAGTTAAGTATTTGCATACCGACAAACATCCACCCTCACTATACCGCAGAATCCGGTTGGTGTAAAACGCCAAAACCGTACACCCCTTACAACGCGGCGCAGAAATAGACACGCCGCCCGGGCGTTCAGCCCGGGCGGCGTGCCGTGGTGTGTGATCAACCGCCGAAGTATGCCTTCCGCACGATATCGGACGACTGGATCGTCTCGACATCGCCCTCTGCGACGATCTCGCCGACCTGCAGCGCGTAGCAATAGCTTGCCGCGCCGAAGGCCAGGTGCACATTCTGCTCGATGAGCAGAATGCTGGTGCCGCGGGTGCGGTTGATTTCGCGGATGCGTTCGCCGATGTCCTCGATGACTGCGGGCGCAAGACCGAGCGACGGCTCGTCGAGGCAGAGCAGCTTCGGACTTGCCATCATGCCGCGCGCAATGGCGACCATCTGCTGCTGACCGCCGGAGAGCGTGCCGGCTTTCTGCTTGGCACGGTCTTTGAGGATCGGAAACAGCTCGTAGACGTACTCCAGATCCGCCTGGATGCCGTCTTTGTCCCTGCGCTGTGTCGCGCCGAGAATCAGGTTTTTATAGACGGACAAATAGGGAAACAGGTGCCGTCCTTCCGGAACAAGGACAAGGCCCTTCTGCACAATGTTCTGCGTCGGCTCGCTGCTGATGTCCTCGCCGTTGAATGTAATGGTTCCCTGCGCCTTTTTCACAATGCCAAGTGCGGCAATGAGGGTGGTGGATTTGCCGGCGCCGTTCGAGCCGATCAGTGTGACGATGCCGCCCTCGGGCACATTCAGGCTGACGTCTTGAATGGCGATGGATTTGCCGAACAGGACCTTCAGATTACGGATTTCCAAAATGTTGCTCATACCGCACCTCCGAAATAGGTCTTGATGACCGTAGGATCCTGCCGCATGCCCTCCGGCGTGCCCTCAAAAATTTTTTCACCGAAGCTGATGACGGTGACGGAATCAAGGATGTCAAGAATCTGCATGTTGTGCTCAACGACAAGAACGGTAATGCCCTTGTCACGCATGTTGGAGATTGCGTTGATGGAGAATGCGATCTCCTCGGGATTCATACCGCCGAGCGGCTCGTCGAGCAGCAGCAGCTTCGGCTTGGTGGCCAGTGCGCGCGCGACACCCAGGATTTTCTGATAGCCGTGCGGCAGGTTTTTCGCCAGCTCATTGCGCACATGGGACAGACCGAGGAACTCCAGGATCTCATCGGCCGACCTGGCGATATACTTTTCGTTTTCCCGATAGGTTTTGGTGTTGAAAAACGCCTGTCCGAGTGTGGAGTGCGGCCGCATGTGGTAAGCGGCGGTTACATTCTCAAAGACAGTGAAATCGCCGAACAGAGGGTTGAGCTGAAATGTGCGGCCGATGCCCATCTTTGCCACCTCGTGCGGCTTGGCCTTGGTGATATCCCTGCCGCCATAGATGATATGCCCTGCGGTGACCGGGTGCACGCCGGTGATCAGGTTGAAGAACGTGGACTTGCCGGCACCATTCGGCCCGAGGAACCCCTTGATCTCACCCTCATTGATGTAGAAATCAAGATCGTTCATAACGGTCAGGCCACCGAAGCGCTTGGTCAGACCGGATGTTTCAAGCAGACGCATCAGTCCTCGCCTCCTTTCAGCATTGCCCGGATCTCTTTTTTCTCAGCCCGCCGCGCCTTTGCGTTGCGGATGGCCTGCGGGATGCTGTACAGGCCGCCGGGCAGCAGGTAGGCCACCAGCAGCAGCACTGCAGCGGTGATGAACGGCGTATACGAGGAGTTGCTGCCCAGCCAGCGTGAGAATGCAATGAACGTCTGGTTTGAGCTGCTGCCGCTCAGACCGGTGAGCAGGTTGGCGATGTTGCTGACACATGTGATGATGATTGCACCGAGCATCGGACCGAGAATACTGCCCTGGCCGCCGATCATCATGTACATGATGATCCAGAGCGTCAGGTTCATTGCATAGCTGTTGTATGAGAGCGTGGTGAGGTAATGCGCCTGGCATGCGCCCATCATACCGGCAAAGAAGCAGCCGGTACCAACGGCGAGCAGGTGGTAAAACCGCGGATTGACGCCGATGGAGGCCGCAACATCCTCGGACTGCGCGAGCGCGCGCAGCGTTGTGCCGATGCGGCAGCGCTCAAAGCGGTACATAACTGCGACCGAGACAATGGCCAGAACCAATACAAGGAAATAGCTCATCTGCGGATTGGTCAGACCAATTTTCTCGGCCAAGTCGCCCAGCACGCCGGAGGTCAGCGACGGAATGCGGGTCAGGCCGATGGCACCGCCGGCAAGATCCCAGGATGAGATCAGCAATACAATGGCCTGCCCCATGAACATAGTGCCCATACTGAAGTAGACAGATTTCAGCCGCGCAAACGGCCAGCCGGTGATGATGCCAATGACGGCGGCAAGGATTGCGCCGGCCGGAATCGTGACCCAAAGCGGCATGTCCAGATACAGCGCAAGCATGCCTGCGGTATACGCGCCGACACCCATAAAAGCGCCGTGCGAGAACGAAAGGTTGCCAGAGAGAATGATCACGCGCAGGCTGACGGCCGTGACCATATTGAGTACGATGGTGATGAACAGGTTGATCCACGAGCGGGAGTGCAGCCCCAGCGGCAGCCCGATGGATGCGGCCAGCAAAATGACAAACGGAATCGCCGTTTTCAGACCTTTTACTTTCACTGCGGCACCTCCTCACATCTCATGCCCGAAGAAGCCTTTGGGCTTGATCAGCAGCAGAATGACAATGATGGCGATCGGGACGGCGCTGCCGGCGTTGCCCAGAAACAGCAGCGGGCAGACGCAGTCGAGAAAGCCCATCACGGTGCCGGTGATGATAATGCCGTTCATGGAGCCGGCACCGGCGAGCATGACCAGCATCAGAATGCGCAGGTTCATCGTGTCGCCCATGTTGGCGCTCAGCCCCTGGTATGCGCCCATGAAGCAGCCGGCTACGGCTGCGAGCGCGCATCCGATCGCACAGACCACGGCCGAAACGCGGTTGATGTTGATTCCCATCAAGGCTGCGCCCATCCGGTCCTGGGAAACCGCCTCCATCTGTCGGCCGAGCGCCGTCTTATTGACGATGTAGAGCGTGATGAGAAGCAGCACCAGTCCGACACCAAAAGTGAGCAGACGCTCATTGCTGATGCCTACGCCGAGCACGTTGGACATACCGGTGGCGTAGGAGGGAATGACGAGAGCCTGGCTGCCGGTTAAGATGTTGGCGATGGTCTGACCGATGGTCATCAGTGCGACGCCGATCATGACGATGCGATCAAAGTCAGCCAGAAACGGTCGGAACATCACCCGTTCGAGCAGCAGGCCGACTGCCGCGAGCACAACGGCTGCAACGACCAGCGCGAGCCAGTTGTTCATACCGAACGAGGCGCACAGATAATAACACAGATACGCGCCGACCATATACAGCGCGCCATGCGCCAGGTTGATCGTGCCGAGCATGTTAAAGATGAATGCGAAGCCCAGCGAGGCCAGAATATACATGATCCCAAGGACGAGGGTGTTGACCAGAATCTGCAAGAAAATCACTCCTTCTCAGGGAAACGGCGGGAGAGCCGGTCCGCTCTCCCGCCGCGAGCCCTACTCTATTGCAGGTAAGCCGCTTTTCGTCCGGATCGGTCAGGGCACCAGGGTTTCGATCCACTCGGCAAAGTACCAGCCATCTTCTGCGTCCGGATCAATGATGGAAACCGAGCGCGGGCTGCCGACCGCATGGTTGGCAACGCCGTAGGTCTCTTCGCCGCCAATGGTGCCCGTGCCGTAGATCGTCTCGATCGTACCGCCTTTTTCCCATTCAGCAGCGACAACCTCCGGATCAATAGAGCCGGTTTTCTGCATGAGCTGGAGGATAATATACAGACAGTTCGCTGCGGCCCCGTCAAATGTGGCGGCGCTCTCCTCACCATACATATCGGCGACCTTATCCACCAGGGCGTTAAGGATATCGGTGTTCAGATCACGGTCTTCCTCACGGGTGGACGGACCGAGCGTAAAGGCATTGTAGCAGGCATCCGCGCCGGCATACTCCATCAGGGTGGTGGCCGTCTTGCCCTGCGCGCAGGCACAGACCATGTCGCTGCCCATTGAGCGGACGGCACGCAGCAGCGCACCATAGGCATCCGGTGAGCCGTTGCCCAGGAATGCGTCGGCGCCGGAGTCAACCAGCTGCTGTGCATACGGTGTGTAGTCGGTTGTGTCACCGGGGTAGATAACCATACCGACGACCTCGATGCCGTACGGCTCGGCATAGCGGCGCATCAGGTCAAGCATCGTCTCGTCCAGACCATTGTCATCGTTGGCGAGAATGACGCTGTCAACCTCGGGGTAGTATTTATCGAGTGCGGCAAAGGCGGTGGCATAGTCGCCGCCGGTGCCGTTGGAGCCGGTGAACGCCAGCGGATTCTCCGGTACAATGTAATCCGGGGCGAGCACGCAGTACGCAGAGACGTGCATAATCCCCTCTTCTTCAAAGATATTGGCGACAGAGTTGACCCAGAAATCGTTGGTCTCGACGACGAAGTCAACACCGGCATCCACCAGCGACAGCGCCGCCGTGTTCAGCGTAGCGTAGTCGGAGGCGCCGTCGACACAGATCGGCTCAAGCATGTAAGTTGTGTCGCCAACCGTCCAGCCGCCCAGATCTTCGTTGACATAGGCTACCATGGCGTTGAATTCGTTGTAGTTCGGCGTGTCGACGCCTGCAAACCAGCCAGTCTGGTGGACGAGCAGACCAATCGGCAGCGTAGCGGTGTTGGTTGGTGTTTCGCCGCTGTCGTCTGGCGTTTCTTCGCCGCCGTCCGGGGTTTCAGCATCCGGTGTTTCTTCGGCGCTGTCAGGGGTTTGCGTGTTGTCCGGGGTGGTGTCGGGGGTGTTGTCGCCGGCTGTGCCGCCGGTTCCTGTGTCCTCGCCGGCACAGGCCGCGAGCGAGAAGACCATTGCGAGAGCAAGAAGCAGTGCTAAGAGTTTCCGAGCTTTCATTGAAATCCAACCTTTCTGAATTTAGAGTTGCTCGTCATGCGCAAACAGTGCACATCTCTTTCCTTTGCTTACGCATTTTACACAAAACAATATAGCATGATTGACATATACTTGTCAATTGAGCATAAAAACGAAATGGATTTTGTACGCAAAACGAACGGGATTGATACCAAAATGACAAACAATTGATAGCTGTTTCGGCATACTTACCCCAATATTTTTTGTAAAGAGGGAAAAAAGAAAAAGAAATGCGGTGCTGCAGAGGAGATGCTTTTTGCTCCCTATGCAGGGTTTGATGCAAAATGACGAATCTGTCTGAGACGGAACGATCAAAAAATGTTTGGCACACAGCTGATAAACAGATAAAAAGCGGCCTGCCCGGTTTCGGGCAGGCCGCTCAAACAGGGACGCCGGCGCGCCCCGGGGGAGGGTGTGGCTCAGAGCTGCATAGCGGTGACATAGGCGGCGCGGTTGCAGTCCCGCACACAGCCGACCATGCGGCAGTCGCCGATGCGGAAAATCTGCTGCGCCGTGCCGTTGAAGGCGAGCGCCTCGTCATGCCGCGCGCGCATACCGCCAAGCGCGACGACGTCGTCGCATTCAATGCGGTGCTGTTCGCCCGCGGCGTCGGTGTAGATGACATAACCGTCGCCGATCTCGGTCGTGGTTGCGCTGAGAATGGAGTGGAACGTATCCAGGCAGGCAATGGATTCCTGCATGCACTCCCGGTAGTGGATCGGCGTGGCGTCCGGCGCGAGGCGCGTGCCGCGGGAGAGGACGGTCACCTCGTGGCCCTGCTCGGCCAGGCACATGCCGGCCTCGGTGCCGGATTCGCTGCCGCCGATGACGACGACGCGTTTGCCCATCTGATCGCCTTTGGTGAACGCGTCAAATACGTTGTAGCAGCGCTCTGCGCCCGGGACCGGCGGTGCCTTCGGCTCGGCGCCAAGCGCGAGAATCAGCGCGTCATAGCCGCCGGCCCGGATCTGCTCCGGCGTAGCCGCCGTATTCAGCCGGACGTCAATTGCCGCCTTTTCGACCTGCCGGATCAGATACTCGCGATAGTTGACCAGCGGCCATTTGAACGACGCGCCGTCCATAATGCGAAGCTGTCCGCCGAGCTGTCCGCTCTGTTCAAAGAGCGTCACGTCGTGGCCGCGCTCGGCGCAGTAGAGTGCGGCGCGCATGCCGGCCGGGCCGCCGCCGGCAATGGCGACTTTCTTTTTTCCGGCGGCCGGCTTGACGAACTGGTCAAGCTTGTGATTGATGCCAAGCTTCGGGTTGACGGTGCAGAAGCTCAGCCATTTGCCTTCCAGGCTGGGAACATGGCATTTGTTGCAGCGCACGCAGGGAACGATATCCTCCGCGCGCCCCTCAACCAGTTTGGCATAGAAATCCGGGTCGACAAAGAACATGCGCGCCGCGCCGATCAAATCGGCCTTGCCCGCGGCGAGAATCTGCTCCATGTCGTCCGGGTCCTGGAAGCCGCCGATCGGCTCGCAGAGGATGCTTGTGCCGCTGGCCTTGACGGCCGCGCAGTCGGCGAGCGGCGCATAGTGGTTCTGCGTGGAATTATAACCGGTCGGATGATTGGCGTTCGGCGAGTCGGCGCGGAACTGGAAGATGTCGACGATGCCCTCGCACAGCTTGGCCAGTTCGATCGTCTCCTCGATCTTTGTGCCGCCGGGCATCTGTTCCGAACCGGTGATCTGCAGCTCGACCAGGAAGTCTTTGCCGCACAGTTCCTTGATCCGGGCGCACAGTTCGCGGATAATGCGGGAGCGGCCGGCAATGTCGACACCGTATTCGTCGGTGCGCTTGTTGGTGATCGGCGAGAGGAAGCGGGAGAACAGCGTCGCGCGGTAGGCGCAGTGGATGGTCGCCATATCGAAGCCCATCTTTTGATAGAAGAGGGCGCGCTGCGCCTGCATCTCGACAATCTCTGCGATCTGCGCATGAGAGAGCTGCTTCCCGGCCTTGCCGCCCCGCTGGAAGGCCGCATTATTATAATCGTTCATATTGTCACGGAAGTTTACCCCCGTGTTCTTGGAGATGTCTTCTGCTTCTGTCTCGCATACGTCATAGAGCGGATCGGGGGCGGTGAACGGCATAATCGCAAGCGAGACAAGCGTATCAAAGGAATGAATCTGGTCCGTCATCTGGCACAGATAGTTTTCCACGGACGGGTCGGACAGATCGTACATCGGAAAGCGCCGGCCGTCCTCGTTGAACGAATCGCGCTGGCCAGGATTTGACCAGTCGGCGAACGTCACAATGGCTGCGCCGTTGCGCGCAACGGCGAGCATATGGTCGATGACCTGCTCAGTCGGGAACTGCTCCGGCCCCTGCAGGAAGTGCGGCAGCGCATTGGACGAACTCATGCGTGTTTTCAGGATGCGGTTGCCGCACTGGATCGGAGAGAGAAGATGCGGATAGTTCATCAGGGGATCCTCCTTTGGTTTGACAGCCGGAATGCTGTGCAATATAATACCTATATTATAATGGTACAAAAGGCTTCCGTCCAATGTAAGAATTGGATGGAACAATCCGGATTTTCGATGGAATGGGGCGATAGGGATGACCTCCAATCAGGTGCGGTACTTTCTCGAGGTGGCAGATCGGCAGAATATGACGGCGGCAGCGGAGCAGCTGTATCTGGCGCAGTCTACGCTCAGCCGGCAGATCCAGCTGCTGGAGGAAGAGCTTGGGGCACAGCTGTTTGTGCGGGACAAGAGCGGGCTGACGCTGACGCGGGCCGGTGAGATCTTCTACAACGAGGCCCGGGAGATCTACGCACGCGAGCAGCGGCTACGCGCCAGGATCGAGTCTGCTGCGCATGGCCGTCCCGAAATGCTGCGCCTGTCGATGCTCGAGGAAACGTTTCCGCCCGACGCCCTGGTGCGTGCGGTGCAGAATCTGCGCGCCGTGCATCCGGCCATAGATGTCACAATTAAAGTATTGGATGTGCACAATTTGTTTATGGAGTTTGGCTCCGGTGGGGCCGATGCGGTCTGCACACTGCGCCATAATGTGGATATTATCGATGACGCAGTCTGTATTCCGCTCGCAACCGAGCCGATGTTTCTGGCGTGCAGCAGTACGATCCCGCTGCCGGACAGCCCGGAGCTGACAACCGATGATCTGGAGCGTCTGATGGCACAGACGGACTTCCTGATGGTGGAACCGTCGGTGTTTGACCGGCAGAATGAGCGCCTGCGCGGCCTGCTCTATACCAACATGCAGGACGAGCAGGTCAGCCGCATCCGCTATCTCCGTTCAACGGCGTCGATCGCGATGCATGTGCTGTGCGGCCTGGGAGTGACAATGGTGCATGCCTCCCATCGACTGACGACGGCGCCCGGCATCCGGCTCAAACCGGTACGCGGTGCGGTGCCGGTTGAGCTGGTGTGCGCCTACCGTGCCGGCAGCAGCAACCCGGCGCTGCCGCATCTGGTGGAGCAGCTGCAAAAACAGTTGACATAAGGCGCCTTTTGCACGAATCTGGACGGGCAGCCGCGGAATAGAGTGTACCGAAGGAGGCGGTATGCCATGTTATCTGCGGCCGTGCTGCTGATGCTCAGCAGCATGCTCTATTCGCTGCGCCTGTCGTCGGGCGGATCGTTCCCCAAGCCGCTGAGCGCGCAGGAGGAACGGTACTATCTCGAGCGCGCCGCCCAGGGCGACCTGGAGGCGCGCAATATTCTCATCGAGCGCAACCTTCGCCTGGTGGCGCACATTATG
>CAZGBU010000060.1:0-12661 GCA_964523945.1 uncultured Oscillospiraceae bacterium
CGTCCAATGAGGAATCCCTCAACGATTCTTGGGTAATTGTACGGTGTTGCCTTAAAAATGATATGGTTATCCGTCACCTCATTTGCACGATTTGATCCGAATCTTTGCACAGTTTACGAATATATCAGCACAATTTTTGATTGTCTTAACCCTGAATATACGCTAAACTTTCTGTGTTGACAAGCACAAATTGCAATTGAAGCGATTGGATGATACACTGAAGTCAGGACACAGGAGGTTATTATGAAACACTATGCAGTTGTCGGAACCGGATCAATCGGCTGCCTGCTCGGCGGCTATCTTGCCCACGCAGACTACGACCTGACAATGGTCTCCGCATTTCGCCGCGAGAGCGCGGCATTTCTGAACGAACACGGGCTGACCATCGGCGATCTGCAGAGCGGCGGCGACCTGTTCCACACCGAAATCAACGCGCGCTTCCTCGGCGATCTGCGCGACGAGCGTTTTGACGTCGTCCTGCTTGCGCTCAAGTCAAACGACCTGGAGGAGATTGTGCCGAAGCTGCTCCCCTACCTGGCAGCCGACGGATATTTTGTCACATTTCAAAACGGAATCAATGAAGAGTTGATTGTGCCGATTGCAGGCCCGGAGCGCGTGGTGATCGGCAGCACGTTTGCCGGTGGCGCACTCAAGGAGCCCGGGCACATGTACTCGCACGAGGGTTTTTTTGTCGTCGGTGAGATGGACGGCACAATCACGCCGCGCGTACAGGAGCTTGGAAAAGTGCTCGAGTGCTGCCGGCCGACTGTCGTCTCCGACCACGCGCGCGCTTATCAGTGGGAGAAAATGGGCCGCGTCTGTCTGTCCGTACCGAGCGCCTGCATATCCGGGCTGTTTCTGGGCGACGTCTTCATGGAGCCGCAGCTGCAGAAGCTCTTTGCCCATCTGGCGCTGGAGATCTTCGCCGTCGCTGCTGCCGACGGCAACCCGATGGAGTCGCTTGAGAACAAAACCCATCAGGAGTGGCAGGATGTAGCCGACGGGAAACTGACCGGCCTGGAACACCGGGACCCCGGCGAATGGGCGCCCGGCATTGTGGATGCGTATACCTCCGACATGCGGAAGGGGCTGCCGCTGGAGATTGGCTACACCAATGGTGCCGTCTCCCGCCTGGGCCGCCGCTACGGCGTGCCGACGCCGGCCAACGACAAGATTGTTTCGCTGGTATTTGACATTGCGGCCGGCCGTGCTGTGCCCGGCTTTGAACTGGTCGACCAGGTGCTGGCCGCCTGCAAAACCGTCTGAACAGTCTGGCCGCCGGGTGAGAACCACCCGGCGGTCTCCATTTACAAACAGCCGCGCGCCTGCTACAATAGCGGACAGAATCCGACAGGAGGCGCCCATATGGCACAGTATATTCTATTTGATCTCGACGGCACGCTGACCGATCCGAAAGAAGGCATTACCCGCTGCGTCCAATACGCGCTCGAAAAGCTCGGCATCCACGCCGAACAGTCCTCCCTGCTGCCGTTCATCGGGCCGCCGCTGCCCGACTCGTTCCACGAATTTTTCGGCCTGGACGAGGCACAGACGCAGCGCGCCGTACAGTATTACCGCGAGCGTTTCGGCACAGTCGGCCTGTATGAAAACGAACCGTACCCCGCCATACCGCCGGTACTCACGGAGCTGAAGCGCCGCGGCTGCACGCTCGCCGTCGCAACCAGCAAGCCGACGGTCTACTCCGTGCAAATCTGCGACCGGTTCGGCCTGCGCGGCTATTTTGATACGATTGTCGGCAGCGAGCTCGACGGCACACGCACGGACAAGGCCGAGGTCATCGCCGAAGTGCTCCGGCAGCTTGGCGCCCGGCCGGACGAAAGCTGCATGGTCGGCGACCGGCGCTTCGACATCGAGGGCGCGCACAAGTGCGGCCTGCGCGCGATTGGCGTGCGCTATGGCTACGCCATCGGAGACGAGCTCGAGCGTGCCGGCGCCGACGCGATTGCCGATACACCGCACGCGCTTTTGACGCTTCTCTGAACCAGATACAGACGGCAGGGCCTTTGTGCCCTGCCGTCGTGCTTACTGCATGATCTGCCGGCCGATCTCGTGGCGCAGCCGCAGCATGATCCGTTCTCCAGTCTGGATATGTACGACTGTGAAATTCCCATCAGGTCGGCGACCTCTTTCTGTGTTTTCTCCTGTCGGCCCCCCAGGCCGTAACGCATCTCCACGATCCGCTTTTCCCGTTCCGGCAGCCGCGCGAGCGCCTGGTGCAGCAGTTGTCGGTCGACGTCCTCTTCAATCGGCCGCAGGACTGTGTCGCCGTCGGTGCCAAGCACATCGGACAGCAGCAGCTCATTCCCGTCATAATCGGTATTGATTGGCTCGTCGAGCGAGATCTCCGTTTTCTGTCCGGAGATCTTTCGGATATGCATCAGGATCTCATTCTCAATGCAGCGCGAAGAATACGTCGCCAGCTTGATATTCTTATCCGTCCGGAACGCACCGACCGCCTTGATCAGCCCAATCGTACCGATGGAGATCAGATCCTCCAGGTTTACGCCGGTGTTTTCAAACCGCCGTGCGATGTAGACCACCAGGCGCAGATTGTGCTCATGAGCGTCTGCCGCGCGTCCTCGTCCGTCAGCCGCGAGAGCAGCTCGCGCTCTTCCTCGGCTTTCAACGGTGTGGGCAGCACATCGCTCCCGCCGATATACATGACCTTGGCCGGCCGGGTCAGGCGCAGCACCAGATTCAGCAGCATCATTTAAGTTCCTCCCATCAGGGCCTGATACGCTCCGCCGTCCGACACACTCGTCGGCGAAATGGCAATCAGGCCGCCTTTTCGCGTTGTTTTTCCCATTGTCAGCACATCACAGCGGAACGCTAGCAGCATGGCGCTGCGCACGCCGACCGCGCGGTACGGAATCAGCCGCAGACGAAGCTGCGGGCATGCCTGCGCGCAGCGGCGCATCAGCTCTGTCGGCTGCCGGAGCGACTGCTCTGTGAACAGCGGCCGGGCCGCTTCCGGCAGCAGCATCCCCACCGCTGTAAGCTCTGCGACCATCACCGGCTGTCCGGAGATCGGATCGCGCAGGGTGTTTCCGGTGTCGCGCAGCGCTGTAAAGCGGACGCTTTTTTGGCCGAGCGCGGCCGTCACCGGAACCAGATCACCGCCGGAGTGCCCGCCAAGCCCGGCAAAGCACAGCGCCGTCAGCGCGTATGCCGCACCGGCGGTCAGCACCAGCGCCGGAAAATCCAGCGCGTAGCAGACCACCCAGCCCAGGACTGTCAGCCGAACATCCAGCAGCAGCGCCAGCGCTGTCAGCACGCCGCACAATGCAAAGCTCAACCCCAGTACCAGCACGCACTGCCAGGCTGTACGCCGCTTGAAGCCATAGGCAATCAGGACCATCAGCACCAGTGCTGCTGCCTGTGCCGGCAGCGTCCGCAGCAGCGCAAGGCGCGGCAGCGCGCAGCAAACGGCGTACAGCCCGCCAACCGCTGCCGCCAGGGCCAGCCTTGCCCGCCGGATCTGCGATCCGCTCAGCCGCGCGCAGCCGAGCAGCAGCAGATAGTCGAGCAGGGCGTTGAGCGCGAAGACAGCATCGGCATAGACCACCATCCCGCATCCCTCCCGGCAGCTTCTGGACAAAGTATATCGCGCCGGACAAAAAAAGAAGGTCGCAATTCCAACCGGAATTGCGGCCTTCGCTCGCCTTGATTTTACAGTCCGCGGTTCGCTTCGCTGCGGATGCCCACTGTTCCCGCCAATGCCCCATTTATCAGGGAAATCAGCTTTTCCGAATCGTCCGGCAGCGTGCCCTTGAGCGGCAGATAATTCGACGCGTGATCAGACGTGAAGTGCAGCTTCGGTACGCGCAGCCCCGCAATCAGGTCGCGCGTTTCCTCCAGGCTCTGCGCCGGCGTGAGCACCCGGAACGTTCCGCGCTGCACCTGATTGTACAGCTTGGTGCCCGGCACCGGCGTCAGGTTCATGCTCGAGAGGTGGTTCGGCTGCATCTCGTTGAGCAGGCGGATCGTGGATGCAATGTGCTCCACGCTGCCGTCCTGCCCGCCCAGACCGATCAGGATGATCGCCCACAGGTCGATCCCCGCCTCGATCAGGCTGCGCCCGGCACGCAGCATTGTCGCGCTGTCGACGCCCTTGTTCACTGCCTTGAGCACCGCGTCCGAGCCGGATTCCACGCCGAGATACGCGCGGCCCAGGCCGGCCTCATGCAGCTCGCGCAGCTGCTCGACCGTCTTGGAGAGCGTGCTCATCGGCCCGGCATAGGTTGAAATCAGCCGTGCATGCTTGAAGCACCGGCGCAGTTCCTCCAAAATCTTCAGCAGATGCTCCTGCGGGATCACAATCGCGTCGCCGTCACAGATGAAGATTTTCTCAAATCGGTCGTAGATGGCGGCTGTCTCGCGGATGTCGCCGATTGTTTCGTCGAGATCCTTGATATAAAACCGCTTACTCTTGTACATGCCGCAGAATGTGCAGCCGTTGTGGCTGCATCCGACTGTCGCCTGAAGCAGGAAGCTGCGCCCCTCGCCGGGCGGCCGGTAGATATCGCCGACATATTCCACCATGGGTTATCCCTCCGTCAAATCTCGCAGCGCCGCGATCAGGCGCTCCATCTCGCCCGGCGTACCGACTGTGATACGCAGATAGTCCGCAATGCGGGGTTTGTTCCACCAGCGCACCAGGATATCGCGCGCGCGCAGGCCGGTATACAGCACTTCGCCGGTATGCGCCGGATGCCGCACAAACAGGAAGTTTGTCTTCGATGGCAGCACCGAAAAGCCCAACGCGCGCAAGCGCTCTGCCGTCTCATCGCGCGTCTGGACAATTGTCCGGCAAACCTGGTCAAAATACGCCGTATCCGCCACCGCAGCGGCCGCGGCAGCCATTGCCGCGCGGTCGACCGTGTAGGAATTGAACGAATTCTTCACCGTATCCAGCGCGGCGATCAGCGATGGGCTACCCGCAGCATAACCGACGCGAAGGCCGGCAAACGACCGCGATTTGGACATCGTCTGCACCACCAGCAGGTTTTCATAGCGCGCGATCAGCGGCATGGCGCTCTCGGCGCCAAAATCGACATACGCCTCGTCGACGATGACAACATGGTCCGGATTGCTGCGGACGAGCTGCTCAATTGCATCGAGCCTGACCGCCAGGCTAGTCGGCGCGTTGGGATTTGCAAGCACGACCGTTCCGTCGTTCTGGCTCAGCTCGGCCAGCGGGATCGTGAAATCATCCCGCACCGGCACCACCCGCGTCGCCGAGCCGAACAGCGCCGCATAGACGGGATAAAAGCTGTAGGTCAGGTCGGGGAACACAGCCGGCAGCTGCGCGTCGCTGAACGCAGCGAAGCACAGCGCAAGCACTTCGTCTGATCCGTTACCGATGAAAAACTGCTCCGCCGGTACACCGTACACTTTGGAGAGCGCCGTACGCAGCACATCGGCGTTCTGATCCGGGTAGAGCCGGAGCGTCCCGACAGCCGCCGCGCGCAGCGCCTCAAGCGCTTTCGGCGAGGGCGGATACGGATTCTCGTTGGTGTTGAGCTTAATATAGGTCTGATCTTTGGGCTGTTCACCGGCCACATATGACTCGATTGACTGGATGCGGCCGGCCCAGTATCGTTTATCCATCGCTGTTTTCCTCCCTGCGGATTTGCCGGATGTTCTTTTCCGCCTTGCTGCGCGGCGTCAGGATCTCATGGCCGCAGCCAAGGCAGCGGAGCCGGAAATCCATACCGGTCCGGAGCACTTTCCACTCCCGGCTGCCGCATGGATGCGGCTTTTTCATCACCAGGATATCGTTCAGTCTCACATCCAAATGAAATCCCTCCGCATATTCTTTACTCCAGCGGAAAAACTATCCACCAGGAGTTGATCAATCATGTCTCTGACGATGTCCGCTACATTTACCAATTCCGCGCAGGCTGCAAGCGCCATGCGCCTGCTGCGCCAGGCCGGGATCGGCGTACAGCGCCTGGGGCGCCCTGCGCCGGTCGCATCGCCTGCACAGCCGCTCGACCCCGTGCCGGCCGCAGAAAACGCCGTTCCCGTTGCGCACGCGATCCCCTACCGTTCGACCGCGTCCGGCGCCGCCGCACCTGCCCGGTGCCACCTGGCCGTGACCGCCGAGCCGGATGAACTCGACGCCGCGCGCGCCATCATCTTCCGCTGCGGCGGCGTGCTGCACTGAGACACCTTCCCCTCCGAACTGCATGCGCATATACTGGAGCAAATGCTGGAAACAGGAGGGAATCCCATGCTGTCTTATCCCCCGGAGGGAACGCTCATCCACACCCCGGAAAATCAGGCCCGGCTGACGGAAGACGGTCTGCGCGCCGCCGCACAGTCGAATACACTGATCGAAGCAGTGCCGGTGCTGTGCGACAACCGACACGATCTTCACTTTGACTTTGGCGGATTCACCGCTGTCATGCCCCGCGAAGAAACCGCGCTCGGGCTGGACACCGGCCAGGTACGTGAAGGCGCCATTCTCACACGTGTCGGCAAACCGACCTGCTTCCTTGTCTTACAGGCGCCTGGTGGTCAGATAACACTTTCTCGCCGTGCCGCACAGCAGGCGGCCTGGACACAGTTCTGCACGGAAACCGTTCCGGGCGACATCATCCCGGCAGTCGTCACATCGCCGGCCGCATGCGGCGCATTCTGCGATATCGGCTGCGGGCTGACAGCGCTGCTGCCCGTCTCCCGAATCAGCATCGCACGCATTCGCTCGAGCGCTGAGCGTTTCGCTCCGGGACAGACAATCTTCGCCGCGGTTACACAGATCGACTGCGATGCACTGCGCGCGACACTGTCGCACCGTGAATTGCTCGGAACCTGGGCGCAAAATGCGGCGCTGTTTTCCCCAGGCGAGACGGTGCTCGGCACTGTGCGCTCTTTGCGCGAGTATGGCGTATTCATTGAGCTGACGCCAAATCTCTCCGGCCTGGCCGAACCGGACGACACACTGCATCCCGGCGAGCGTGTGTCTGTCTATCTCAAATCCATTCAGCCGGAAAAGCAGAAGATCAAGCTTGTCGTACTCGAACGCCTCGGGCCGGCAGCGCCGCCGCTGCGCTATTTCCAGACAGAGGGCCGACTCACCTGCTGGCAGTACCGCCCCGGCGCACCGCTCACTGTTTTTTGATTCCGTCCCAGTACCGCTTCGCCGCCTGCTCGGCTTTGTTCTCACCGTATTCATAATAGATGCTGTCGACCAATGCGTCAGGCAGATACTGCTGCGCGACATAATGGTTTGGGAAATTGTGCGGAAAGAGATAGCCCGGTACATCCGTTGTCTCCGCACCGTCGGCATGTACATTCTGCAGGTGGCGCGGCACAGCGCCGGTTTTCCCCTTTTTCACATCGGCCATTGCGCGCTCGATCGCAACGTTGGCAGAATTCGACTTCGGGCTGGTGGCCAGCAGCACAGCTGCCTCGGACAACGGGATCTGCGCTTCTGGCAGCCCGACCTGCATCGCAATATCGACACAGGCTTTGACGATGGCGGCCGCCATCGGGTAGGCCAAACCAACATCCTCGCACGCCATGATGACCAGACGGCGGCACGGCGAGATCAGATCGCCCGCCTCGAGCAGCCGCGCAAGATAATGCACCGCCGCATCCGGATCTGAACCGCGCACCGACTTCTGCAGCGCAGAGAGCAGATCATAGTGCGCGTCACCGTCGCGGTCATAGCGCATCGCCGACTTCTGCGCAAGCTCACGCGCGTCGGCACAGGTAATGTGCAGCGTGCCGCCCTCGGCACGGCCGGCAGAGAACAACAGCTCCACTGCGTTGATCGCCTTGCGCAGGTCGCCGCCGCAGGCATAGGCGATGGAATCGAGCGCGCCGTCTTCGCTCTGCGGCACCAGGCCGGTCTTTTCCTCCATATAGGCCACCGCGCGGTCAATGGCGCGGCGCGCTGCCGCCGGCGAGATGGGTTTGAACTCAAACACCGTCGCGCGCGAGAGGATCGCGTTATAGATATAGAAATACGGATTCTCCGTCGTTGATGCAATCAGCGTGATCTTGCCGTTTTCGATGTGCTCGAGCAGCGACTGCTGCTGCCGCTTGTTGAAATACTGAATCTCGTCCAGGTAGAGCAGGATACCATCCGGTGCGAGAAACGTATCAAGCTGGGCAACGATCTCCTTGATATCAGACGAGGAGGCCGTCGTTGCATTGAGTTTACATAATGTCCGGTTTGTCTGCTGCGCGATGATATTGGCGACAGTCGTCTTGCCGGTGCCGGACGGTCCGTAAAAGATCAGATTCGGGATATTGCCGGATTCGATGATGCGGCGCAACATGGCGCCCTCGCCGAGGATATGCTCCTGGCCGAACACCTCGTCCAAGCTCGTCGGGC
The DNA here is from genome assembly GCA_964523945.1 of uncultured Oscillospiraceae bacterium. Classification (GTDB taxonomy): domain Bacteria; phylum Bacillota; class Clostridia; order Oscillospirales; family Oscillospiraceae; genus CAKTOF01. The sequence continues at coordinate 8,369 of CAZGBU010000060.1, forward strand.
GGATCTCGTCCGCCAGCGGCTGATACACCGCACTCACCTCTTTTTGATATTACTGTGCGTAGATCGGGTGCTGCGCACACAACGCGCTGACGCGCTCGCGGATCGAGTCGGCCTTGCTGTCAAAATCGGTCGCAGCCTGCGCCATCAGCTCGGCGATGACGTCCATTTCCGCTTCGCCAAAGCCGCGCGAGGTCACAGCAGGCGTGCCGACGCGGATCCCGCTCGTGACGAATGGGCTGCGCGGGTCGCCGGGCACCTTGTTCTTGTTGACGGTGATATACACCTCATCGAGCCGGCGCTCGAACTCCTTGCCGGTCAGCTCGCCGAAATTCTGCAGGTCGACAAGCATCAGATGGTTGTCCGTCCCGCCGGAGACAAGCTGGAAGCCGCGCTCCATCATGCCCTGCGCCAGACGCTTTGCATTGCACACAATCTGATGCTGATACGCCTTGAACGAGGGCTGGAGTGCCTCGCCGAGCGCGACAGCCTTGGCCGCAATGATGTGCATCAGCGGGCCGCCCTGACTGCCCGGGAAGACAGCGGAGTTGATCTTTTTGGCGAGCGCTTCGTCGTTGCACAGGATCATGCCGCCGCGCGGACCGCGCAGCGTCTTGTGCGTGGTGGTCGTCACCACATCGGCGTACGGGATCGGCGACGGATGCTCGCCGGCCGCGACCAGACCCGCAATGTGCGCCATATCGACCATCAGATATGCGCCGACCTCGTGCGCGATCTCCGCAAACGCGGCAAAGTCAATGACGCGCGGGTAGGCAGATGCGCCGGCGATGATCATCTTCGGCCGCTCTCTTTTCGCAATCTCGCGCAGCTGGTCGTAGTCGATGCGGCCGGTGGCCTCGTCCACGCCATAGGGCACAATGTTATAGTACTTCCCCGAGAAATTGACCGGGCTGCCATGCGTCAGGTGGCCGCCATGATCGAGGTTCATGCCAAGCACCGTATCGCCCGGGCTGACCAGCGCCTGATAGGCGGCGTAGTTGGCCTGCGCGCCCGAGTGCGGCTGGACGTTGGCATACTGGCAGCCGAACAGTTCCTTCGCCCGCGCGATCGCCAGCTCCTCTGCCATGTCAACATACTGGCAGCCGCCGTAATAGCGCTTGCCGGGATAGCCCTCGGCGTACTTATTGGTCAGCACAGTGCCGGCCGCCGCCAGCACCGCAGGAGAGACGATGTTCTCCGATGCGATCAGCTCGATATTGCGGACCTGCCGGTCAAATTCCATCTGCACCGCATTGCCCAGCTCGGGGTCTGCCTGCTTCAAAAACTCCATAATTTCCTGTACGATCATAGGGGCATCTCCTTTTCAACGCGGTCCGGCCGCGCTTGGTCTGATTGAATTATTATACCAGCCGCTTTCTGGGCGCGCAAGATGGAAATCGCCGTCCGGCTGTGCTATAATACAGAAAACGATTCAATTCGACAAAATGGATGTGATTGTATGAGAAAAGCCGAGCGCGCCGCCGGTGTCATCGCGGCGTTGAAAGAAGCATACCCGGGCGCGCAGTGTGCGCTGGAATACGATGCAGACTATCAGCTTCTGATCGCGGTCCGGCTCTCGGCCCAGTGTACCGATGCACGTGTCAACCTCGTCACGCCGGCGCTGTTCGAAGCCTACCCCACCCTGCACGCATTTGCCGAGGCCGACATTGCCGACGTGGAACGCTACGTCCACTCCTGCGGGTTTTATCAGCATAAAGCGCGCGACATCGTCCACGCCTGTCAGATGCTCGAATCCGACTACGGCGGCAGAGTCCCCGACACGATGGAGGAACTGCTGAAGCTGCCCGGCGTCGGCCGCAAGACGGCCAATCTGCTGCTCGGCGACCTGTACGGCAAGGAAGCCTATGTCTGCGACACGCACTGCATCCGCATCACCGGGAAGCTCGGCCTGACCGACGGGACAAAAGACCCGCTCAAATGTGAAATGCAGCTGCGTAAGGTGATCCCGCCGGCTGAGTCCGGCGATTTCTGCCACCGGATCGTGCTGCACGGCCGTGCGGTCTGCACCGCGCGCAGCCCGAAATGCGGCGCGTGTACGCTCGCGCCCTGGTGCCGCAGCTTCACCGGCAGTCAGCCGGCGCAAAGCGCAGACTGAACAAAGAAAAACAGCGCCGAGAGCAGCGGGATCGTCACGGCGGACAGCAGTGTGCTCATCGCCACAAGCTGCGCGCCATATGCACCGTCCGATCCGTACAGTTCCGCCTGCAGGCCGAGGCTTGTCGAGGCCGGCATGGCACTGATCAGAAACATCGCCGTCTGCATTTCCGCAGTGACCGGCAGCACAAGCAGTGCTGCGCCGCAGACGACCGGACAGAGGATCAGGCGGCCGGCATACGACAGCAGCGCCTTTGCGTCAAGAAACGCGCGGCGCAGATCCAGCCGCGTCAGGAAGCCGCCAAGCACCAGCATTGCCAGCGGCGTATTGGTCACGCCGACCGTCTCGAGCGGCGTCAGGATCACCGTCGGCAGCCGGAATGGCAGAAAATACAGCGCAATGCCCGCCGCCGCAGCAAGGATCGACGGGACAAGCAGCGCCCGGTAAAATGGCCGGCCGCGCGCAAACACCGGCGTACCGCGCACGGTGGCATAGCAGTGCGTCCACGTCGCAAGATTGAATATAATGATAAACGCGCTGGCGTAGACCACACCGGATGCACCGAGAATCGCCTGCAGCAGCGGCAGGCCCATAAAGCCGCAGTTGCAGTAACCGACGCCGAGCTTGGCCAGCCTGGTGCGGTCGTTGCCGCCCTGCCCATAGAGCACGCGCCCGACGCCGATGCATACGACCTGTACCAGCACCGACAGCGCCAGCACCTGCAGGATCTCCACTGCCATACCGCTGTCGTAGCCCATCTGAAAGGATGCGATCAAAAGGCATGGCACCACCACGTTCAGCAGCAGCTTTGAGAGCATCTGATTAAATGACTCTGTCAGAAATCCCTTTTTGACCAGCACATAGCCCAACGCCATCATCAAAAACATGATCACGATCTGCTGGGCGATCAGCAGCGTGGTCTGCACGGTTCCCATATTATTTCCCCTCTCTTTTTCCGGGACCAAACGGGAAACCGTCTCCGCGCAACGCGGAGACGGTTTTACTGTGCGCTCTGTTCCCGGCCCGCCAGGAAGTCCTCTCCGGTCAGCACATGCGCGCGGATGAACGCGAACAGCGCCTGCTCGCCCTGATCCGCCAGCAGCTTCAGCAGGAACGTCAGCTGCGCGCGCGTTCGATCGTTCATCGCGTTGGTATCCTTCGCGCGCATCAAATATTCATAGGGGTCAGCATCGGTATACGACTTGCCGTGGTAGATTTTGCAGGCGGCAATCCGGTCCATGCACATCTCGGCAAGATACCGCGGCGGCATTTCGAGCGCGACATAGACCCGCGTGCCGGGCCGATAGTCCACCCAGTATTCAAAATGATGCTTGTTGCGCCCCTTGTGGTGCAGCCAGGCGGTGGAATATCCAAGTTCGTTCCGCTCCTCTACGTTGGGACTGTGGTCACCGGAATAATATTTGGCGCCGACGCGGAATTCGGTCCAAGCGTATTTGGACAGGTCATGCGTCAGCCCCTGCCAGTACAACCCGACCGCAAAGCAGTGGCGCATAACAACAAAGCGGTGTTTTGTGATGGTGAGAAAATGCTTCCAAGCTTTCATGCGCGCTCTCTTTGTCCTCCCGGTTTCTTTTCTTCAGTATACCGCACCGGATGGGGCGCTGCAAGCCAAAAACCATGCCAGCACATCGTGGTTTTCCGGCAGATTGACGGATGCCTACGGTTCATCAAATGCTGTGCGCAGCTTCTCAAGCGCCTTCGTCTCAATGCGGGATACATATGACCGGCTGATGCCACACTGCTCTGCGACCTCACGCTGTGTCATCGGCGCAGCGCCACCAAGCCCGTAGCGCAGCGTAAGCACCAGATTCTCCCGTTCCGTCAGATGCTCTGTCATCATCCCGCGCAGCCGCTCGTGCAGTTCACGGTTGCTCAGGTCGTCAAACAGATCCTCCTCGCTGCACACAACGTCCATCAGCGAAAGTGCATTCCCGTCCTTCCCCGTCTCAATGTACTCTGAGAGCGAGACATCCGACGCGCTCTTTTTCTGGCTGCGGAAATACATCAGGATTTCGTTTTCCACACAGCGGGCAGCGTAGGTCGCCAGACGGGCGCCCTTTGACACGTCAAAGGGCGAAATTCCCTTGATCAGCCCGATTGTCCCAATGGAAATGAGATCCTCCTGATCCGATGTCTGCGCATAGTATTTTTTCATAATG
>CAZGBU010000061.1:0-12575 GCA_964523945.1 uncultured Oscillospiraceae bacterium
TGGTTACCGGCTGCCTGTCGGAGCGGTACCGGGGGGAAATTCTCGAGGAGCTGCCGGAAGTCGACGGTATTCTCGGCACAGGGAGCTATTATGATATTGTTCCGGCGGTGCAGAACGTGCTGGGCGGAGGCCGGCCGCAGGAATTCGGCGATATTGAAGCGCCGCTGCCCGAGGTTGGCCGCGTGCTGACAACACCGCAGTGGTACGCCTATTTGAAAATTGCAGAGGGCTGCGACAACCACTGCAGCTACTGTGTGATCCCAAGCCTGCGCGGCCACTACCGCAGCCGCGCGTATGAAGACGTGCTTGCCGAGGCGCAGGCGCTGGCCGAGTCCGGCGTGCGTGAGCTGATTGTTGTTGCGCAGGATACCAGCCGTTATGGCATTGACCGCTACGGCCGGCGCCGGCTGCATGAGTTGCTGCGGGACCTGTGTACAATCGAAAAGATCCACTGGGTGCGCGTGCATTATCTCTACCCGGATGAGATCACCGACGAGCTGATCGACGTCATTGCGCAGGAGAAGAAAATTGTCAATTATCTTGACATTCCCATCCAGCACGTCAACGACGGGATCCTGCGCAGGATGAACCGACGCGGTGATCACGCATTTCTCGATGCGATGTTCCGCAAGCTGCGCGCGCGCATTCCGGGGCTTGTGCTGCGCACGAGCCTGATCACCGGGCTGCCCGGCGAAGGTGAGCCGGAATTTGAGGAACTGTGTGAATTCCTGCGCGTCCACCGGCTCGAGCGTGTGGGATGCTTCGCGTTTTCACCCGAAGAGGGCACGCCGGCGGCAGAGATGGAACGGCCGGACACCGAGATTGCCGAGCGCCGTGCAGAGATCATCTCCGAGTTTCAATCCCGTCTGATGGACGACTGGAACGACGCGCACGTTGGTACGGTAATGGAGGTGCTCTGCGAGGGTTTCGATGACGAGGCTGGCCGCTTCTGGGGCCGCACTTACGCCGACTCGCCCGACATCGACGGCCGTGTGCTTTTCAGTGCGGAAGAGGGCTGCCCCGGGCGCTTCTATCGGGTGGAAATCACCGGCGCGGTGGACGGCGAGCTGACCGGCACGGCGATCGAGGAGGAAGAGGTATGACAACTGCGAGCAAGCTGACACTGCTGCGCGTCGCGCTGATCCCGGTGTTTATGGCGCTGCTGCTGTGCGATTTGGCGTGGCCGGCACTGATCGTCTTTATCCTGGCCAGCGCAACGGATTTCGTCGACGGTTATATCGCCCGGCACTACAACCAGACGAGCGATTTCGGGAAATTTCTCGATCCGCTGGCCGATAAGCTGCTGGTGATCTCCGCGATGCTGATCTTCTGTGAGTGGGGACGGATGCCGGCCTGGGCGGTGATGATTGTGCTTGCGCGCGAGTTTGCTGTCTCTGGCCTGCGGATGGTCGCGGCAACCGGCGGCAAGGTCATCGCGGCTGCCTGGTCGGGCAAGATCAAGACAGCCTCGACGATGGTCGGCCTGTGCGTGATGATGGTATTTTCTTATGCCTGGCTCGACTGGGTGGTGATCGCTGTCATCGAACTGACGACGATCGTCTCCGGCGTGGAATACTTTGCCAAGAACATCGGTGCGCTCGGCCTCGGCCGGCGCTCGTAACGCCTTGACACCGGAGGAAAAGTCTGCTACCATAGCGGCGACAAGTGCATATCGCGTGGATCGGAAGAAGTAATGGCCCTGCCCGGCATCAGAGAGCACCTGCCACGGCTGAAAGCAGGTGCGGCGCGGAGGGCTGTGAAATGCATCCGGGAGCGAGGGGAGACCCCGTCCGGCCCGCGTCAGCGGCCAGAGCGAAAAATGAGAGTGGAACCGCGAGCATGCATGCCCGCCTCTCGTGCCATGCACGAGAGGCGGTTTTTTGGTTATACTGAATTATGGAGGAGCCAGTCATGAAGATTTTCAATACGATGACCCGTCAGAAAGAGGAATTTGTACCGCTCGTCCCCGGCAAGGTCTCGATCTACTGCTGCGGCCCAACGGTTTATAATCTGATCCACGTCGGAAACGCCCGGCCCATCATCATCTTTGATGTGCTGCGGCGCTATCTGGAATACCGCGGCTACGAGGTGACATTCGTCCAGAACTTCACCGATGTCGATGATAAGATCATCCGCCGCGCACAGGAAGAGGGAGTCAGCTCCGAGGAGATCGCTGCGCGTTACATCCGCGAGTATTTTACCGATGCCGAGGGACTTGGTGTCCGTGCGGCGACCATCCATCCGAAGGCGACGGAGAATATTGACAATATCATCGCGCTGGTGCAGACGCTTGTTGATAAGGGTTACGCGTATGCGTCGAACGGCGACGTGTATTTCCGCACGCTGAAGTTCAAAGACTATGGCAAGCTCTCACATCAGCCGCTCGAGGAGCTGCAGGCCGGTGAGCGCATCGCTGTCGGCGAACAGAAAGAAGACCTAATGGACTTTGCGCTCTGGAAGGCAGCGAAGCCGGGCGAGCCGTATTGGGAATCGCCCTGGGGCAGAGGGCGACCGGGCTGGCACATCGAGTGTTCGGCTATGTCCAACCGCTATCTTGGCCATACGATCGACATCCATTGCGGCGGTGCCGATCTACAGTTCCCGCACCACGAGAATGAAATCGCGCAGTCCGAATGCGCCAATGGTTGCCAGTTTGTGCGCTACTGGATGCACAATGGATTTTTGAACATTGATAACCAGAAGATGTCCAAATCGCTCGGCAACTTCTTCACTGTGCGCGATGCTGCCGCGGCCTACGGCTACGAGACGATCCGCTTCTTTATGCTCGCCGCGCACTACCGCAGCCCGCTGAACTACTCCAGAGAGTCGCTCGAGCAGTCCCAGGCTGCGCTTGACCGGCTCTATTCGGCGAAGGACAACATCGACTTTCTGTGCGAAAACGGCGCAGACGGCGAGATGACCGAACGCGAGCGCGCCGCAGCGGCACAGTTTGACGACTATCGTGCCCGTTTTGACGAGGCGATGGACGACGACCTGAATACAGCGGATGCGATCGGTGTGCTCTTTGAACTGACCCGTGCGGTCAATACCGCGCTCGAAGGAAAACCGACAAAAGCGTGCGCAGAGGCGTGCCGTGCGATCTTTACCGAGCTGACCGGCGTGCTTGGCCTGCTCTATGCGCGAAAAAAGGACGATCTGAGCGAGCAGGTCGAGGCCATGATCGCGGCCCGGCAGGCTGCCCGCAAGGAGAAGAACTTCGCAGAGGCCGACCGCATACGCGATGAGCTCAAGGCAATGGGCATCGAGCTGATGGATACGCCGCAGGGCGTGAAATGGAAAATGATTTAAGCAGTGGGGAACTGCCGCGCGGCAGCAGGAGGCGCTTATGACACTGTTTGATATTCTCGGCCCGGTCATGGTCGGACCGTCGAGTTCACACACGGCCGGGGCCGTGCGCATCGGCGAAATGGCGCGCAGGCTGCTCGGCGAACGGCCGGTGCGCGCAGTCATCGGCCTGCATGGCTCATTTGCCGCGACCGGGCTGGGGCATGGTACCGACCGGGCGATTGTGGCGGGACTGCTTGGCATGCACTCAGACGATGAACGAATTCCAAACAGCTTTGCGATCGCAGCGGAAGAGGGGCTCTCGTTCACATTTCAATCGGTGACGCTGCGCGGCGCACATCCCAATACCGCGCGCATAGAGCTGACCGGCGAGACAGGCAAAACGCTGCAGATGCAGGCGGCGTCGCTCGGCGGTGGGCGCATCCTGGTCCGGCAGATTGACAACATCGAGGTCAACTTCACCGGTGAATACAACACGCTGATCGTCCACAATTTGGACCAGCCCGGGCTGGTCGGCGAAGTGGCGGCGATGCTGGCGCGTCAGTCGGTCAACATCGCGTTTATGAGCCTGTACCGCGATCGCCGCGGCGGCCGCGCGGTCATGGTCATTGAGACAGATCAGCAGGTGCCGTCCGGAGCCGTATGCGCGCTGTCTGAGATCGCGGGTGTCCGGAAGGTGACGTATTTCGAAAAGGGGACTGATTGAGATGGCGTTCGGATCGGTGCAGGAGATCCTGGAGGAATCCAGGCGCAGCAGCCTCGCATTTTGGGAGGTCGTGCTGCGAGACGATATGGAAACCCGGCAGGTCACGCGTGCGCAGTCGCTTGCACGCATGGATGCGCTGCTGCAGGCGATGCTGGACGCACGGGCGGCCTATGCCGGCGGCCGCCGCTCGGTCAGCGGACTGGTCGGCGGGGATGGCGCACGGATGGCTGCCTACACGGCGGCGGGTGGGACGCTGTGCGGCGATGCAGTCGCACAGGTGATCAGCATTGCGCTCGCGATGGGCGAATCGAACGCCTGCATGCAGCGGATTGTCGCCGCACCGACAGCCGGCGCATGCGGTGTGCTGCCGGCGGTGCTGATCCCGCTCTATGCATCCGGCACGCCGCGTGAAGCTCTGGTACAGGCGCTCTACACAGCCGGTGGGATCGGCGAGGTGATCGCTGCGCGTGCTTCGATTGCCGGCGCATCGGGCGGCTGTCAGGCCGAGATCGGTTCAGCGTCTTCGATGGCGGCTGCAGCGCTGGTGCAGGTCCGAAACGGCAGCGGGGCGCAGATTGCCGATGCGGCGGCCATGGCGATGAAAAACCTGCTTGGCCTGGTCTGTGACCCGGTTGCAGGCCTTGTTGAAGTGCCGTGCGTCAAGCGCAATGTTGTTGGCGCGGTCAATGCAATGGTCGCGGCGGACATGGCGCTGGCCGGCATCCGCAGTGCGATCCCGGCAGATGAGGTGTTCGACGCGATGAATGAAATCGGCCAGGCGATGCCGTCGCAGTTCAAGGAGACGGCGCGCGGCGGCCTGGCGGCCACGCCGACCGGACAGGCTGCTGCCGAGCGGATGTGCCGCGAGGATGAAACGTAGGGCCGCAGCGCGTGAAAACGCAAAAAAGGAAAATCGCGCGCCGCATATAGCGGCGCGCGATTTTGAACTGTTCAACCAATGTTTTTCTTGAGCCGGCTGAGCTCATCCCGCAGTGCCTGCGGCAGTTTTTCGCCAAATTTGGCGTAGAATTCTTCGATGCCGGCGACCTCCTCGCGCCACAGCGCGGGATCGACCGAGAGAATCTCGCGGAGCGTCTCCGGCGCAACGTCCAGTCCGTCCGTGTTGAGGTCCTCGGGGCGCGGCAGATAGCCAATCGCCGTCTCGGCCGCGTCCGCTGTACCGTCGCAGCGCCGCAGAATCCACTCGAGCACGCGCAGGTTTTCGCCGAAACCCGGCCAGAGGAAGTTGCCATCGTCATCCAGCCGGAACCAGTTGACGTTGAAGATCTTTGGCTGGTTTGGAATCTGTGCCCCCATGTCGAGCCAATGCTGCCAGTAGTCCGCCATGTGATAGCCGCAGAATGGCAGCATTGCCATTGGGTCGCGCCGCACGACGCCGACAGCGCCGGTCGCAGCAGCGGTCGTCTCAGAGGCCATGATCGAGCCGACAAACACACCGTGCTGCCAGTCGCGTGCCTGATAGACGAGTGGGGCGGTCTTGGCGCGGCGGCCGCCGAAGATGATCGCGGAGATCGGCACACCGTTCGGGTCGTCAAACTTCGGCGAGATGCATGGGCAGTTTTTGGCCGGTTCGGTAAAGCGGGAATTCGGATGCGCGCCCTTGGTGCCGTCGGAGCCGTCCCACGGTTCCCCTTTCCAGTTCTCGGCGTGGGCGGGCGGCGTCTTGGTCATACCCTCCCACCAGACGGTATTGGTGTCGAGATCGCGCACGACGTTGGTAAAAATCGTGTTTTTTCGCGTGGCGGCCAGCGCGTTGGGGTTGGATTTCTCGCTTGTTCCCGGCGCAACGCCAAAGAAGCCGTTTTCCGGGTTGACAGCCCAGAGACGGCCATCCGGCCCGACGCGGAGCCATGCGATGTCGTCGCCGACGCACCAGGTTTTCCAGCCATCTTTCCGATAGCCCTCGGGCGGGATCAGCATGGCAAGATTGGTTTTGCCGCAGGCAGACGGGAACGCCGCGCAGACGTATTTCGTCTCGCCCCGGGGGTTTTCGATGCCGAGAATCAGCATATGCTCGGCCAGCCAACCCTCGTCGCGGCCAAGACACGAGGCAATGCGCAGCGCAAAGCACTTCTTGCCCTGCAGCACGTTGCCGCCGTAGCCGGAGTTGATGGACATGATCGTGTTATCTTCAGGGAACTGGACGATATAGCGCTCCTCCGGATCGAGGTTGGCTTTGGCGTGCAGGCCCTTGATGAAATCGTCGCTGTCGCCGATGGCATCGAGCACCGCACTGCCGGCACGCGTCATGATCACCATGCTGAGCACAACGTAGATCGAATCGGTCAGCTCAATGCCGTATTTGGCAAACGGCGAGCCAATCACGCTCATGGAATAGGGGATGACATACATCGTGCGGCCTTTCATTGAGCCGTCATAGAGCTTTGTCAGCTTGGCGTACATCTCATCCGGTGCCATCCAGTTGTTGGTCGGGCCGGCATCCTCCTGCCGCTTCGAGCAGATAAATGTGCGGCTCTCGACGCGGGCGACATCCGACGGGTCGGAGCGGTGCAGATAACAGCCAGGCAGCAGCTCGTCGTTCAGCGCGATCAGCTCGCCGGTTGCAAGCGCCTGCCGCCGAAGCGCGGCCAGCTGCGCTTCCTCGCCTGTAATCCAGACGATTTCGTCCGGCTTGGTCAGAGCAGCTTGTTTTTCGACCCATTCCTGAACATATTTGTTCGACATGGCAACCTCCCACTGCCGCAGGGCAGTTTTTTATAACATGTGCTTATGATATAGGATTTTCTTCTTTTTTTCAAGGTTGGATGCAGGAAATGTCAGGTTTCCACGCCAAAAAAAGCGGGAAATCGCTGCACGATCTGCATAATCTGACGGAACGATGGCGTTGCGCCGCTCATTTTGGCATACTGGTTGACAAATGCACGCGTGAGCGGCTTGAGCGTCACAGCGCCTTCGTAGTTGACCATCAGCCGGCGTTCGACATCGGCGCACGTCTGGCAGCCGCGCAGAAAGCTGGCAGAGGCAACTGCTGGATCGTCCAGGTCGAGAATCAGCGCACTGAGCAGCTCGGCCTTGGTGTTGAGCGGCTCAAAGCCGACACCGAGGTAATACAGATGTTCAGCAAATTCCTCGATCTGGAGCTCTTCATACAGCTCGGCGGCATTCAGCTCGGCGCATTCGTCCATGCCCATCAGCTCTTCGGCAAATTCACGCAGAACAGTATGTTCCGGCTCATCGTAGTCCGACAGCGCGCCGGCATTGATCTCAGTGGCCGGCTGAAACGAGCCGGCCGGAACGCAGTGGTAGGTGCCCGGACCTTCGGCCACTGCAGTCGACGAGCGCTTGTGCAGCAGAAAATAGCTGCGCTTGCTGCCAGTCTCATCAGGAAGATTGTGGAAAATCGCCAGCGTATCGATGCCGATGCCGGCAAACCGGTTCGTCAGATCGAACAGCTCGGCCTGATGGCGGCGCAGCGGCAGATCGGCCATCCGAAGCACGGCCTTTTTGCGGATCCGGCGGACGTAGGCCATTTCAAAGGCCGGATATTCGCAGGTGTTGTAGAAGTCAAAATACTCGCCGCGGCGCAGTACAAGCGTGCAGCCGCCATCCGCGGGTTCAACGCCGGCAAGCGCGAACAGCGGCAGCGAGAACAGGTTCTTGTGCAGATGAAATTTGACCTCCCAGGCGAAGCTCTCCCGGCGGTCCGGCAGCAGGCGGCGCTGGATGCGGCGGCGCGTTTTGTCTGTGTCCGACCAGACGGTCGGATCGTCGATGCGCAGCGTCAGCGTGCGCAGCAGAATCAGGTCGTGCTCGGTACGCGGCAGCCAGTCGGGGCGGCAGACAAGCGCAGCGCCCGGGGCGATCGCGTCGCCGTAGTGCGCGCGGTAGAGCTCGAGCGCCGTGCGCGTGTAGAAGCTGCGCTCAGAGAACAGGCTGTCATTCGCCTTGACCATATTCTCTACCTTTTTATTGTACCGCGCCTCGAGGAACTGCAGCACGGCAATATAGCCGGTAAACACCGCGAGCAGGAACTGAAAAACCGTGGAGATGTTGTTGAATACCGTGCTCAGCATGGGCGCGCCTCATGCAAAACGGCAAACAGGTCGGATAGCCGCGCGATTTCATAGTCGATGCGCAGATCGTCCGGCCGCGGCGCGCCGGACGGATTGAACCAGCAGCAGGGCAGGCCGGCATTGTTGGCACCGCGGATGTCAGAGGTCAGACTGTCGCCGATGACAAGCGCACGCTCCGGCGAAAAGTCTGCGATCCCATTTTCAACATGCTCGAAAAACGCGCGGTCCGGCTTCTGCACGCCAAGCTCGGAGGAGACGAAGCGTGCCCGGAAGAACCCGTCCATGCCGGCCCGTTCGAGCCGTCCCTGCTGTACTGGGGCGAGGCCATTGCTGATTAAGTATAGGTCATAGCGCGGCGCGAGCGCGGTCAGAACCGCGACTGCGTCCTCCATCGGGATACCCTGCGCGCTGAGATAGCCGAGATAGCGGGCGTTGAACGCATCGGCATCGAACGAAATGCCGAATTCCGCAGCCCACTGACGGAATCGGCCGTGCTGGATGTCGGTGCGGGTGATTTCACCGCGCTCAAAGCGTTTCCAGAAGCTGTCGTTGATGGCGGAGTAGCGCTCGTACATGCCCGGCTGCAGCGGAATACCGCTTTCGCCGAGCGCAAGATGGAATGCGGCGCGCTCCCCGGCGGCGAAGTCGAGCAGTGTGTTGTCCAGGTCAAACAGCAGGTCACGGTACATGGTTATCCCTCCAGCAGCGCGCCAAGCCGGGCGGCCAGGCGCGCAAATGACATGAGATCGAGCGTCTCGCCGCGCACTGCGGGATCAAGTCCGCTCTCGCGGACGGCGCCGGCCAGCGCAGCCTTGTCCAGCGAACCGAAACCGGATGCGAGCGAGTTGACCAGCGTCTTGCGCCGCAGTGCAAACGCCGCGCGCACGGTACGGAAAAACAGCGCTTCATCCGAAATTTCGCAGGGCGGCTTGGCACGGCAGCGGAGGCGCACCACGCTCGAGGTTACCTTGGGACGGGGCATGAAGCAGTCCGCCGGCACGTCAAAGAGCACTTCCGGCTCGGCATAGTACTGACACAGCACGGAGAAGGCGCTGTAATTGTGTGTGCCGGCGCAGGCGCAAATGCGCGCGGCAACCTCTTTCTGCACCATGACAGTGACGGCGTCAAAACAGTGCGCAGCCAGCAGCGCGCTGAGTACCGGCGAGGTGATATAGTACGGCAGGTTTGCACAGGCCAGCGGGCGAAGTCCGGTGAAGCGGCTCCGTACCAGATCGGCAAGATCGGTCTTCAGCGCGTCGGCAAAGATCAGTTCCAGATTGTCCTGCCCGGCCATCGTCTCAGCCAGAACAGGGCGCAGCGTCTCGTCGACTTCAATGGCGACGACCCTGGCCGCCCTGCGGCAGAGCTGCTCAGTCAGGCAGCCGATGCCGGGGCCGATCTCCAACACACCGCAGTGCGCATCGACACCCGCACCCTCGGCAATGGCCGCGGGCACCCATGCCGCTGTCAGGAAATTTTGCCCCTTGGATTTGGAAAACCGGAACCCGTGCCGTGCCTGCAGCGGCCGAATGTCCTGAATGCTGCAAAGATTCATAACTGCGCCTTCCTCCGCCGCCGCAGGCGGCTCCCTTTCGTTTTTGTTATTCTATCATAACCGCGCGGGCTTGAAAAGCGGCGTTTTTCGCCCGCACGCAAATGGGGTGGAGAATGACGCCGGATTCTGTCATAATGGTGAGGAAAGAGGGGAGACAGCATGATTGTGATCGCCTGTGTTGACCAGCGCGGCGGTATGCGCTTCAACCGGCGGCGGGTCAGCCGCGACCGCGCGGTCTGTGAGAGAGTGCTCGAACGGACGGCCGACAGCCGGCTGTGGATGAGTGGGTATACGGCGGGATTGTTTGCCGGCCTGATTGCGCCGCAGATCTGTGTGAATGCGGATTTTCTCGACCGCGCCGGGGCGGGGGAGTTCTGCTTTGCTGAGGACCCGTCATTTGCCGCGCGAGCGGATCGGATTGAGCAGCTGATCCTGTACCGATGGAACCGCGTATATCCGGCGGACGAGGTGTTCCCGCTCCTGCTCGACGGCTGGCGGCGGAGTGCGTGCACGTTATTTCCCGGGAACTCCCATGAGACGGTCGCCGAGGAGGTTTATGACAGATGACAAAGACGAAAAAGCGGGGCAGCCGCTGGCGCATCGCTACGCTAATCCTGGCGGCCTGTGCGGTACTGGGCGCATTTGGCGCGGCACAGCAGCGGAGCGGCTCGGCACGGGAATTTTCCCTGGCGGATACCGCGTCGTATTCCGGTACGGCATATGTGGTCGTCAATGGCAACGAGCCGTATTTTACCGAGGACGACTACACAACGGAGGCATTTTAGACCTATGCACCGCTCGATGCGCTGGGGCGCTGCGGCACAGCGTTTGCAAATCTCTGCCCGGCGCTGATGCCGACAGAGGAACGCGGCAGCATTGGACAGGTTCAGCCGAGCGGCTGGCACACGGTGCGCTATGACTTTGTTGACGGTCAGTATCTGTACAATCGCTGTCATCTGATTGGCTATCAGCTCGCCGGCGAAAATGCGAATGAGCAGAATCTGATCACCGGTACGCGCTATCTGAACGTCGAGGGGATGCTGCCGTTTGAGAATATGGTGGCGGACTACATCACCGAGACGGGCAATCATGTGCTCTACCGTGTGACGCCGGAATTTGAAGGAGACAATTTGCTGGCCTCGGGTGTGCGCATCGAGGCAGCGTCTGTCGAGGACGATGCAGATGGGATCTGTTTCCATGTCTATTGCTACAATGTCCAGCCTGGCGTCATCATTGACTATGCGACCGGCGGGAGCCATGCCGAAGGCGAAATGGCGCAGAGCGGGCCTGAATCGGATGATGCTGTGTCAGAGGATACGCAGGCGCAGAGCGGCGCTGCACCCGGACAGGAATCGGAGCAACCCGCCCCGGTACCGCCAGAGCCGGAGCAGACAGAGCCCGCGGAAACGACGCCGGAACAGGAGGAGCCGGCGGCGGAGGAATACACCTATGTGGTCAACACCAACACATATAAATTTCATCTGCCCGGCTGCGCAAGCGCGGATGATATCAAGCCGGAAAACCGGCTCGATTACACCGGTACGCGTGAGGCGCTGATCGAGCAGGGCTATGACCCGTGCGGCCGATGCAAGCCATAGAAGCAGGAAAAGCGGACGGCATCTGCCGTCCGCTTTATTTTCGGCTCAGGCGAGCACATAGACCGTGCAGGCGCGCTGCCCAAACTGAATACACTCGTCCCAGGTGTTGAAATACAAGTCGATGATATTGCCTTTGATCGCGCCGCCGGTGTCTT
The DNA here is from genome assembly GCA_964523945.1 of uncultured Oscillospiraceae bacterium. GTDB lineage: Bacteria > Bacillota > Clostridia > Oscillospirales > Oscillospiraceae > CAKTOF01. Next base: position 11,376 of record CAZGBU010000061.1, read on the forward strand.
CGGCGGTGCAGTAGCCGTAGATGTACTGGCCGTCATCGGTGACGACGTAGAGCCGTGTGCCGAGCGGGATAAAGCTCGGGTCGACGGCGATGGCGCCAACGCGCGCGGTTGTGCCTGTCGCGGTTGTGCCGGTGTAGCCGACACAGGTGTAGGCAGTTGCCTCGCATGAGAGCATTTTTGTGACGGTCAGCACCTCTCCTGAGACGGTTGTCACTGTGGTCCCGTCGAAGCTTGCGCCGCTGTATGAAGCATTCGAGTCGGACGAACCGGCAGCGCTCGAAACAGCGGAGCCGCCGGAACTGCCGGTGCTGCCGGAACCGGTGGAGCCGGAAGCGGATGCGGCAGGGGCGTAGTCAATGGCGTCTGAGGCAGACAAATGGAAGTTGTGGTCGTCCAGACTGCGGCCCGGTCCCTGAAGAATGACCTCGTCGACAGCCTCGCTGAGCACGTCCTGGGCGGTAACGGTGCGGGAGATCTCCACATCATTTTCATAGCAGATCTGATAAGTGGTGCGGACGGTGCCGCTGCTGCCCTCTGTCAAAATGATCTGATCACCGTCGGGCAGTGTGGCGTCCTCGTAGACAATCGTCTCAAACGGAATGGTCTCTTCTATGGTTTCTGTCTCGTATCGGGTGCGGGTAATGTTGATTATCATGCCATCATAGGTCTGTTCGGTCAGCGTGCGGTCGATTCGGTCGGAGTCGGTCAGAACAATGCCGTTGCGCGCCAAGATCTCACCGACTGTCTCGCCGTATGAGCCGACCATCATCAGATCACTGCCATATTGAATTGAAACAAGCTGCGCGCGGCGGATCACAATCTCCGTATTTTCTCCGCTCTGCTGCATGGTGATCGTATCGGACTCGCCGAGTGAAATGCCGGCTTCGAGCAGGACAGCGGTGGGATCCGTAGAGGAAGAAGTATGAACCAGAACAGTGCTGCCGTCCGTGATGACATACGTCGTCTGCGCCTGCGCCGACTGGGCAAACATACCGACCAGCAGCGCAGCGAACAGGGCAACGCTCAGCAGGCGGCGCAGCAGGAATCCGGCGCGCGAATGCGCGGAAATACCGGCGCTCAGATGCGACATCAGGAATACCTCCTTTTCACGGGTGTAGGGTCGATTCGCAAGTAACAACAGGTGCCAAAAGGGTTACATTATGTAATATATTTCTGCTGTCATATAAGTATAACTATTTT
>CAZGBU010000062.1:0-12428 GCA_964523945.1 uncultured Oscillospiraceae bacterium
CGCTACCCTTTCCCAGAACTGTGCCGGATTTGTCGCCGCCAGGCGGCGTACAGCGCCGTCAAACACATCCAGATGACACGCCTGCGCATAGGGACAATAAGTACACGCGCCCTGCGCCGTGCCGCGCGTATAGGGATTCGGCGAGAGTTCGCCGGAGCGGATCTCGTCTGCCGTCTGCCGCAGCCGGCGCATCACGAATTCACGAAGCTGCGCAAGCTGCGCTGCACTGGCAAGATCACCGGTACGCGTGCCGTCTTTTCCAACGCGAAAGGGCAGAAATTCCGGCTGCCCGTCCCCATGTTCCATCGCGCCGAGCACCGTATCGTCGTCGAGCAGCAGTCCCTTCCGTACCCGTTCAGCCGCATGGCGCTTTGCCGCCTCCTCCGGATCCGGTTTTTCGCTCATGCTGACGAGCGGCTCGCGCGCCGGGACATAGAGCACGCCGGCCGGCAGCGGCGTCTGGCCAAACACCGTATCGCCCAGTTCGCACAGTGTAAACAGATAAATCAGCATCTGCAGGCCGATGCCAGAGAGGATATCGGTATAGTCAAACGCCTTTTTTCCGGTTTTATAATCAATCACGCGGACGTACAGCATGCCGTCCGTCTCATACACATCGACCCGGTCGACATAGCCCGAGATCTCCGCCGGTGTGCCGCCCGGGATCTGGACGGGCGGCATCTCTCCGTCATCTGCAAACGCCAGCTCAAAGCGCACCGGCAGGAAATCCGATTTGCGCAGCTCTTGGCCAATGCTCTCGACAATATCCGCCACCTCTGCACAGCTTCGTGCGAACAGATAACGCAGCCGCTCCCCCGTCTCGCCCAGTGCGCAGAGCTGAACGGCGGCATAGCGCTCCATCTCCTCACCGGCAATCGTCTGAATCCGATCGGCCGTCGTGGTATGGAAGCCGCCCCCCTCGCTGACACGCCGTGCCGTCTGTTCCAGCACAGCATGGACAAATGTCCCAAACAGCGGTGCGTCAAACGCAGCTTGCCGACGCTCTTTCGCCCGCATGCCATAGCGCAGAAAATAGGCCAGGCGGCAGGAATTGAGCTGATCGACGCGCGAGGCGGACAGATACAGCTTCTCACCGTACAGCCGTTCGACCGCATCCGAGTGCAGCGGCGGGAGGCGGTATGCCGCCAGATTGTGCCAGCGATCCGCCTCGCGTACCACCTCGCTGCGAGAAAGTACGGAAGAGTGCGTTGCCGCCGCCGACAGGGCGCTGTCATATGGCGCGCGCGCGAGCAGTGCCCCGGCCGACCGCTCGTCCGTCAGCAAAATCGTCGGGTATGGCGTGCAGGGCGCCGCCGCCGTCTGCAGCAGCTTCTGTGCACGTGTAAACAGATAAGACGGCGCACGCTCGCCGCCGGCGCACCAGCTCATCATCAGGCCGTCATCCGGCGTGGATAGGAGATGCCAAACCGAGGCAATCGCAAAATCCAGATCGTGCGTCGTTCCGCTCAGAATGGGGACTCCGCAGCGCCGCAGCTGCTCGCGGTCTGCGTCACTGAGCGGGCCGCGCTGGCTGACGCCAGCGGGCAGCGATCCCTCTGCCGCACCGAGCACAAACAGGTACCGGCAGCCGGAACGGTAGAGGCTTTCCGTGCTGCCAACCGAAACGGCGTCCAGATACGGGGTAATGGTAGACACATCGTATTGTGTCAGGATCAGCCGCATCAAACTGGAAAATTCCGCCTCTGTGCAGACCTGCTCGCCCAGGATCTCGTCCATCTGCGCGAGCGCATTGCAGACGATCTCATATAACTGCGCAAGCTCCAGCGCAGCCTGCGACCCCTCCAGCTGTGCCGCGCGCCGGTCAAGCGCACCGCACAGATCAACTGCTTCAAAATAACGATAGAGCGCGCGGATCTGGCCGCCGACATTTGCCGCTTCATGCAGGCCGCGGCGCAGCGCTTCGAGCGGTTCGATCAGCCGCACGCGGGCGGCATTGAGTTCTGCCAGCGTATGCTGGCTCTCGTCGGTGTCCGTCTGGCCGTATCCGTCCGGATGGAGCGTCCATTCGCGCAGCCACGCGCTGCCGCGGATACTCCAGGTATAGGCGTAATTTTCCAGCCGGTCACATGCATCCTGCTCCAGTGTGCAGAAGCCGGTCTTCATATGACGCACAACATCTTCGTAGTCCAGCCCACCTGCCGCCGCCTCGAGCGCGGTCAGCACAAATGCTGCCACCGGGCGATTTTCAATCGGCTCGCTGCCCGACAGATAGGCCGGGATATCAAATCGTGCAAACACCGCAGCCAATGCCGGCCGGTAGGCACTTTCCGCGTAGGCAACATGGATATCGCGAAAGCGGACATTGCCAGTGCGCACGAGCGCCATCACATCGTCGGCGCAAGCAAGGCATTCGTCGTAGATCGTCCCAGCCCGGCGCAGCCGCACACAGCTGCTGTCACCGGCAAACGGCGACGAGTCCGCTCCGAACAGCCGCTCGCTCAGAAAGGCAAGCGCCGGCGCGCGGCGGTCCGTGTCCGGTGCAACACGCTCCCAGACCGCATCCAGCCTGCGGAAATCGCCCGCAAATTCACGCACTGCGCCAAAGACGCGGTCGCGCCCGTCACTGATCTCGCCGGTCAGCACCAGCGTAAAATCGTCTGCATATTCGGCCAGGCACAGCGCAATCTCACGCTCCTGCCGGGTCATATAAGTAAAACCGTCGATCCAGATATGCCGGCCGGCGAGCAGTTCCGGCTGCTCGCGCAGCAGCGCCGACAATCGTGTGAGCACGCTCTCATGTCCACGGCTCAGGCCGAAATAGACGTCGCCGACGGCAGCAAGCTCCAGCGTTTTCTGCGCAATCCGCCCAGTCATGCGCGATGCAGCGCGGCGCAGGTCGTCGGGTGTGACACAGCTGCTCTCCAGTTCGTCGCACAAGTCAACCAGACCGCTCAGATATGCAACGCTGCCGCCAGCTGCTGCAAATACTTTCAGCTCCGAGCGCAGCTCACGGCAGGTGCGCAGCATTGCCAGCAGCTTGCCGCCCCGGTCAAGCGCAACTGCTGCGCCGCCGCCGGCAACGGAAAACATCCGCGCGGCCAGGCGCGGCAGCGAAACCACCTCCGCATAGCGGGAAACCCGGTTGCCGCACACCTCGCACAGCATTCGTTCCGCCTCGTGCGACTGGTTCTCTGGCACTATCATCAGCAGGCCGTCCTTCCCGGCCGTCATCGCTGCGCTGATTTCACGCAGCACACGGCTGCGGTTGGCAATAAAATCCGTTCCATACAGAATGCGCCGCATGGGCTCACCTCCGATGTACCGATTTTACCACACAAGCCGTCGAAAGAACAGCTTTCTTTCCGTCAGCGCAGCAAATCGAACAGCCGCTGGAGCCACTCGAGCGTCTTAAACCGGATGCGGATGTCGGCTGTGTCCGAGGTGATCCACTGCACCTCTCCCTCCGTCAGGCCCGCCTCGAGCGCACTCTGTCCGAACGCATCGGCCGACGCAGCTGTACAAAGCGTCGGAAATACAACGCACCACCAGTTGTGCCCTTCGCCTGCACCGATGACGACGCGCAGCGTGGTATACGTCCCTGCCGGCAGGGTAAATGTATCGTATTCACGCGTATCCAGCGCCTCTTGGCCAAGCGTCACAGTGACATCCGCCGGCGCACCGAGCTGCTCGAGCCGGCTCTCCGCAGCCTGTGCCAGCGCTGTAAGATGCGGCGTAAGTGCAGCGGCTGCCTCGGCCGCCGTGCCTGCACCGTCCATGAGTTCGGATGCAGCACGCAGCACACAATCGCGCATCTGCAGCTTGTTGGACTGATCCGTCTCTGAATCCGACGCGGCCACTACATGCAGCCGAATCATCTTCTCTGCCAAATCCTGCTGCTGGCGAATGGTAAGTACACAGGTCGCCGCATACAGTGCGACAGCCGCCAAAAGCAGAGCGGCACAAATTCGTTTTCGCATAAAAACACCGTCCATGGTTGAGATACTACAACCATGGACGGATTTTACAAATTTTATACCGGATGCGCCAGAAAAGTCAGCGGATAGTCCGGCAAAAGCGCGCGCTGCAGCGTCTGTGCCGCCTGCAGGTCGTCAAACAAGCCAAAGAAAACCGAACCGGTTCCTGTCAACGACGCGAGCAGCGCACCGCCGGCAATCATCTGCCCGCGCAGCGCACCGATCTCTGGATGGGCCTGCTCGATCAGGCACTCAAATCGATTCGTGTATGTCCCGCGCGGCAGAGTACCGCGCAAAAGCGCCTGCTCCACCGCAGCAGTACCGGCCGCCGTCCGTGCCGGGTATGCATCAAGCGCTGAAAACAACGCCGGCGTCGAAACGGAAAAATCCGGCCTGCACAAAACGAACCAGCACCGGCCCAGCGGTGGAAGCGGCCGCATCCGCTCCCCCTTTCCCTCGCAGAGCATCGTACCGCCGTGCACACAGAACGGTACATCTGCGCCCAGCTGTTCTGCCAGACGCAGCACCACCTCGTCCGGCAGCGCACGGTACGCCCGGTTCAGCGCGCGCAGCACCGCCGCCGCGTCTGCACTGCCGCCGCCAAGCCCCGCCTGCATTGGGATCCTTTTTTCCAGCTCGATCTCGATGCCGGCCGGCGCAAGGCCGGCCGCATCGCAATAGGCGCGCGCAGCACGGAGCGCAAGGTTTTCCTCCCCGGCTGGGACAGATGGGTCTGCGCATTCCAGCGACCAACGGCCTGTTCCAATCCGAATCGTCAGCGTGTCGGCAAGGCTGACCGTCTGCATCACCGTCCGGAGATCGTGATACCCATCCATCCGACGGCCAAGCACATCCAGTGTCAGATTGACCTTGGCCCAGGCTGTCTCCCGCAGCGTCGTCACAGCGCGAACAGCTGCGCCATCAGCTGCGTTCCATCGGCCAAATACGGGCAGGATTCGCCATTTTTCTCTGTATAGGACAGGCCGCTGCCGGTGTCTTTTGTGCTGTCGTAGATCAGATATGGAACAGGCGTCCCATCGTGCCCGCGCGTCTGCATCAACGTCTTATGGTCGGACAGCAGCAGGATGCGGTAGTCCTCCCCCGCCGCATCAAGCCGATCACAGATCGGGCCAACAACGCGGGAGTCGAGCAACTCAATGGCTTCGATTTTATGGTCAAGCCGGCCGTTATGCGTCGCCTCATCCGGCGCCTCAATATGAACACAGACAAAATCGTCACCAGCGCGCAGCGCATCAAGCGCAGCGTCCACTTTGCCCTCGAAATTGGTGTCGTTTTCACCGGTCGCCCCCGCAACCGGAATCACCCGCAGTCCAGTCAGGGCGCCAATGCCCTGCACCAGCGGGACGGCAGAAATCACCGCGCCGCCGTGATGATAGCGCTCCTGAAAATCTGGGAGCGAGACAGCAGTGCCCTCTGCCCAGAACCACACGCAGTTGGCCGGCAGCTTTCCCTCTGCACGGCGGCGCTGATTGATCGGATGGCCATCCAGCTTTTGGTATGAAAGCTCCATCAGGCCCCAAAGATCGTCGGCATTCTGATTGCCGCACGGGCGCAGCGGCCCGATCGGCTCGCCGAGATGATCATGCGGCGGCGCTGCAGAAAAGCCGGCGATGTCGCCGTTTTTCTGCACAGCAATGTGACGAAACGACGGGCTGGGCTCGACCCGCAGGCCGATCCGGTCGGCCTCCGCCTTGAATTCCGGCTCATCAAACAGCCATTTCACCAGTTCCATGGACGCTTCGCCCTCGATCGAGCCGGCCGAATGCGAGAGGATCTTCCGCGCCGCAAACGGCATCGCGCCATCTTCCAGCGTAACCATATTACAACGATAGCTGACGTCTCCCGGTGCGAGCGAAACACCGCTTCCGGCTGCCTCAAGTGGGCTGCGGCCGGTGAAGTACCGATTGGGGTCGCAGCCAAAGATCGACAGGATTGCGGTATCGCTGCCCGGCACCTGATTGACCGGCACAGTCAGGACATGGCCGAGCTGCGCACGACGGCTGAGCGCGTCAATACGCGGTTTTTTTGCCGCCTCAAGCGGTGTCCGGCCGCCCAGTTCCGGCAGCGGATTATCGGCCATCCCATCGCCGATGATCAAAATGTATTTCAAGTCTGCGCTCCTTTCCCGGTCACAGGCTCTTTAAGAACCGCTCCATGCGCTCGAGCGACTGCTCGAGATTGCGCATACTCGAGGCATAGCACAGCCGGAGGTACCCCTCGCCGCTTTCGCCAAATGCATTGCCAGGAATACAGGCAACCTTTTCCTGCGTCAGCAGCCGCTCTGCAAACTCCTCAGAGCTCAATCCCGTCTGCTTCACACACGGGAACACATAAAACGCACCAAGCGGGTCAAAGCAGGGCAGACCAATTTGCCGCAGCCCCTCGACCAGGTAACGACGGCGCCCGTTGTACTCTTCTTTCATCTGTTCGATGTCATCGTCGCCGTTCCGTACCGCCTCAATGGCAGCGTACTGACTCGTCGTCGGCGCACACATGATGGCATATTGGTGAATCTTTGTCGTCTGTGCAATGATCTCCGGCGCGCCGCAGGTGTAGCCCAGGCGCCAGCCGGTCATCGAATACGCCTTGGACATACCATTGACAACCACAGTGCGGTCATACAGCTCCGGCAACGCCGCCGGCGAGACGTGACGCCCCTCATAGGTCAGCTCAGCGTAGATTTCGTCGGATACTACGATCAGATTATGCTTCAGGATCACCGGTACCAGCGCCTCGAGATCCTCCCTGCGCATGATACCGCCCGTCGGATTGGACGGATACGGCAGTACAAGGACTTTGCTGCGCGGCGTGATAGCCGCCTCAAGCTGCGCCGGTGAAAGGCGGAATTCGTTGAAATCGCCCAACGGGATCACAACAGGCTTTCCGCTCGCCATCGTTGCAATCGGGCCATAGCAGACAAAGCTCGGCTCCGGGATCAGGACCTCGTCACCCGGATTGACCAGCGCACGAATGGCTAGGTCAATGGCCTCGCTGCCGCCGACGGTGACAAGCAGCTGCGTCTGCGGATCATAGCGCAAACCGAAGCGGCGCTCGAGATAATCGGCGATTGCCTGACGCAGGTCAAGCATGCCGGCGTTGGAGCTGTACTTTGTAAAACCCTTTTCCAGCGAGTAAATACCGGCGTCGCGAATGTGCCACGGCGTCTGAAAATCCGGCTCGCCGACGCCGAGCGATATCGTGTCGGGCATATCAGCCAGAATATCAAAGAATTTGCGGATGCCGGACGGCTGGAGCGAGAGCACCCGCTCGCTCAGAACAGAACTGTAATCCATCATACAAAAATCGGCCTTTCTTTCTGCTCTTCGCGCGGCGGGAAGATTGTGGACTTCTCTTTGTATTTTTTCAGGATAAAGTGCGTCGCCGTGCCGGTCACACCGTCGATCGGCGCAAGCTTCTCGCTGACAAACAGCGCAACCTGCTTGAGCGTATGACCGGTGATCATCACCATAAAGTCATAGCCGCCGGAGATCAGATACATGTTTTCCACTTCGGGATACTGGTAGATGCGCTCTGCGATCCGGTCATACCCCTGATCGCGCTGCGGCGTGACGTGCACCTCAATGAGCGCAGTGACCATTTCGTCGGCCGTCTTATCCCAGTCGACAAGCGCTTTGTACCCCAGGATATACCGTTCGGCCTCCAGCGCGGCAATCTGGTCGGCGACCTCCTGCTCGGTGATGCCGCAGCAGGCGGCCATCTGGGCACGCGTGAGCGTACAGTCTTTCTCAAGCAGCTTGAGCAGCTTTTCGTTGCAGTTTTCCATGTAAAATCCTCCATTCTTTATCGGATTAAATTATATTATAGCGGATACGCCATGGAAATGCAAACTGCTATCTCACCAAGCTGACAGGGCAAAATGCATACTTTGCAGTCATTTTGCCAATACTACCGCTGAATTCACTTGAAACGGGGGTCAAGGCATTGGATACAACCGCATTGATTCTGGCCATTCTCGGCGCGATCAACTGGGGGCTGGTCGGCATTTTCAAATTCGATCTGGTCGCCTGGATTTTTGGCGGACAGACTGCAGGCTTCAGCCGCGTCATCTATACGCTGATTGGTCTTGCCGGCCTGTGGTGCATCTCGCTGCTGTTCCGCAAAAGCTCCGCGTCCGACCGCTCGGATGCCTGAGGCAAAACATAAAAGGTGGGAGAAAGCAAGCGCTTCCTCCCACCTTTTTTCTGAATACTCACTCGATACAGCGGACGATGCAACTGTACGTCGTGCCGCCTACCGTCGCTGATACGCGCGCTGTGCCGCTTCCAACCGCGGTGACAACGCCGTCTTCTACTGTACACACGTCTGTGTCAGACGAGGTCCACGCAACCGTGCCGTCGTAATCGGTCAGAGAAATCTGGAACGTCTCATTTTCAAGATAGTGCAGCGTGACATCCTCGTGGCTGATCGTATACCGGCCGGTTTCAGCTGTGCCGTCTTCTGCACTGCCGGGCGAATTGATGAAGTTGCAGCGCACAATACAGGTATACGTCTCACCATTGAGCGTCGCCGTCACATCGACGGTGCCGGGTGCGACCGCCGTCACGAAGCCATTCTCATCGACCTCGACAATCGACGGATCCTCGCTTTCCCAGACAACCGCATCGCCGCTTGTGGTATTGCTCAGGCGCAGTGTGGTAGACTCGCCAGCTGTAAAGAACGTGATATCCGTCGCGCTCAGCGCATGCTCTACATCTGGATCAGACGGCGCATCTTCGAGTGCGCTGACCTGGATCAGACACTCCGCAGTCTGGCTGCCGCACACAGCTGTAATGGTGACATCCTCGCCCGCAGAGAGTACAGTAATCGTACCACGGTCATCGACAGAACAGACCGCAGGATTGCTGGACGTAAACGTAATTGGCTCATTGCAGTCGGCGGGTGTAACAACCGCGCTGAGCATATACTCCTCGCCGACTTCGGACGGTGTATAGACCGCAGAAGTAAACGTCAGGCTGGTACAGGCAACTGTCAACGGTGTTTCGTCCGTGTTGTCCTGCCCATCTTCTGTCGGCGTCTGATCCTCCTGATTCTCCTGCTCCTCATCTTTAGAGGCAGCCGGATTTTCCTGCTCGTCGATCGGCAGTGAAACAGAGCCGCTGTTATCAGCATTCGACGATGGATCATTCGCGCCAATAACACCCGTATATGCCAGCAGGAACAGGACAAAAATCGCCAGCGCAAGCGCCAGAATCACACAGGTCAGTGCAATCAGCCAGCGCGGGATAGCACTGCCGGACGCGGCGCGCGCACCGGTCCGGCGGCACGCCGGCGCCGTCTCTCTCGCATTTGAAGCTGTTGGAAATGGCTGCTGCGGCTCGGCCGGCTCTTCTTCCTCCGGCACAACCTCGCTGTGCCCGCACAGCGGACATTTTTCCTCAGATGCGGGGTATTCCATGCCGCAAAAACTGCATATTTTGGTTTCCATAAGATTCCTCCATCTGCTAAATCCGACTGCCCCGGCCGCGCACCGCGTATCCGGAGCCGGCGCCTTTGCCGCGCCATTCCGCCCGTATGCTTGTGATATTGTACCACAAAATCTCGGCCGCGTACACCATATTGTATTGCTTTTTTTCGAAATATGCCTTAAAATGTGATTTGATTGTTGCAAGGAGGCGATTGCCGATGCCACTTCCGTCCGCAGGGGCGCCGTTTTCCGAGAAGTACGAGATTCTCTCTGCGCTTGGGCACGGTTCTTCTGGAACCACCTACCGGGTGCTGGACGCTTCCAATCGGAAAATTATGGCGCTCAAGCACATTCCCATACCTGCGTCCGAAGCGCAGGTGCAAGCGCTGATCTTTTCCGGTGCCGCCGGCGATGAAGCAGAGGTGCAAAACTACTATGAGCGCTCGGCCGAGGATTTGCGCGAAGAGCTCCGGCTTGGCGCGGAGCTTGCCGGAACGCAGTGTTTTCTCCCGTTTTGTGACTGTCAGTTCGACCGCCGTGAGGGTGCAGTCGGCTATGATATCTACCTGGTATCTGAACTGTGCCAGACGCTTGGCCACTATCTGGCCGAACACGAGGCAACCGTCCTCGACGTGCTCAATCTCGGCCTTGACATCTGCAGCTGCATCCAGGCTCTGCGCGAGCACGGCCTGATGCACCACAACGTCAAGCCTGAGAACATCTACCGCACCGCCAACGGCAAATTCCTGCTTGGTGATCTGGGCCTGACCCGGCTTGACGAACTGCCATATGCGTCCCTGCCAGACTCCCGCTTTGGCTGGTACTCCGCTCCGGAATACGCCGATCTGCTCGCACCGCTCAACCAAACCGCAGAGATCTACTCGCTTGGCATGATCCTTTACCGGATCTTCAACGGCAATCATGCGCCGTTTGTCGACGAAGAGACCTCCATCCGCGCGGCTGATCAAATGCGCATTGAGGGCAAAGAGCTGCCCGCGCCGATGTATGCGGACTACGAGCTGTCCGGAATCATTCTCAAAGCCTGCGCGTTTCGCCCGGAGGATCGCTATCAAACGGCGGAAGAGTTCCGGCAGGAACTGACGATGTATATGAAGCGCAATCCGGTGCCCAACGCGCCCGTTATGCCGCCGATTGTCACGGATCCGGATGAGCAGCTGCCAGCCGACCTGGAAGACAGCGACGACGAAGCGCTCATCAACTTCACCAATGTCGACGATCTGGATGAGGCGTTCATCACACACTTCTCACCGGTGGCACATGAGGCTGCAGCGGAAGCCGCCGGAGAAATCCCGCCGGAACCGGAGCCGCAGCTGACGGAATTCTCTGATGCGCCGGCAGAGCCGGTCAATGTGACGCACCGGAAATCCCGGGTGTGGATCGCGGTGCTTGCAGTGCTGCTCGTCCTGGCTGCCGCTGCTGTGGCCATCTGGTTTTATCTGCGCGGTCCCGCCGTTACAGTGCAGACCATGGGCACCACTGATGTCGGTGTGGACAATCTGACCGTCTATATTGACTGCGACGCCGGCAGTGCTGCACTTGAAGTTGTCTGCTCTGACGCATATGGGAACGTCATCTCACAGCCGTACAGCGGAACAAGCTATACGTTCACCGAGCTCTCCCCCGGCACGACCTACACCATTACGCTCCAGCCCAGCAGCACACCGGAATCCGGCTTCTCTTTTGCCAGCCTGCGGGGTGTACGCATCCAGGGCACCAGCTCGATCCAGGTTACGACCGGTTCGGTCACGCAGGTCGTCAGCTTCTCTGCCGGCAGCATCACCGGAACCAGCGCGGAGCTTTCGCTCGTAATCGACGGCCCGGAACCGGAACAATGGGTTCTTTCCTACTCCGCAGATAACGGTGACAGCGGCTCGTTTGAATTCACCAGCCACACACTGAGCCTGCAGGATCTGATCCCAAACACGACCTACACGTTCACCATTGAGCCGGCAGACGACTTCGCAGTCGAAGGCCAGCTCAGCTGCACATTCACCACGACCGCCAGCGCCACACTCACCAGCTTTGAGGCCACAGAGGTCACGCCGGACGCAGTGACGCTGGTCTGGGAATACGAAGGCGCCACCGACATGTGGACTGTCACCTGCACCGGTACAGACGGCGCCGAGGTCGATGCACAACAGACGACGGACAACACGATCACCTTTACCGGCCTGACATTGGGTGAGACATATACGTTTGCGCTCGATTGCGCTGGGCTGCAGGCCAGTTCGCTTTCGACCTGTACGGTCACCACGCCGACCGGAACGGTTACCAGCATGTCGGCAGAAGCGGTCGATACAACAAGCGTCTCTGTCTCCTGGGAATATGAGGGCGAAGCAATTGCCGGCGGCTGGATGGTCATCTATACGGTGGAGAGCAGCGAGCCGATCCGCTCAGCCGTCACAACAGAGGATGTGGCGCTGACGCTGGAGAACCTGATCCCTGGCGCAAGCTACACGATCGAATTGGCAACCGCCTCCGGCGTGATGCTTCCGGGCGATTCCTCTATATCGCTCACGATGCCGGAAGCGGAGACATTCGATGACCTCGGACTCGACAGCGCATTTGTCGGCCTGTTTCTCGAGCCGGACACGGCCAGCTGGACCTATCGCGATCTGTCCGAGAGCCGCTCGGAGTTTCTGCCGTCGGAGTCCATCGCCTTTGCCGTGCAGGCGCTCAACGGCGTACAGGCCAGCGACAATACCGTTCAGGTGCTCTATGTCGTGCGCAATGCTGCGGGTGAGCCGGTCGACTACTACGCACACACCTATGATTGGAACAGCATGTGGTCCAACGATCTGCACGTCGGCGCACTCGAGCGCACGCCGCAACAGACCGGCGATTATACATTTGAGATTTACATCGACGGTCAGCTGCTGCGCACCAGAGAATTCAGCATTGTCGATTCCCTTTCATAACAACAGCCGGGCGGCCGCTTCTGCGGCCGCCCGGTTTTTAAATTCCCCGGACCATGGTCCGGGGAATTTTATCAGCTGTCTGCGCCGACGAGCCGGTTCAGCCAGGAG
>CAZGBU010000063.1:0-6715 GCA_964523945.1 uncultured Oscillospiraceae bacterium
GCAGCGCGCCCTCGCACGTGAGCGTGACGGAGCGGTTTGTGCGCACGAACAGCGGAAAACCGAACTCGGACTCCAGATGGGCGATCGTTTTGCTCAGCGCCGACTGACTCATATAAAGCTGTTCGGCGGCCTGCGTGAAATTCAGGCAGTCCGCCACTTCCAAAAACGCGCGGATGCGCGGATAGTCCACCAAGCCAGTTGCCCCCGTTATGAAAAAATGGAATCCCGGGCCACCAAGATCAGAGTTGCGCTCGCCAGGATTGTTTGGTATATTGAAGGATAATCTGATTATACACGGCGGCGCGCGATCGCGCAAGACTGGAAGGGAGTGACCCCATGCAAACAGTCAGCCTGCTCATCAAGCCGGTCTCGGGACAGTGCAATCTGCGCTGCCGGTACTGCTTTTATCACGAGCTTGCATCGCACGGCGGCGTGCCGGGCGGCCGGATGACGGCGCAGACGGCGGCGCTGCTCATACGCCGCGCGTTTGAGGCGGCGGAGCGCAGCGTCTGCTTTGCGTTCCAGGGCGGCGAGCCGATGCTGGCCGGGCTGGACTATTACCGATCGTTTGTGGAGACGGTGCAGCGGCATTGCCCGCCCGGCGTCGCGGTCGAATACACGATCCAGACGAACGGGACAGGGATCGATGATGCATGGGCGGCGTTTTTCCGCGCGCACGGATTCCTGGTCGGCCTGTCGCTCGACGGCACGCGCGCGCTGCACGACGCCAACCGGGTGGACGCGGCCGGGCGGGGCAGCTTCGACGCGGCGCGGCGCGGCCTGGCGCTGCTGCAAAAGCACGGTGTGCCGGTGAACGCGCTGTGTGTTGTGACGAGTGCGCTCGCGCGCCATCCGCAGCAGGTCTATGAAAGTCTGAAAAAGCTGGGCTTTTCGTATTTGCAGTTTATTCCGTGCCTCGATGCGCTGGGCGCGCCGCGCGGAGAAAATCCCTATTCGCTGACGCCGGCGCGCTACGGCACGTTTTTAAAGCGCCTGTTTGAGCTGTGGTACCGCGACTGGGCGGCCGGGCGCTATGTCAGCATCCGGCAGTTTGACGACTGTGTCCACCTGCTCGCGGGGGAGCGTGCCTCGTCCTGCGCGGCAGAGGGATGCTGCGGGCGCTATCTGGTCGTCGAGGCCGACGGCAGCCTGTACCCTTGCGACTTCTACGTTCTGCCGGAGACGCGGCTCGGCGACCTGACGACGTGCTCGTTGGCGCAGGCGCTTGGCTGCGCGGCGCAGGCCGCATTTATCCGCGCGGGAAGCCGCCGGCCGGATGCATGCGCCGCATGCCCATATGCCGTAGCGTGCGGCTCGGGCGGCTGCCGGCGCAATTTTACCGCGGCGGACGGCGCGGTGCACAGTGATTTCTGCCCGGACTATCGGGATTTTTTGCCGCTGCGTATGACCGGCTGCAGGAGATTGCCGCGCTCGAGCGGCGGTTGAGGAGGAATGGCGTTTGTTGAGTTTGGTGCTGTTTTTGGTCTGCCTGGCCGCGACGGGACTCGGCGCGGTGGGCGGATTCGGCGGCGGGGTCATCATCAAGCCGGTTGTCGATGCGATGGGCGTGCTGCCGGTCAGCACGGTGAGCTTCCTGTCTACCTGTACGGTGCTGTGTATGTCGGTTGTGAGCGTCGCGCGTTCGCGCGGACGGGGTGCGCCGCTGGAACTGCGGCAGGCGGTACCGCTGGCCGTCGGCGCTGCGCTTGGCGGCATAGCGGGCAAGCTGATGTTTGACTGGGTGCAGCTGCGTTTTTCCAACGAGGCCGTGCTCGGCCTGGCGCAGGCGATTGTGCTGATCGTGCTGACGGCGGCTGTGATGGTCAGCGTCCTGCGCCGCGGAAAGTCGCGCACGTTTCAAATCCGGAACCTGGCCGGCACGGCGGCGATTGGCCTGGTGCTCGGTGCGATTTCGTCGTTCATCGGCATCGGCGGCGGGCCGTTTAATGTTGCAGCGCTGCTGCTGTTTTTCTCAATGGACGCAAAAACGGCCGCCAAGAACTCCATTTTTATCGTTCTGCTGTGCCAGGCGGCGAATCTGGCGCTGACGCTGCTGCGGGGCACGGTGCCGGCGTTTTCCTGGGCGCATTTGGCTGTGATGGCGCTCGGCGGCGTGGGCGGCGCGCTGATCGGCGCGGCGGTGTCAAAGCGCGTCGGGCCGCGGGCGGTTGAGATCCTGGTGATCGGGCTGATGGCTTTCGTCATCGTCACCAATGTGTACAATGTCGCGGTGTTTCTGCCGCAGGTTTGAGGGGGATTGCATGATTCAGCAGATCGAACCGGCGCGGCTGGATAATCACTATCGCGCCGCGCGGCCCGCGCCGGACAGTCCCGTGCTCTGTTTTGACGAGACGGGCGTGCTGGCTGCGCTGCGCGGCGGCAGCCTGGTGTTTCCAACCTGGGCCGAGACAGGCGGGGAGACTGTGTTTGCATTTTCCGTCGGGGGTACGGACTTTTTCCTGCGGCGGGGGCTGGGTATGTGCGCCGGGTTTGAAATTTTGCCGCTGCGCGCGCTCCGGCAGGCCGCGCCGCGTCAGCTGGCGTTTGCCGCCGTCACGGGGTAGCATCTCTGGCGATGGTATCGGGATAACCAGCGCTGTGGCCGCTGCGGCGCGCCGCTGGTGCACGACGCATGCGAGCGCGCGCTGCGGTGCGCGTGCGGCAATATTGTCTACCCAAAGCTCTGCCCCGCCGTGATCGTGGCGGTGCGCAGCCGCGGGCGCATTCTGCTGACGCAGTACAGCCGGCCGGACGCGCCGTGGGCGCTGATCGCCGGCTTTGCCGAGATCGGCGAGACGATCGAGCAGACCGTCCGCCGCGAGGTGATGGAGGAGTGCGGCCTGCGCGTGCGGGATCTGCGCTATTACAAGAGCCAGCCGTGGGGGTTTTCCGGCGATCTGCTGTTCGGCTTTTTCTGCGAGTGCGACGGGGATGACATGATCCGGCTCGACGCGCATGAACTCAAGCGCGCCGCGTGGTTCCTGCCGGAGGAGATCGACTTCCGCGACGACGGCGTCTCGCTGACGCGCGAGATGATCGAGTGTTTTCGCACCGGCCGGGCGGACTGAACGTCCGCGCAAGGCCAAACAGCCGCTCCTGCAAAACTGCCGCGGCCGCCGGGGCGCGCGCAGCCATGGGAAAGTGACCAAAACGCGGCTGGATTTGCCGGGCGATTTGCGGCATAACGCAGGAAGCGCGAAAAGCGCTTGCAAAGCGCGGCGCAGTTTGCTATGGTAGATAACAGGAAACAGGCCGCTGCCCGCGGCCGACAGAAAGGAAGAATACCCGATGGAAATCACGATCCAACGCACGACATCGCCGCGCCAGAGGCCCGAGGGCAAGCTCGGTTTCGGCGCCTATATGTCCGATCACATGTTCCTGATGAACTACACGGCCGGCGAGGGCTGGCACGATGCGCGCATTGTGCCCTACGGCCCGCTTCAGATCGAACCGAGCTGCATGGTGCTGCACTATGCGCAGGAGATTTTCGAGGGACTGAAAGCCTACCGCACGGCGGAGGGCAGGATTCAGCTCTTCCGCCCGATCGAGAATGCCCGCCGGATGAACAATTCGTGCGAGCGCATGTGCATCCCGACCATTCCGGAGGATGATTTCGTCCAGGCGGTGCGCACGCTGGTCTCGGTTGACGCCGACTGGGTTCCGACGGAAGAGGGCACATCGCTCTATATTCGTCCGTTTATCTTCGCGACGGACAACCACCTGGGCGTACACGCGTCCAAGACGTATCTGTTCTGCATCATCACCAGCCCGTCGGGCGCGTATTACGAGGGCGGCCTGGAGCCGGTTAAGATCTACGTCGAGAACGAAGACGTGCGCGCGGTGCGCGGCGGCACGGGCTACGCCAAGTGCGGCGGCAACTACGCGGCGTCGCTGCGCGCCGGCGAGCGGGCGGAGGAATCCGGCTATGCGCAGGTGCTCTGGCTCGACGGCGTCGAGCGCAAGTATATTGAGGAAGTCGGCGCGATGAATATCATGTTCCAGATCGACGGCGTCGTTGTCACGCCGGCGCTGACCGGCTCGGTTCTGCCGGGCATTACCCGCAAGAGCTGCATCGAGCTGATGCGCTCGTGGGGCATGCGCGTGGAAGAGCGCCGCATCAGCGCCGAGGAGCTGTTCGATGCGGCTGAGAGCGGCCGCCTGGAAGAGGCCTGGGGCACCGGCACCGCCGCGGTCATCTCGCCGGTTGGCGAGATGGGCTGGAAAGACCGCCACACCGTCATCAACGGCGGGAAAATCGGTCCGACGGCGCAGAAGCTCTACGACACGCTGACCGGCATCCAGTGGGGCCGCCTGCCGGATGAAAACGGCTGGATCGTTCCGGTCGAGTGAGAAAGCGGTACGGGCGCCCGCGCATCGCGCGGGCGCTTCCTTTTGGGAGGGATGACAGATGATCCGGTTTGAAAGTGATTACACCGAGGGCGCGATCCCGGAGATCCTGGACGCGCTCACGCAGCACAATTTTGTCCAGACGGCGGGCTATGGCGTCGACCCGGTCAGCGACGGCGCGCGCGCCCGGGTGCGCGCGCTGTGCCAGGCGCCGGAGGCCGACGTTCAGTTTCTCGTCGGCGGAACGCAGACGAACCTGACTGTGCTCGCGGCGGCGCTGCGGCCGCATCAGGGCGCGGTCTGTGCGGACGCGGGGCACATCGCGGTGCACGAGTCGGGCGCGATCGAGGCGACGGGGCACAAAGTGCTCGCGCAGCCGTCGCCGGACGGCAAGCTCTCGGCCGCGCAGCTCGATGCCGTCTGTGCCGCGCACTGGGCGGACGCGAACCACGAGCACATGGTGCAGCCGGCGCTGGTGTATCTGTCGCAGCCGACCGAGACGGGCGGGCTGTATTCGCTGGCGGAGCTGACGGCGCTGCGCGCCGTGTGCGGCAGAGCGGCGTCGGTCTGTTCACCGTTATACGTATAGACAATATCTGTCTCGCGGCGCTCCACAAACCACCGCCGGAGCATGGCACGGGCGGATGGGCTGACGGCCAGCAGCAGACCAAACGCGGTTGCGCACACAATTGCAATCATGGCTGCCGTATGCAGCGCCTTCTTCCAGACCGGCCGGGTGCGGCGGCGATACCACTTCATCGGGTCGCGGCACATTCTGCGCATCTCCCGCTCATGATGGGCGGAGACGGGAACCGGTTCGTCGGGCAGTGACTCGGCTTCCAGCATGATTGCGTCGAGCAGCAGCCGGCGCATCAGATCGTCGAGTTCTTGATCGGTCATGGTTCAAAACCCTCCTTTTGCACGATTTCCTGTAACAGTTTGCGTCCACGGGCAAGGCGCTTTTCTGCTGCAGCAGGGGACATGCCGAGGATCTGTGCGATTTCGCTGGTGGAGTAGCCAAGCAGAAGCCGCATTTCGAGAACGGCACGGTAGGTTTCCGGCAAATGGGTAAAACATGCCACCAGCATGTTCCAGTCTCGGCTGTCAAGCGCCTCGTGTTCGAACTTCATCCAGTCCTCAAGCGGGACGGTCCGCTGTGCCCGCCGGTAGATCTGCAGCGCTTCATTCCTCACTATTGTAATGCACCAACCCCGCAAATCCGGACATGGAATTTGAGAAATTTTTTCAAAATGCTTAATTATTTGCAGAAATGCATTCTGCACGGCGTCCTCTGCGTCGGCCTGCTCGGACAGAATGTCGCGGGCCGTTTTCATCATGATGTCGTGGTGCTCGTTGTAAATGGAGAGAAATTTTTGCCGGTCAGAATCGGTTTCAAGCGCAGCGAGAAGCAGGATTAACATAGTTGGGCATCACCTCAAGACGGAGGGACCTGACTGCCCGGCAGAAAGGCCGCTCGTTGTCATTCCCCGAAGAATCCGCGCCAATTGCATTTTCCCGGGGTGAGAGATGCCCCTATATAGTAGATGCATTTGAAACGCCTTTTCTTGCAGGATTTTCAAAAATTTTATATTTTTCTACCATTACGCTTTCGGCAAGTGCAATCAGCTCGTCTCCGGTCAGATAGGCGCTGATGGAAAACTCGAAATTTGCCTCTTCATCAAACCAGATCAGCGTGCTGGAGCTGTTGTCCGGGTCGTGGGCCAGATAAAGCGTACCGGGGTGGCCGTTGATGGAGACGTCAATTTGTATGTCTTCTGTTGCAAGGATGCCAGTCGCAGCGCCTTCGTGCATGTACTGATAGCTGAAGTACAGGAACTGTCCCGCGTATTTTCCCGCCTCGCAGCGATATGCGTACATTACATAGTCCGGGAGCACAAATGATTCTTCGAGCACAAATCCGTCCGGAATCTCCGGGATGATATACTGCGGCATGTCTCCATCCAACGGGGCACCGCTGTAGGTATAGACAATGTCCGTCTCGCGGTATTGCACAAACCAGCGCCTCACGCTGGCGCGGGCAGAGGGGCTGACCGCGAGCAGCACGCCGGCCGCGGCCGCACAGATCAGCGCGACCATGGCCGCTGTCTGCAGCGCCCTTTTCCAGATTGGCCGCATGCGCCGGCGGTACCATTTCAGCGGGTCACGGCACAGTGCGCGCATCTGCCGCGCGTGGCGCGCCGAAACGGATACCGGCTCGTCCGGTGCTTCCGCCTCGTCCGCCAGGATCGCGTCGATCAGAGCCTGACACAACAGGGCTTCTTCCCGTTCGGTCATGGCTCGATCCCCTCCTCCCGCAGCAGTTTCTGCAGCAGCTTTCGTCCGCGCGCCGCGCGCGAGGCGACGGCGC
>CAZGBU010000063.1:6815-12407 GCA_964523945.1 uncultured Oscillospiraceae bacterium
AGCTTTCGTCCGCGCGCCGCGCGCGAGGCGACGGCGCTCTCGGACAGCCCGAGCTTCTGCGCGATTTCCCGCTCGGTGCAGCCAAGCAGTAGTTTCAATTCCAGCACTGCCCGGTATATCTGGGGCAGACGGCGAATGCATGCGACCAGCTCGCGGTAGCTCGCCGGCGACGGTTCATCGGGTGCGGCGCCGTCCTGCTCCTCCAGCGGAACGACGTTCTGCTGCTGCCGCAGCAGCGCGAGCGCTTCGTTTTTCACGATGGCGATGAGATACGCGGGCATTTTTTCGCATGGGGTTTGAAAGATCTTTTCTCTGTTCCGAATGATCTGCACCAGCGCATTCTGTACGGCATCCTCTGCATCCGCCGGATTCTTCAGAATCCGCCGCGCCGCGCGCAGCATTCGGTCGTGATGGGCATGGTAGAGCTGGAGGATCCGCTGTCGATCCTGTGCGTTGTCCAGTTCTGCCAGCAGCATTGTCAGCATGTATCCCACCTCGCTGCAGCTGTTCTGATATTCAAAAGTATAACAGAACAGGCAGCCTGTGTCTATCCTGGCGCGCGGACGGGCTTCCGTTCCGGGGCAGGATGTGGTATGCTGGTATCACCATGAGAGGAGGATCGATCGCGTATGGAACTCAATCAGCTGCGGTATTTTCAGAAGGTTGCGCGCACCGAGAGTGTCACCCGCGCGGCGCAGGAGCTGTTCATCTCCCAGCCCACGCTCAGCCAGAGCCTCGGGCGGCTCGAGAGCAGCCTCGGCGTCGAACTGTTCCTGCACCAGCCGGGCCGGCGCCTCCAGCTCAACGACGCCGGAAAGCTGTTCCTGCAGAAAGTCGACGCGGCATTTGCCGAACTGGAGCAGGGGGTCAGCCAGGTGCGCGAACTGGCCGGCTGCGCCGGCACGCAGGTCTCCGTCGCCAGCTCCATCCACGATCTGTGCAGCGAGCTGACCATCACATTCCTGCGTGCGCATCCAGATACACGCGTTTCGCTGCGCCTGGTCGAGATCAACGACCTGACCGACCTGCTGCTGACCGATGAGGTCGACTTTGCCATCTCGCCATGTCCGCTGCCCGACGTACGGCTCGAGTCGTTCCCGCTCTACACCGAGGAACTGATGGCCGTCGTTGGCCCCGGCCACCGCCTGTTTGGCCGAGCAAGCTGCCCGCTGGGCGAGCTGCGCGGCGAGCGGTTCATTCTCAATTATTCGGAGTCCGACCGCAACTACCTCGAGCTGCTCTTCGGCGAGGACGGCGAGCAGTTTGACGTTGTGCTTGAGAGCAACGAGCCGGATGTGATCCGGCGCGCCGTCAGCGCCGGCCTGGGCGTTGCATTCCGGCCGGCACGGCTTGTCATGCGCCGCCGGAAAGAGCATGATGCGCCGGAACCCAACTGGGCGCTGCGCATCACCGATGCCGGCGCTGCCGCCAACACGCCGACGTGTATCTCGCGCAAAAAAGGCCGCTTCCTGCTGCGTGCCGCCTCGGCGTTCTACGATGATGCCGTCGCCTACTGCCAGCGTGAGAGCGCCCTTGTGCAGGAATTCCTCGCGCACAGCGGCGCATAAATGCAGCCCCCGCCCGATCCCGGGCGGGGGCTGTTTCTGTGGTGCGGTGTTTATGCGGATCCAAGGACGTATGCAGCGGTTTCTTCGCCGGCCAGGTAGCCGGAGTTGACGGCCCAGCAGAACGATGAGAACATCGGGCCGTATTCTGTGCCCATCCAGTTCGAGGCGTTATCGCCGACGGCATACAGACCGGGGATGACGCTCTGATCCGGGCGGAGCGCCTGCAGCTTCGCATTGATGGAGACGCCGCCCATTGTCACGTCGAAGTTGCGCTGCAGACGGATCGCATAGAACGGCCCAGTCTGAATTTTGCGCAGGTGCTCCGGCGCTTTGTAGAACTCGCGGTCAATGCCGGCGTCGCACTGGGCGTTGCAGCGTTCCACTGTCTCGCGCAGCACTTCGGGCGCGCAGCCGATGAATGGCGCAAGCGCCTCGAGTGTATCCGCCTTGGTGAGCTTGCCCTCGGCCTGCTCACGGTCGAGGTCGGCCCAGAACTCTTCCCAGGTCGGCGCCCGGTCGCCAAAGCGGACGTGCTCGAGCACAAGACCAAAGCCTTCCTCGAGCGTCGGCCGGTCGATCAGATATAGCCGAGCCCCTCGGGCTGGCGGTCGGTGATGTACTCCGCGTCGTCGGCCTCATCCTCGCAGCAGAAGCGCCGGCCGTCCTGGTTGACAATGATTGCCAGCGGTTCGTTGATCAGGCGCTGGACGGTATAGGTGCCGGGGTAGTGGCCAAGTGCATGCAGCGCCACGGACATGTTCTTGCCGACCTCAGCGCCGATCGCCTCGGCCATTGCAACGCCGTCGCCGGTCAGACTCTTCAGGCTGTAATGCGAAAAATAGTTGTCCGATGTAAAATAGCGCGGCAGGAACCGGCGGAGCATCTGCTCATTGCCGGCCATGTTGCCCGCAGCAATGACAACGGCCCGCGCGCTGATGTGGAAGCTTGCCTCCTGTCCGTCGGCGCGCAGACCGGTGACAGCGCCTGCCTCGTCAGTGCACAGCGCACGTGCCTTGGTCTGCGTCAGGATCTGTACGCCGAACTGGGCACACGCACGCTCGAGTACGGTTATGACGGCGGTTCCCATATAGCCCGGCCCGTAGGCGGGATTATTCAGCGGGCTTTCACACAGCGGTTCTTTGATCAGCATCACAGCACCGTCGAACGCCCAGCGGCTGTTGTCGATGTCCGGCCCTTTGTCGACCAGCCACTCAAGATAGCGGCCGGAGTTTTTCAGATACCGTGAAAAGATTGCGGGATCGAGCAGATACTTGTGGAATTTGTGCGCTGTCTCGAGGTAAAAGTCGGTCTTATCCTCGAAGCCGCGCTCGCGCTGATATTTCGAGGTTGTGCTCAGCAGGCCGCCGGCCAGGTAGCTGTTGCCGCCGATGCGTTCCATCTTCTCCACAACGACGACCTTTGCCCCCAGCTCCGCCGCGCGCACGGCTACGCTCAGGCCGCTGCCGCCGCCGCCGACAATGGCGACGTCGCAGTCGATCGTCTGCTCCGGGCCGCCGGCGTAGGCTGGCAGTTCCGGCCGGTCGTAGGATTCATACATGCTCAATAGCTTGCTCATAAAAGTTC
The DNA here is from genome assembly GCA_964523945.1 of uncultured Oscillospiraceae bacterium. Lineage (GTDB taxonomy): Bacteria > Bacillota > Clostridia > Oscillospirales > Oscillospiraceae > CAKTOF01. The sequence goes on from CAZGBU010000063.1 coordinate 9,968, forward strand.
TCCTTTCCTGCCTCAACGGACAAAGGTTGCTACATCAAATCCCTTGCGGACAGCCGCGTACACATTGCGCGCGCGCACGCAGTCACCGATGCGGACGAAGTCGTAGTCGTCGCTGCGCAGCGTCTCGGCCTCATCTGTGCGGGCGCGCAGGCCGGCGGCGATCACGATGCTGTCGGCGGGGAAGACATGCTCCGTCCCGTCGGCCGCACGCGCTGAGACGCCGCTGCCTGTGATGGCAGTGACGGTCATGCCGCAGCGGACAGCGGCGTTTTGCTCGAGCAGCGGCATCAGATAGCGCCGGTGGTCGGCAGTCGCATCGGCAGCGGCCGCTTCCCGCATCTCCAGGACGGTGACCGCGTGGCCGCGCTGTCCCAGATGCAGCGCTGTCTCGCAGCCGACCAGGCCGCCGCCGACAACCACAATGCGCCGGCCCAGGGCAAATCCGCTGTCAAACAGCGTGGTTGCCAGCACAACGTTCGGTCCGTCAACGCCCGGAATCGGCGGGATGATCGGTTCGGAGCCGATGGCGCAGATTACCGTATCAGGCTGCTCGCGCGTGAGCAGCTCCCGCGTAACAGGCGTATTCAGAACGGTTTTAACGCCGTACAGGCTGCATTCGTATTCCAGCGTGCGCGCGTAGTGATACAGATCCTGCTTGAACGGCAGGTGGCGCTCCATGTTCAGCCAGCCGCCGAGGGAATCGCTTTTTTCGTACAGCGTTACATCGTGGCCGCGTTTTGCTGCGGTAATGGCCGCCTCCATGCCGCCGCAGCCGCCGCCGGCCACGATGATCTTCCGCTTCGGCGAGGATGGGACGGTGCGCATTGTAAACTCCCGCCCGGCCGTCGGATTGATTGCGCAGCGCAGTACCTTGCCCCGGTCATGATACTGCGCATTGTTGCAGACAAAGCAGCGCAGGCACTGATGGATTTCCTGCGTGCGGCCGGTGCGCGCTTTGGTGGGCAGTTCCGGGTCTGCCAGGATGCTGCGGCCGAGCACAAAGCCGTCGCACGCGCCTTCGTCCAGCAGCCGCTCCATCAGCTCCGGGTCAGTGAAGCCGCCGACCGCCGTGACCGGCACGGAGACGGCCTGTTTCACCGCGGTGGCCAGCGGTGCGTTGATCCCGCGCGGCTCAAAGACAGGAATGGCCATGCGGGTGGTCCAGGGTGCGCCGGCGGAGACGTTGATGAGATCGACATACGGCTCTGCCATGCGGCAGAATGCGGCGACTTCGTCGATGTCCAGCCCGCCCGGGAGAAACTCGCTGCCGGAAATGCGCATGTCCAGCGCAATGGTGCGGCCGACGCGCGCGCGTATACGCTCGAGCACCATCAGCGGAAACCGCGCGCGGTTCTCCAGGCTGCCGCCAAAGCGATCGGTGCGGTGATTGTGCAGTGGCGAGAGGAACTGGTGCAGCAGCCAGCCATGACCGCAGTGAATCATCGCCATATCAAAGGTGCAGTCGCGGCAGATTTCGACCGCATCGGCGAATGCGTCGGCGACTTGTTCCATGTCATCCGGCGTCATTTCACGGATCTCGTCACCCCATTCGTCGGTGTATCCGCTCGGTCCCATTGTCTGCACGCCGCCGTTGTAGACGGAGTCGGCCATTGCGCCGCCGTGGCTGATCTCAATGCTGATGCAGGCATTGTGCGCATGGACGGCATCGGCGATGCGCTGGAGCGAAAAGGGGACATCCGGATTGTCAAAGCGGATTTGCTGCAGATGCGTCATGCCGTTGTCGCTGGCGATGATGCTCTCGCCGAGCGTGACGAGCGCGGCGCCGCCGGCGGCCAGGCCCTCGTAAAATGCAATGGCCTGCTCGGTGTAGCCGCCCTTGGGGTCAAGCTCCACAATGGACATCGGTCCGGTTTCAATGCGGTTTTTCAGGATTAGATTGCCCACGTGCAGCGGGGAAAACAGTTTGGGATAACAGCTCATCGGACATTCCTCCCTGCGGCGGATGCGCGCCGCGTTTTCTGCTGTTATTGTAACACGTTGCGGCCCGGCCGGGAAATATCGAGAAAGAATCAAGCCATAGGCAATGGCCTATGGCTTGTCCAGGCAGGGCCGCTTGAAGCAGAACGCCGCGCCCACCCACGTCAAGCCGGGCAGGCGCAGCGGCTATCAGTACCGGTGTCCATATGTGGCTCTTTCAGGTTTCAATCCACGCTCCCCGTGAGGGGAGCGACCAAAACGACAGAAGCGATATTAACAACAGGAAAAGTTTCAATCCACGCTCCCCGTGAGGGGAGCGACAGCTTAACGTAATACGGTTAAACTATCCTGAGTAGTTTCAATCCACGCTCCCCGTGAGGGGAGCGACTCCGGGATTTCGCCGTCGTCCTCATATTCCTCCAGGTTTCAATCCACGCTCCCCGTGAGGGGAGCGACGGGTGGCGACCCCGCCCGAAGACAGGCATCTGACGTTTCAATCCAC
>CAZGBU010000064.1:0-12073 GCA_964523945.1 uncultured Oscillospiraceae bacterium
GTTTCTATTATACCATAAGGATGGAGTTTTTGGGGCTTTTGTCAACAGGTCCCTTTCTGTGCATAAAGCAGGAAAACGCCGCTTATCGAACACAACGTTTCATCCGATCCATTGCGGGCCGCAGGCAGACGGGCTATCATATGCAAAAAGGTGTGAAGCCGCGGCTGCCGCCTGCTGTGACGGGAGGGCGGCTGCCAGGAGAAGACACCGGCAAGAGGCGTTTTGTATGTTGTTTTATTTTACCGGAACCGGAAACAGCCTATATGCAGCGAGAGAGATTGAGCCGGATCCCATCAGTATTCCGCAGGCGATTCATGGCGAGCCTCTGTCGTTTACCGCCGATGCCATCGGCATTGTCGCGCCGGTCTATGGACATGAGGTTCCGCCGATGGTGCAGGACTTCCTGCGCCGGGCTGAATTTCATACCGATTATTTCTATATGGTCCTGACCTATGGCAACCGCCATGGCGGCGCTGCGGAGCTGGCGGAACAGCTGTGCCGCACATGTGGGATCCAGCCCAGTTACATCAATACGCTGCTGATGGTGGACAACTGGCTGCCCGCGTTTGATATGGATGAGCAGCGGGCGATTGACAAGCAGGTCGATTCCCATCTGGCCGAAATCAGAGCGGACATCGCAGCGCGCCGGCATTGGATTGCTCCGGTTACCGATGCAGACCGGGCGGCGCACCAGGAGTTTTTGACCAATATGCAGCGGTTGCCGGCAGATGCCAGGCAGAACCTGATCCGGGTGACCGATCGGTGCGTCGGGTGTGGAATCTGTCAGATGGTCTGCCCCTCTGCTTCAATCCGGGTGGAAAACGGCCGCGCCGTCTACCGGCCGGGCCGCTGTCAGACTTGCCTGGCCTGTATCCATAACTGCCCGGAAAAGGCCATTGCGCTGACTGTGCCGGAGAAAAATCCAAACGCCCGCTATCGCAATGAGCACATTAAGCTCCCTGAACTGGTCAACGCCAACAATCAGGGATGATGCACTCCGGCGATATCCGGGCCATTGATTCAAAGCCCCGGGATGGCTTAGCCATCCCGGGGTTTGTTGACTTGATCGATCAGCAGTGCGGCAATGCCGGCTGCATCGTCCAGCGCGAACTGCGGAACATCCAGTGCAATTGGCTCATCCGTCACCAGGGCCAGCAGCTCGTCCGGGTGGCACAGCAACGGACGCTGTAATGCGGCACGATGGATCTCGATCTTGGGATATGCGCTCTTTTTATATCCCTCGACCAGGATGAGATCAACCGGCTGGAGCTTTTTGACGATTGTAGCGATGTCCGGCTCGTCCGACAGCGTTTCCATCACGGCGAGCTGCCTGCCCGAACAAATCGCGACCGAATCTGCACCGGCGGCCTTCATCCGATAGGAGTCCTTGCCGGGCTTGTCCACCTCGAAGCCGTGCGCGTCGTGCTTCAGCACAGCCAGACGAAGCCCGCGCGATTTCAGCACGGGGATGAGCTTCACCAAAAACGTGGTTTTCCCGGTGCCGGACAGGCCGACGATCACAACGATCGGCGCGTCAGTCATCTGCTTCCACCTGCTTTCTGACGGCTTCCCATTCCTCGGGGGTGTTGCAATTGACGAACCAGCGCTGCTCGGGTGCATCGAGCATGACGCAGGGGACACGCGCGCACAGCGCGCGCAGCCGGAGAATTCCTTCGTCCAGGCACTGCTGCGCGGCAGTCAGACAGCTTCGCCGGTAGAGTCCGAACAGCGGCTCCGGCCGCCCTTCCGTCTGAAACAGGCAAAGCGCCGCCGTGCCGATGTGCGCGCGCAGCAGTGCTGCCGCATCGGCGGAGAGAAACGGCATGTCCGCTGCATAGACCAACGCAAACTCCGTTTCGAGCACGGCCAGGCCGGCACACAGCCCGGCCAGCGGCCCGCAGCCGGGGACATCGTCGAATACAGCACGGCAGCCGGCCGGAACGGATGCAAAATGATCCGCCCGACCCGCGGCCACCAGCACCGGGCAGCCGAGCGAGCGGCCAAACGCGCAGGCGCGCTCGAGCATGGTACAGTCGCCGAGTTTCAGTTTTGTCTTGTCGCGCCCCATCCGGCGCGAGCGTCCGCCGGCGAGCACCAACGCGGTGACATCATCCATCGTAGGCGGCCTTGATTCTCTCGTATACATCCGGGTGCGTCTGTTCCATGTTGAGCGACTTCAGATCCGGCCCCGTCCAAATATGGAACGACGTCCCGGTGCCGACCAGCACACCCTGATCGTAGGTCTCGTAGTGCAGCTCAATTTTTTTTGGTGCATATGACAACATTCGTGTCTGCACAGTGACATGGCCGGGATAGCGTACGGGCTTCTGATAGGTCAGGTTCAGACTGACCATGGGTGGGTCAATGCCGAACTGGTGCATCTGCTCAAAGGAAAAGCCGATCTGCGCAAAAAAGTCCATGCGCGCCATCTCATACCAGACCGGGTAGACGGCATGGTGAACAATGCCCATCATGTCGCAGTCCGGATAGCGGACATCAATTTCAATTGTGGTAATCATGCTCCAACCTCCTGGGAAACGGGCAGCGGGGATGCATTGCAGTAGTCGAGATACTGGAAACGGATGCCGTCCTCCTCCATCGGCTCCGACTGCCAGCAGACCGACCAGCCCGGCAGCTTGTCCAGATCGGGAAAGAACGCGTCGCACGGGACATCGACGAATGTCCGGGTCAGACGGACCAGCGAGCAATAGGGGAGAAACTGGCGGTAAATGCTCTCGCCGCCAATGAGCCAGAGCGTGTCGCCGAGCGATGCCGCGCGCGCGAGCGCAGCGTCCTCGCTGTGGAGAACCTCTGCGCCCTCGACGGAAAATGCAGGGTCGTGCGTCAGGATGAGATTCCGCCGGTTCTTCAGCGGTCGGCCGCCTGGAAAGGTTGCAAGCGTTTTGCGGCCGAGCAGCACACTGCCGCCGGTGGTCAGCGCCCGGAAGCGCTTCAGATCGGCGTGGATTGAAACGGCCAGCCGCCCGGCGCAGCCGATGCCCCAGTCCGGCGTGACATTGACGATACAGTTCATATACCAGACCTCATTCCGCAACAGGGATACGCACGTCCAGCGGCGTATAGTCGTAGTGGTTCAGCGTAAAGCTCTCGCGTGTAAATTGATAAAAATCCGTAATGGAGGTGTCCATCACAAATTCCGGCGCTGCCTTCGGCTCATTTTGCAGGATCTGCTCGACGATTGGAACATGCCGGTCGTAGATATGCGCGTCGGCGATGACATGTACCAGCTCGCCGGCCTCGAGGCCCGAGACCTGCGCCATCATGTGGACGAGCACTGCATACTGCACGACGTTCCAGTTGTTCGCTGTCAGCATGTCCTGTGAGCGCTGGTTGAGGATCGCATTGAGCGTGCGGCCGGAGACGTTGAACGTCATGGAATACGCGCATGGGTAGAGCGCCATCTCATGCAGGTCGGCGAAATTGTACAGATTCGTCAGAATGCGACGCGAAGCGGGGTTGTGCTTCAGGTTGTAGAGCACGCGGTCAACCTGGTCGAACATCCCCTCAGGATACTGGTGCTTGACGCCGAGCTGGTAGCCGTAGGCCTTGCCGATCGAGCCGGTCTCATCCGCCCACTGATCCCAGATGTGGCCGTTCAAATCGTGAATATTGTTGGACTTTTTCTGCCAGATCCACAGAAGCTCGTCAATGCATGTTTTATAAAACGTGCGCCGGATGGTCAGGATTGGAAACTCTTCTTTCAGATTGTAGCGGTTGACAATGCCGAATTTTTTTACGGTATGTGCGGGAGTTCCATCCTCCCAACGGGGGCGAACGGAAAGCGCCGTATCCCAGACGCCGTTTTCCAGGATGTCCTTGCAGTTGGCAATGAAGATCTCGTCTGCTCTGCTCATGCTGATCCTCCTCCGGGCGCGCCGGCCAAAAATGGTGTGCAACATGCTTATTATACCATAAATTGCGCCCCGTGCCAGTGCAAATGTTGCGCGGTGGGGCATAATCTGATAAAATAATCTACGAACTACGGAATCAAATTGACAGGTAAGGACAGAATTGCAAATGGATACGCAAATTACATTTGAGAGCCTCGGATTGTCTGAGAATATGCTGCGCGCGCTGGAAAAGCGTGGATACGGCTGGCCGACAAAGATCCAGGCCGAGGCCATTCCACCGTTTCTCGCGTGGCGCGACGTGATCGCCAAGGCGCCGACCGGCACAGGCAAAACGTTTGCATTCGGCATTCCGATGATCGAGCACGTTGATGCGGATTCCGATGCGCTGCAGGGGTTGATCCTGGCGCCGACGCGTGAGCTGGCCATTCAGATCTGCGACGAGCTGCGCTCGCTTCTGGAGTTCTACCGCGGCATCCGCATTGCCGTCGTCTATGGCGGCGCCAAAATTGAGTCGCAGATCAAACAGCTCCAGAAAAAGCCGCAGATTGTCGTCGCAACGCCCGGCCGGCTGATGGATCACTACAAGCGCAAAACGCTGCGGCTCGACAAGGTGCAGACCGTCGTGCTCGATGAAGCCGACCGCATGCTGGATATGGGGTTTTTCCAGGATGTCACCGGAATTTTGGACAAGCTGAAGAACAAAAAGAACATGGGGCTGTTTTCCGCAACCATTTCGCAGGAAGTTATGACCGTCTCCTGGATGTACCAGCGCGACGAGGTGGAAATTACCGTACCGTCCGATGTGGAGAACAAGCCGGACATCGCGCAGTATTCCATCACTGTCTCACAGTTGGCGAAGGAGGAGACGACGCTCCATCTGCTGAAGACGCAGGGGTGGGAGCGCGTGATCATTTTCTGCAATACCAAGCACATGTGCCAGCGCCTTTCCGACGATCTGCACCGTGCCGGCATCGATGCCGACTGTATCCATGGCGACATCCCGCAGTCCAAGCGGGAAAAGACGATGCAGACATTCCGCGATGGAAAGCTGACGGTGCTGATTGCGACTGACGTCGCTTCACGCGGCATCGACGTCGATGACGTCGACTGTGTGATCAACTATGACGTGCCGGAGGAGAATGAGTATTACATCCATCGCATTGGGCGCACGGCTCGCGCCGGGCGAAAGGGCGTGGCGTGGTCAGTGATCGGTTCATTCCCGGAAAAGGCCAAGCTCGACGAGATTGCAAAGTATTCGCATTACACCGTCAAGCCGATGCACTTTGAGGGCGACCAGCTCGTAGAAGAGGCGGTCAAGGCACCGGCCTACCGCAAAAGGCGGCTGAAGTGATGACACGGGCGGAGGCGGGGCTGCTGATGCTTTGCTGCCCGCTCGGCGACGAGACAGCCCGCCCGTTGACTTCAGCGCAGTACCGCGCGCTTGCCGCCCGCATCCGCGAGAGCATACCGCCCGCTGTACCGGACGCGGAACTGACGGAGAATGATCTGCGCCGGCTGGGATGCGATGCCGATTCCGGCGCGCGCATCGCCGCGCTGCTGCGGCGGGAGGAGCGGCTGCAGGACTATCTGGCAAACGCGCGCCGGCGCGGCATTGCGGTACTCACGCGGCTTTCGCCGGCCTATCCGCAGCGCCTGCTGCGCTGTTCTGTGTCGGTGAAGCCGGGGTGCTTTCCACCCGCGCGGCCGCACTGGTCGGTTCGCGCGTGCTTCGGCCGCTGGGGGAGACGTTTGCCCGGCGTGTTGGCGCGCTGGCTGCAAAAGAGGGACTGACGCTCATCTCAGGCGGCGCTGCAGGCGCAGACCGCTGCGCACAGGATGCATGCCTTGCCGCCGGCGGCCGCGTTGTCTGCGTCACGGCCGATTCACTGCCGGCAGACGGCCGGGCAGGCCCGCTGCCGGCCGGGCTGCTGCTCGTTTGTGAATCCGGGTGGGAGATCCCATTCTCTGCGCAGCGTGCCCGCTCGCGCAATCGGATCATCCATGCATTGGCCGAGCGCACCTTTGTTGCGCAGACGGACTGCGGCACCGGCGGTACCTGGCACGGAACCTGCGAGAATCTGCGTGGCGGATGGTCGCCGGTGTTTGTCTGCGACGACGGTACGGATGGCGCGCGCGATCTATGCGGCCGTGGGGCGACGCCGGTGCGGCTGGATGCGCTGACTTCGCTGTGTGCGCTTTCGCCAAATCAGACCAGCTTGTTTTAGGCAAAATACCGGATTGACGCAGTGAATGCATCGCCCTTATAATGATTGCATGCAAATTAATGACGGAAAGGATTGTTGCATATGTCATTGACAGGGCAGTGGGTTGTGAAGATGTGGATCCCGCAGGCGCGGCTGGTTCACCCGGAGATGTTTGATGAGAACGGGAATATGATTGCGCCCCCGCCCCCGCCCCCGAAGGACGGCCCGGTTGCCCCGCCGATGCCGGAGGTGGAGCTGAAGGACTACGGCCAGCCCACGGGCGACTTTTTTGAGGGGGAGCTGTTGCTTGATCTGACTGCCCAGCCGGACGGAACGCTGACCGGAACGGCCGGGGGCGCGCCGATTTATGCCGGCTTCTACACGGGCAATGAATTTATGAAAGTGGATGTCCCTGCCGGCCCCGGCCGCTGGGAGATCTGGCTGCGCGTCGATGCGGACGGCAATGCCGAGGGCATGGTGTCGGTCGGCGGTGGAAAGGGTTTCCCGAACTTCGCCTACGGTAAAAAAGTTTAAAATTTCCCGGCACGGAGACCAATTGGCTGGTCTCCGTGCTATTTTTGTATCCAATTCACGCAGGATTCACAAAATAGACATAGCTTTTTTTGCGCGCTTGGCATATAATGAGGGCGATCGCAGCAAACGAAAGGAGGTTCCGGGCCAGTCCCGTCAAAAGCGCCAGCGCCTGCCTGCCGGCAGGACGACGAGGAGAAGCGTGATCGAACATTCGGCGGATGCGCTTCCGCGCAGCTCTGCGCGCGTGACACAGTCAGAAATATGCGGGCGACCGCAAAACAGAGGGGCTGTGAGCAGAGCATGGACAAATGGCTGCGGATTTGTCCTGGATCATCAGACAGGAGGAACGCACCATGTGTGGAATTGTTGGTTATGTTGGAAAGGAACAGGCGGCACCGATTTTGCTCGACGGGCTGCGCCGGCTGGAGTATCGGGGCTATGACTCGGCGGGTATCGCCGTCATCTCGCGCGAGCGGGGGCTGCAGGTTGTCAAGTCGGTTGGACGGCTCGATGCGCTGATCGAAAAAACGCACGGCGGCGCCGATGTCAAGGGCACGATGGGGATCGGGCACACACGCTGGGCGACGCACGGGGAGCCATCCGATGCCAATTCCCATCCGCATGTGTCCGAGGACGGGCGCATTGCGGTGGTGCATAATGGCATCGTGGAAAACTATATGGAGATCAAGGAGCTGCTGCAGAGCAAAGGTGTGAAATTCCAGTCCGATACGGACACAGAGGTCGTCGCACAGCTGCTGGAATACTATTATGAGGGGGATATCCTGAAAGCGCTGTTTAAAGTGCTCGACCGGATCGAGGGCGCTTATGCGCTCGGCATCATCTGCGCCGATGCGCCCGACCGGCTGATCGCTGCGCGTAAGATGAGCCCGTTGATTCTCGGTTATGGAGACGGATGCAGCCTGATTGCATCGGATGTGACTGCCGTAATCCGGCACACCCGCGAGGTCTGCTATATGGAAGACGATGAGGTCGCTGTGCTCTCGGCGGATGGAATCCAGATCTACAACGCGATGTGCGAACCGATCGAAAAGCCGCACAGCTTCGTCGATTGGGATATCTCTGCGGCGGAAAAGGGCGGTTATGCGCACTTTATGTTCAAGGAGATCCTCGAACAGCCCGAGGCCGTCGCCAAAACGATCCAGCCGCGCATTCGCGACGGCCGCATCGTGCTCGACGATCTGGAACTGACGCCGGAATATATCCGGCGGATCAGCAAGATCGACATCATCGCCTGCGGTTCGTCGTATCATGTTGGAATGGTGGGCAAGTACACGCTTGAAAAGCTGCTGCGCAAGCCGGTTGAGGTGGTACTTGCATCGGAGTTCCGTTACTGTGATCCGATCGTAGGTGAGAATACACTTGCGCTGGTCATCAGCCAGTCCGGCGAGACGATTGACACACTGGCCGCACTGCGTGAGGCGAAACGGCTTGGCGCGCGCGTGCTGTCGATCGTCAATGTGGTCGGCTCGTCGATCGCACGAGAGTCAGACGATGTGATCTACACCTGGGCCGGACCTGAGATTGCGGTTGCGACGACAAAGGCCTATTCCACGCAGCTCGCAGTGCTCGACCTGCTCGGGCTCTACTGTGCCGACGCGCTTGGAACCATCACGCAGGAGCGGTATCAGGCGCTGGTGGAGGAGCTGCAGCGCCTGCCGCAGAAAATGCAGTCCATTCTGGACAGCAAGGATGACATCCAGTACTATGCCTCGCGCTATTTTAACCACGAGTCGGTCTTTTTCATCGGGCGCAATCTCGACTATGCGCTCGGGCTTGAAGGCAGCCTGAAGCTCAAGGAGATCTCCTATATCCATTCTGAGGCATACGCGTCCGGCGAACTGAAGCACGGGACGATTTCACTCATCGAGCCGGGTACGCTTGTCGTTGCGCTGAGCACCTACGGCCCGCTGTTTGACAAGGCAATGTCCAACGTCAAGGAGGTCCATGCGCGCGGCGCCGATGTGCTGGCGCTGACGACCGAATCACACCAGCAGGAAATGGCGGGCAGTGTCAACGGCTTGCTGACCATCCCCGATACCGAGTATCTGTTCCTGCCGAATCTCGGTGTGCTGCCGCTGCAGCTGTTTGCCTATTATATCGCGCTGATGCGCGGCTGCGACATTGACAAGCCGCGTAATCTGGCGAAATCTGTCACAGTGGAGTGAGAACCATGCATACAATCGAAGCCATTCAAACCAGAAGAAGCGTCCGCCGCTTTCGTCCGGACGCGCTGGATCACGCACTGATCGAGCGGGTCGTGGACGCGGCGCGCTTTGCGCCGAGCTGGAAGAATACGCAGACCGCGCGCTACATTGTCGTCGAGTCGCCCGAGGCGAAAGAGACAATCTGTACCGACATGCTGCCGGATTTCAATGCGCGCACCGTGCGCTCAGCGCCGGTGCTTGTTGTGATGACGACAGTCCACGGCCGCTCGGGTTATGAACGCGACGGCTCGCCGACGACATCCAAGGGCGACCGGTGGGAGCATTTTGATGCCGGCATTGCGGCGCAGACGTTCTGCCTGGCCGCGCACGAGCTGGGCCTTGGCAGTGTGATACTCGGCATCTATGATGAGCAGAAGCTGCGCGCATTCCTCGGCCTTGACGAGGGCGAGGTGCTCACCGCGCTCATTGCACTCGGCTACCCGGACGAGACGCCTGCTGCTCCAAAGCGCAAGGCCCCGGAGGATCTGATCCGCTATGTTTGAGGGATTTTCGCCAGAGACAATCGACTTCCTCTGGGGTATCCGCTTCAACAACAATAAAACATGGTTTGAAGCGAATAAGCAGACATATCTGGACAAGCTCTACCGTCCGATGAAAGAACTGGCCGCAGCGGTGTTTGAGCCGTTTTCTGCTATTGACGGCATGATCTGCAAGGTTTCACGTATCTATCGGGATGCGCGACTGCCGCACTATGCCGAGGCGCCGTACAAAAACACGCTGTGGCTGTGCATCCGGCGTGAGAATGATTCCTGGTCACAGAATCCGGCGCTGTTTTTTGAGATCGCGCCGGAGGGGTATACATTTGGTTTCGGCCTGATCCGACCGCGTGCGGACACGATGGCGGCGCTGCGCAGTGAATTGGCAGCCAATCCTGGTCCCTTTTTGGATATGATTCGGAAAATTGAGCGGGAAACGGATGTCACTGTCCGCGGCGAGGCATACTATCGCAAAAAGCCATGCCCCGTGCCGGAGATTGAACGATTTTACAATTTAAAAAATATTGAAGCGTATCGCCAGTATCCGCCGGATACGCGCCTGTTTTCCCCTTCGCTGGCCGACGACGTCCGCCGGACGCTGACAGCGCTGCTGCCGCTGAATGAATATCTGTTGCGCTTTACGCACCAGCCGTAGCATCGAAAGAAAAACGAAACCTGGCGGTGGCGACAGAATCTCCCGGTCTCCCGCGGCGAATCAAACACCGCCGCGGGAGATCGTTTTTTTGACAAGGAAATCCCGCTGATTTTTGCCTGCAATCATCCGCGCCGACCGCGGCCATATTAAACATGCAATGCGGCGAGAAAGGATGAAGTTGATGAAACAGCGGCGATTTTTGAATTTTTGTATCGCGCTTGTGCTGGCGCTCACGCTGTCGGCACAGGCGCTTGCCGCGCTTCCGACCGAGCTGGTGCCGGTCGGCGCGGCGGTCGGGATCCAGATGCATACGGATGGGATTGTAGTGACCGGGTTTGATGAGGACGCGCCGGCGCGTGCGGCCGGGCTTCGTACCGGCGATGTGATTCGCAGCGTCAATGGCGCGGCGGTCACGGCAGCCTCAGATCTGGCGCAGGCCGTACGGCAGAGCGGCGGGCAGAGCCTGACCATCACGGCGCTGCGCAAGGGCAAAAGCGTGGAGGTATCGGTCAAGCCGGCCGCACTCGACGGCGATTATCGCATGGGCATCTATATCCGTGACGCGATTGCCGGCATCGGTACGGTGACATTCTATGACCCGGAGACGGGGGCATATGGTGCGCTGGGCCACGGGATCAGCGATAGCGCCACCGCGCAGCTCCTGCCGCTTGCAAGCGGCGAACTGCTTACGGCTGACGTAGTGGGCGTCAACCGCGGTGAGCGCGGCAGCCCGGGGCAGCTCCAGGGCGCGTTCTGCCAGGATGGCGGCATCGGTACGGTGGAACGCAACACGGCCTGCGGCATTTTTGGACAGGCGGCGCTGGATTATTCGAGCGACGACGCCATTCCGGTTGCGCAGCGCAGCGAGGTCACAACCGGCCCGGCCACGATCCTGTGCATGGTGAACGGAACCGAGATACACGAGTATTCTGTTGAGATCACGAAACTCTACCCGTGCAGCGATGACACCGGCCGCAATCTAATGCTGACCGTGACGGACCCGGCGCTGATTGAAGCGACTGGCGGCATTGTCCAGGGCATGTCGGGCAGCCCAATCCTACAGAACGGCAAGCTGATTGGCGCGGTGACGCACGTACTGGTGGGCGAGCCGTCGCAGGGCTATGGCATCTTCATTGACTCCATGCTCCAGACTGCTTATCAGGAGGGATAGGGCGGAGGATAGAATCATCCGCCCGCGGAGAGCCTGAAACGCGGCGGCGCAGCAGAACGGTGTTGTGGCCGACCATACCAGCAGCCCGCCGGCGTACGCCGGTGGGCTGCTTCTGCTGTGCCATGAAACCGGTAAGAGAAACAGGCATTTTGTCGAATCATTTATGACATAATTTGGAAGAATACACTTGAAATGTATTGCGTTATGTGGTAAATTTATAGCATCGCAGCGATAATCAGAGAAAAACGAATTTCAGCATACGGGAGAGGAACGTACGATGGAAAAAAGTATCACGATTCTGTTGGCAGATGGAAATGAGGACTTTGCGCGGCAGCTCAAGGACGTCATTTCCGAAACTGAGGGGTATGCGGTCATCGGTGTCGCGGCCGACGGTCAGCGGGCAGTGCAGATGCTCGCCGAGCAGAAGCCGGACGTCCTGATTCTGGATTTGATGCTGCCCAAAATGGACGGCATGTCGGTGCTCAAGAGTATGAATGCGATGGCGCACCGGCCAGTGACAATGGTGATTTCAGCCATGCTCTCAGATTATGTTGCGGCGCAGAGCGTGTCGCTCGGTGTGCAGTATCTGATGCCCAAGCCGTGTGACTTCCGCGCGGTGGTTGACCGTCTGCAGGAAATCCGCGAAACGCGGGAGCATCCGGCAGCGGCACCGGCCGCAGTCCGTCGGCAGGAGGTTAACATGGAGGCGATGGTGACCAACGTCATCCATGAAATCGGCGTACCGGCACACATCAAGGGCTATCAGTATCTGCGCGAGGCGATTATGATTGCGGTGGAGGATATGGATGTGATCAACGCGATCACCAAGGTGCTCTATCCACAGGTTGCCAAGACGTTTTCGACCACGCCGTCGCGGGTGGAGCGCGCCATCCGCCACGCCATCGAGGTGGCCTG
>CAZGBU010000065.1:0-12041 GCA_964523945.1 uncultured Oscillospiraceae bacterium
CACTGCTTACCGTTCTGCATACAACGTTCGATATGGCCGCCGTGATTTATGGCATCGACTGCTCGCATCGCGGCGTCCGGACCAACCCGTACGATCTGTGCCGCACCGGCTTCCGACGGACGATGACAATGGCCCGCCGCAGCCACCTGCTGCTGGTGGCGTATGTGCTGCTGATTCTGCCGGTCATCAGTCTGGGTATGACGACCATCTCCGGTGCAGCGCTCTCCCTGCCGGAATTCATCCGCTGGTATGTGAACAAGCGCGCCTGGCTGCGCACCGTATATCAGATCCTGCGGCTGCCGCTCGCAGTGCTGGCCGTGTTCTGGCTGTTCACAATGCACTACAGCTGTCTGGAGGGCATGCCGCTGCGGCAGAGCATCCGTCGCAGCGTGCGCCTGATCCGCGGCCGCATTTTTCAGACCTGCGCGCTGCTGATCGTTTGGAATGTGTTCTGGTTCGCGCTCTATACGCTGCTCGCAGCCGCGGGCATCTGGGGCGCGCGGCATGTCTGCGGGCTGTTTGTGGAAAGCGCGCTGCTCTATCCGGTCGTTCTGTCGTTTTCCGCGGCATTTTTGACGGGGCTGACCGTGACGTTTTCATGCTGCGCCGTGCCGGCGGCGTTTGCTGCGATCAGCTATCTATTCTATCGTTACCGCGCAAAAGATGCCGAGCCGTCGGATGCGCCGCCGTGCCATGCGCCGTATACGCTCTCCCCGGTCGCAGCGCGGCGGCTGCGGCGTCTGTTCGCAGCCGCGCTCGCGGTCTCTGCCGCAGCCTGCTGTTTCTACGCCGCAGTCTATACCGGTCGGGCCGGGCTGTCCCCGGCCGCGGCCGTCACCGCACATCGCGGCAGCTCGTCAGAATATCCGGAAAATACAATGGCCGCCTTTACAGCGGCCGTAGAGGAGGGCGCAGACTGCATCGAACTGGATGTACAGCAGACAAAAGACGGCGTACTGGTCATCCTGCACGACAGCTCACTCTATCGCACCACCGGTGTCAACGAATTCATCTGGAATGTCACCTACGATGAGATCTGTACGCTCGACTGCGGCAGCTGGTTCTCGCCGGCCTATGCCGATGCACGCATTCCTACGCTCGAAGACGCGATCCAGTTTGCGCAGGAAGCGGGTATCCGTCTGCATATCGAGCTCAAGCCGACTGGCCGGGAGGTCGACTTCGCCTCGTCGGTCGCAGCGCTGATCGAGCAGTATGATTTTGGGGATCAATGCGTCGTCGCATCGATGTCCTATGACACGCTCGAGCAGATCAAAGCGGCCGATCCGTCGCTGACCACCGTTTATATCATGAGTGTAGCCTATGGGCGCATCACCGACCTCCAATATGCAGACGAGTTCAGCGTCCAGGCCAGCTTTGTCTCCCGCGCGCTCGTGCGCCGCATCCACAACGAGGGGAAGATTCTGCATGTATGGACGGTAAACACCGCGTCCATGATGCAGCGGATGCTCGACTTCGACGTTGACGATATCATCACCGATCAGGTCGTGCTCGCGCGCGGACAGGTCGCGGAGGCCCGCTCCAGTAATCTGATCACGCAGTATGTCCGCCGTCTTACGGGGCAGGCGGACAACTGAGTCCCGCCGCGTCAGCCGCGCCGCCGGATTGCCCGCCGGTACCGCCATCGGAAAACCAGCCGGAACAGCAGCACTGCCACGGTGACGGCGCTCTCTTTCGCCAGGTGCAGGTTCATCGCATCAAAATAATGCCCCCAGTTGCCGTCGTCCGGCTTATATGCCGTCAGTTCGCCGGTGTAATACGTCTGCTGTGGAAGCAGTGCGAGCAGATCGTCCGGCTTGTAACGGTGCAGCGGCCGGTCGACCCGTACACCCAGATGCGACAGGATATACATGACAAATTCAATGCAGGTATATGCTTTGTAGGTTGCAAAGCCGTGCGTCAGCGGGTAAGAAACCACTGAAAACAGGTTATACTTATACCCGGGGTCGGCGCAGATGCGATCAATCGTCCGTTCCACCCAGCGGTACTGCCGTTCGGTCACTGGCAGTCGGAAAATCACGATTTGGACGCGCTCCTTTCCGCCAAGCGTATAGCGGCCGACGGTTTCTCGCACCAGTCCGCCGACCAGCACGGCGTTGTGCTGCCGCCGCGCGAACGAATACATCCGGTCAAGCCCCGGGTCGAGCGCGATGGCAGCGTGATTGTAGCGAATATGTCCCAGCCTGCGCAGCACGGACCCAAACCGGGTCGGCGTGCAGGAAATCATCAGATAAATGCTTCGCTCCGGCGCGCGGTAGCGCGCGAGCTGCAGTTGTTCCATGCGAAAGACGCTCCTTTGACAGCAAATCAGACAGCCGCGCAATGCGGCCGCCCGGCCATAGCCGCTCTATGGTAGCACATTACCACCGGTTTGTCTTTCCTCAATTTGTACAAATCATGCCGCTTCGGCATGCATTTTCTGCTTGACATCAGCGGAAAATTCCGTATCATACTGTATAGGAATCATTCCGGCTGACAGCCGTCCATGGAGATGGAGGAGTTCACATGCTTGAGAAGATTATTGCCTATCTGGCGGAACAGGTGGATCTCGACGCCGACACACTCAGCGCCGACACCACATTCGAAAGTCTCGACCTCGACTCGCTGGATCTTGTGGAGATGCTCGTCGAGTTCGAGTCGGAGACCGGCGTCGAGCTGCCGGAGGATGAGACGAAGCAGCTTGAAACCATCGGCGATCTGGCAGCTCTGATCGAGTCGAAGCTCTGATCCGGATACAAGAGGGCCGGCCGTCGGCCCTCTTTTTAAAACAGTTGCGAAATATCGCGGCTTCGTGTAAAATATAATTTGTCTTGCGCGGCTTCGGCTCACGGCAAGGCCGCACTAGTCGGGGAGTCAGCGGTGCCCTGTCACCTGCAATCCGCTGCAGCAGGGATGAATCCCCGTCCGAGGGCGTACGTTGTGTCGTCTGACCCGCGTAAGCGGCGATGAGGAATCGGTCTTGCGCAACGGGAACCCGTGAACCATGTCAGGCGGGGAACCGAGCAGCATTAAGCGGAACCTCCCGTGTGCCGCGAGGCAGCCGCTTCCGAGCTGGCTGCGCGGGTAACGGATGGAACGTGCGTTCAGAGGCGGGTGTGCGGTCTTGCCGTGAGCCGGAGCATTTTCGGCGCGGCCCGGGAGGTGAGCGGCTTGTATCAGGCACTGTATCGCAAATATCGTCTGCAGACGTTCGACGAGGTCGTCGGGCAGCAGGCCGTCACGCAGACGCTGAAAAATCAGGCCGTCTCCGGCCGGTTCAGCCACGCTTACCTGTTTACCGGCACGCGCGGCACCGGCAAAACCTCCTGCGCCCGCATTCTGGCCAAGGCGGTCAACTGCGAGGATCCGCAGGACGGAAACCCCTGCAACCGCTGCGCCGCCTGCCGGAGCATCGACGCCGGGTCGTGCGTCGATGTCATCGAAATCGACGCCGCCTCCAACAACGGCGTAGACAATGTGCGTGCGCTGCGCGACGAGGCTGTCTATACCCCCGCCGAAGTCAAGCGGCGGGTCTACATCATCGACGAGGTACACATGCTCTCCGGCGCAGCGTTTAACGCGCTGCTCAAAACAATTGAGGAGCCGCCCGAGCATCTGATGTTCATTCTCGCCACGACTGAGCTGCAGAAAGTGCCGGCCACCATTCTTTCGCGCTGCCAGCGCTTTTCTTTCCGCCGGCTGACCCAGCAGGATATTGCGGCGCGGCTGAACTATGTCGCCTATCAGGAGAAGATCGAGATTGACACAGATGCCATCTCGCTGCTTGCCCGTCTGGGCGACGGAGCAATGCGCGACGCGCTGAGCCTGCTCGACCAGTGTGCCGCGGCGGCAGACGGCGGCGTCACGGCCGAAACCGTCGCCGGTGTGCTCGGCCTGGCCGGCCAGCGCCGCACCGCAGAGCTGATGGGCTACATCGCTGCACACGACGCAGCGCGGGCACTCACACTGTTTGACGCGCTCTATGCCGGCGGCAAGGACATCAGCGCCATGGCGGACGAGCTCGCTACGCTTGCCCGTGACCTTTTGATTCTGAAAACCGCGCCCGAGAGCGGCAGCAGTATGCTTTCGGGCGGTTCAACCGACAGCGAGCTGCAATCGCTCCTGCCGCGTCTGACCGGCGCGGAACTGCTGCGAATTGTCTCGCTGCTGCAACGCACAACGGGCGGCTTCGCCCGCAGCGCCAACCGGCGCATTGATTTTGAGCTATGCCTGATGGAGCTTTGCGCGCCGGAGCTTGCCGCTGACAGCGCTTCGCTCTCGGCCAGGCTCAGCCGGGTCGAGGCACAGCTCGCGCACGGTCTTCCCGTGCAGTCCACCCCTGCCGCCGCGGTGGAACCCGCACCGCCGCCCGGCGATGAGGATACACCTCCCCCACCGGGAGACGAAGACGCCCCGCCAGCACGCGCCCCAGCGCCGCAGCAGGTATCCGACCGCTTCTGGCCGGAGCTTCTAGCCGCTGTAC
This sequence comes from uncultured Oscillospiraceae bacterium, assembly GCA_964523945.1. Lineage (GTDB taxonomy): Bacteria > Bacillota > Clostridia > Oscillospirales > Oscillospiraceae > CAKTOF01. The sequence goes on from CAZGBU010000065.1 coordinate 4,481, forward strand.
GCGCTGAGGCAGGCCCGGAGTTTGCGCTGTATGCCGGCTCGCTGACCGGTTCGGTTGCAGACGGCGTGTTGGAACTGACTGCCGCTTCCGCGCTGATCAAAACGCAGCTCGAGCGCGACGGTCTGCCGGAGCTGTTCCGGCAAAAAGCTTCCGCGATGCTCGGCGCACCGCTGCGGCTGGAACTGCGCGTGCGCGGTGCGGCCCCGTCCGGCGGCGACCCGTTTGAGGATCTGATCGGCCGCAGCAGCCAGCTTGGCGGCTTGGTGGATATACAATGACAATTCGATTACAGGAGTGAACGACATGGCAAAAGGCGGTTTTCGCGGCGGCCCGATGGGCGGCGGCATGAACATGAACATGATCAAGCAGGCGCAGAAGATGCAGCAGGAGATGCTGAAGATGCAGGAGGAGATGGAGCAGAAGCTCTACACCGCCTCTGCCGGCGGCGGCGTGGTCGAGGCCAGCGTCAACGGCAAGCACGAGGTCAAATCCCTCACCATCGATCCCGAAGCCGTTGATCCGGACGACGTGGAAATGCTGCAAGACCTGATCATCGCGGCAGTCAACGAGGCAATGCGCGCAGCCGAGTCTGACGCTGCCGCATCGATGAGCAAGTTGACCGGCGGACTGAATCTGGGCGGCCTGCTGTAATGAACGTATTTCCCGCCGCGCTTGAGCGGCTGGCCGAGCAGTTCGCGCGTCTGCCCGGCATCGGCGGCAAAACGGCCCAGCGGCTTGCGTTCTTTGTGCTCGGCCTGTCCGACGCCGACGCGCAGGCGTTTGCCGACGCAATTGTCGATGCGAAGCAGACCGTCAAAACCTGTCCGGTGTGTCAGAATCTGACCGATCAGGCGCTCTGCCCGATCTGCGCCGACGAGCGGCGCGATCATACGACGATCTGCGTCGTCGCCGAGCCGCGCGATCTGATTGCAATGGAGCGCGCCCGCGAATACAAGGGCGTGTATCATGTGCTGCACGGCGTGATCTCCCCGCTCAATCAGATTGGGCCGGATGATATCCGCATCCGGGTGCTGCTCACGCGCGTGTCAGACGGTGGGGTGCAGGAAGTCATCATGGCCACCAATCCCGACACCGAGGGCGAGGCCACCGCGATGTATATTTCACGGCTGCTGCGCCCGTTTGAGGTCAAAGTCACGCGTCTGGCCTATGGCATCCCGGTCGGCAGCCAGCTCGAATATGCCGACGAGGTGACGCTGCTGCGGGCGCTGGAAGGCCGGCAGGAGCTGTAAACCTGAGCCGCCCCGGCGCCATGCGGCGCCGGGGCGGCTGTTTTCAATTGGAAGGGAGAACCACCATGGAACTCAAGCCGATCGACGGTGAATTCACCGTCTGCCGTCTCAGCGACACCGCAGACGTCAACTGGAACGCGGAATTCTGCTTTTTCGCCAGGACCGATGCGGAGCTTTCGCTCGTCTGCCGGCGCACCGATGTGCCGCCGCACCCGCTGCAGCGGGAGGACGGCTGGCGCGCGTTTCGGATTGAGGGCACGCTGGACTTCTCGCTCGTCGGCATTCTCTCGAAGCTCACCGGTATTCTGGCGGAAAACGGGATCGGTGTCTTTGCGGTATCCACCTATCGGACCGACTATATTCTGGTCAAGCAAGCGCGATTTGCCGAGGCGCTCCGCCTGCTTGCAGAACATGGATATGCGCTGACGGAAGAACCTGATGTGGGAAAATAAAGAAGTATTCCGATTTTGAATGCACCGTCATAAAAAACAGGTATTTGACGCGGCATGTCGAACCCGATAAAATAGAGTAAATTGGAAGCAAAACCGTTTCATTGGAGGCAACATTTGGTCAACACACAGGAAGGAGCGTGTCCATGGTGCCGACGGGACCGCAATGTAACGCGCTGCCGGCCGCACAGGCGCCGCTTGGCAGCATCACGCTGAAAAAGCCTTCTCTGAGCGCCAACGCGCTCAAATGGATCGCGGCCGCCGCGATGGTCATGCAGCACTGCGCCACGCTGCTTCTGACAGAAGACGGCCCTGTCCGCTACGCACTGTTCCTCGCCGGAAAAATCACCGCGCCGATCATGTGTTTTTTCATTGCAGAGGGCTATTACCACACCAGAAGCCGGCAGAAATATCTGCTGCGTCTTTTGCTGTTTGCACTGATCTCCCATGTGCCGCATGCGCTCGCGTTCGGCTTTCCCGCGTGGGCATTCTGGCGCGCAACAAGCGTCATGTGGAGCCTGTTTTTAGGGTTGGCTGCGTTGACAATCTGGCAGACACACCGTATTCCCCATGCGCTGCGGCTACTGGCAGTCGGTGCATGCTGCGCACTCTCTTATCCCGGCAACTGGAACTGCATCGCGGTGCTCTGGATTCTGGGTTTTGGCGTGTTCCGTGAACAGCCGCGGAAAAAATGGCTGTCGTTCCTCGTGGTTTCCCTGCTCCATGTGCTGGAGTACTTCGTAGTGGAATCCGTTGGCGGGTTTTATTTCTGGGCGCGGTTTTTCGTGCTGGCAGCCATGCCGCTGCTGCTGCTCTATAACGGCAGGCTTGGCCGGCGCAGCCGGCTGCTCCACTGGAGCTATTATGTGTTCTATCCGCTTCATCTGCTCATCCTGTGGGCCATTGGGCTGGTAATCTGAAAAGCAAAAAGCAGAGGGAAAATCCCTCTGCTTTTTTCCGCTTTCTCAGAAGATCGGCTGCACCGCGCCGTTATAGGTCTCTTCCATATAAGTCTTGATGGCATCGGTCTGCAGCGCCTCGATGAGCGCCTGGATCTTCGCGCTGTTCTCGTCGCCGCTGCGCACCGCAATGACATTCGCATAGGTCTGCGCCGCATCGCCGGAAACATCCTCGCTGGCCAGCGCGTCGGCGATATTCAGGCCGGCCTGGAGCGCGTAGTTGCCGTTGATCACAGCGATGGTACCCGCGTCGGCGTTGGCAAGCTGCACCGGGACGGTATCGGCCTGCACCGGAATAATGTTATAACCGCCATCATCCACAATGTCGAGCGTCGTGACACCGGTCGCAGCAGACACATCTGCCGGCAGTTCAATCAGCCCCTCCTGCTGGAGCAGCAGCAGCGCGCGCGTCTCGTTGCTGTCGTCAGCCGGGATAATAATAGTTGCGCCGTCGGCCAGGTCGGCCAGGTCGTCGATGCCGTTGCCGTAAATGCCGAACGGCTCGTAGTGGATCTTGGCAGCCACAACCAGATCGGTGCCATTGGATTCGTTATAGCTGTCGAGATACGGGGTGTGCTGGAAATAGTTCGCATCCAACTCGCCTTCAGCCAGCGCCGTATTCGGCAGAACGTAGTCGTCAAAAATGCGGATCTCGAGCGTGTAGCCCTCCTCGGCCAGCACATCCTTGACCTGCTCAAGCACTTCACCGTGCGGGGTGGACGTCGCGCCGACGATGATCGTCGTGTCTCCGTCTGTCTCTTCGTCGGCCTCGCGGCCTGTCTGATCGCCGGCATCGCCGGTTTCGCCGTTGTCTCCGGTTTCGGTGCCTGTGTTGGTGTCGGCGCCGTCCCCGGTTGTTTCCTCGTCAGACGAGCAGCCGGTCAGCGCAGCCAACGAAAAGACCAGCGTGAGCGCAAGCAGGATGGACAAAAACTTTTTCATCATTCATTTCTCCTTTTTCTTTGACAGTGATATGGATGACCGGACGGACAAACCAGTGCACATTCGCCCGTACCGGAAATTGGCCCGGATGAGCGCGGGGAATCGCAGTTGCATAACGCCAGGGCTCCTTTCCGTTATTTTCGAACGCGCTTATCGACCCTGCGGGCAATGCGCGTGCCAACCTCCTGAATGATCTGTACAATGAGGATTGTCAGCACCACACAGACCCAGATCACATCGTCCTGGAAGCGCTGATAGCCATAGGAAATCGCAATCTGACCAAGGCCAGTGCCGCCGATCGTGCCGGCCATTGCTGAATAGCCGAGGATCGTGACCATTGAAATTACTGAGCCGACAATCAGCGACGGCTTTGCCTCCGGAATCAGTACCTTCCAGACGATCTGGAACGACGACGCGCCCACGGCCTGCGCAGCTTCAATGACGCCCGCATCGACTTCCTTGATCGACGACTCGACCATGCGCGCCACATACGGTGCGGCCGCAATAATCAGCGTTACAATCATCGCGCGGTTGCCCAGGCTCGTGCCGACGATCAGCTTCGCCACCGGCAGCATCGCGACCATCAGGATTACAAACGGAACGCTGCGCAGCGCGTTGACAATCACGCCGAGCACACGGTTGAGCCAGCGCACCGGATGGATGCCGCCGTCGTCGGTCACGCTCAGTACCAGGCCGAGCGGCAGACCGATCAAATACGAGACCGCCGTGGAGATCACCGTCATGTAGATGGTCTGCCAGATGCCGAGCAGAATCAAGTTGTTCTCCCACAGCTGGACAAGCATATCAGAAAACATCGCTCACGCCTCCTCCCGGTATGTAATGTGATTGCCATCCAGCCAGGCAAGCACCTTGTCGGCCTGGCGCGGATCCTCGGGGAGCTGGATGATCATATGGCCATAGGCCGTACCCTGGATATCGCGTGTGTCGGCAAACATGATGTTGACCGGCACCTGACATTCCATGACGATGCTGGAGATCACCGGCTTGCTCAAGCGCTCGCCGTCGAACACAATGCGGATCAGCTTGCCGCCGATGTGCTCAGGGATACTCGACGCGCCTGGCAGGATCAGTTCGCGCGCAATCTGGCTGCGCGGATTGGCAAAGACCTCGCTCACCTTGCCCGTCTCGGCGATTTGGCTCTGGTCGATGACCGCCACCCGGTCGCAGATCTGGTCAATGACGCGCATCTCGTGCGTAATGACGACGATCGTAACGCCAAGCGTGCGGTTGATCTCCTGCAGCAGCGCCAGAATCGACTGCGTGGTGTTCGGGTCGAGCGCGCTGGTTGCCTCGTCACAGAGCAGATACTTTGGCCGCGTGGCCAGCGCGCGTGCAATCGCAACGCGCTGCTTCTGCCCGCCGGACAGCTGCGAGGGGTACGCCCCGCGCCGGTCGGACAGACCGACAAGCGCAAGCAGCTCCTCTGCCCGCTTGACTGCATCTGCTTTTTTCACGCCCGCAATCTCCAGTGGGAAACAGACATTGCGCAGCACCGTCCGCTGTTCGAGCAGGTTGATGCCCTGAAAGATCATACCAATGGACTGACGCGTCTTCAGCAGCTCTTTCCCGGACAGTTCCGTCAGACTTTTCCCGTCAAGGATCACCTCGCCGGCCGTCGGCCGTTCGAGCAGGTTGATGCAGCGCACCAGCGTACTCTTGCCCGCACCCGACAGGCCGATGATCCCGAAAATTTCGCCGTCTTCAATGGTCATGCTGACATCGCGCAGCGCCTGGATCTCACCGGACTTAGTCTGATAGGTCTTATCGAGATGCCTGATTTCGATCATGGATCGCACTCCTCTCTCCGGCTCAACAAAAAAGATCAGGAAACCCATCCGTTTCCTGACCCTGAACGTCACAGCAATCCGGCAGTCAGCCGGCAGCGGGGCAAGATGAGACGGGAAGCAAGGCGCAGCTGCGCATGCACATGCCGGAACGCATGCCCATCATAGCCCGAATTGTGCCAGCACGCATCTGCCCGTCTCCTTTCGCTGCATTTCGCCGCAGAATTTGTAACAGGTGCATTATAGCTGTTCCGTTTCCGTTTGTCAATGCATAAAAGTGCAAAAGAATGCATACGCCGTATTTTCAACGGAGGAAAGGCGCGCGGCGCCGGGGCGGCGTTCACCGCACGCCCTATCGCTTATTCCAGCGCGTCGCCCACCGCGTCGCGAAAGTGCAGCGGGGACAACCCCGCACTTTCAAACAACGCGGCCAGTTCCTGCACATACTGCCGGTCCGGCGAAATGTCGACCAATGTGCCGACGATCGGCTCTGCCGGATCGCTCAGGTCATGGATGGCAATGCCGCAGGTCTGATAGCGCCCGAGGATCGGATCATCCCGTTCGCACTGTGTCACACGATAGCCCCAGCGGATGAAAACGCTTCTCTTTGTCAATTTCTCTACCTCCAACCTCAAAATCCGCACAAGTTCCTGCCAGGTATAGACAGAGTATAGCGGTTTTCAGCCGATATGTAAAACATATGTTCGTTTATTTCAGTCCGGAAAATCGGACACTTTTCCGCAGCAGTGTACTGTTCTATCTGAAACCATAGCAGGTTTCGGGTAAAAATACCGGCGAAAGGCAGAAAGAGCCGGGACGGCGATTTGCCGTCCCGGCTCTTTCTGTTCGGATTCAGTCCACAACCTCGAGCTTGAAAATCACTGGCCGCACACCATCATTGCAGCACAAGATATGCGCACCGCCCATAAAGCTCTGGCCGCGCGCAAACTGCGCCGCCTCCTCTGCGATGCTGCGCCAGCCGATTGCACAGCCGAACGCCTCCGGCTTCTCCCCACCGGTGTACTCAATCACGTCGCCCGGTTTGAAATACGGACAGGGGCCATAGTTTTCATCACGGATGTACTGCGCTTTCAGCGACTCGTCGAACAGGCATTTCAGCACCGTGATTCTGCATTTCGGCATGGTACCGCCTCCTCTTTTTCCTTACCGCAGCTTAACCATAACACAACAGTCGGCTTTGCGCAAGCACTGCGGGAAAAGGCACAACCGCTCACTCGATTTCAATGTTTTTGACGCCATGGCTCAGGATGATGTTGATCAGCTCGTTGCGGGAATAGTTGCATTCGGCAGCAAGCCGGTCAAGCTCGGCCAGCGTATCCTCGCGGATGCGCACCGTGATGACCCGATTGCCGTCCTCGCCGCGTCGTTTAATTTTCAGGGGTTCGTTTTTCATATGCCTGACCTCTCAATACCTATTTATCATAGCTTGACAAGTCAAAGCAAAATATATTACAATTAGATATCGCAATATATATCATATTGTATTGCTTTTTAGTTGCGGATGGAGCCATTATGGAGGAAAAAATCATCATCAAAAGCGAACGCACCAATATCCTCATTCCAGTCATTATTCTGGTTGTGGTCGGATTTGTCATTCTGGGCCTGTACACCCTATTCGACATCAACCGGTATACGCCGCAGTACGAACGCCTGGCGGCACTGAATTATGACTGGTTTGACTATTCTTCGGCGCTCGATATGGCCGTTCATCAGGATGGAGGGTTTCTCATTGCGCTGGCCATTCCCGTCATCTTTATCATTATCGCAATCATCTATTACCGCGCCCACTCCAAAATTGAGCTGACCGTCACGGACAAGCGCGTATACGGCCGCGCGACGTTCGGCAAGCGCGTCGATCTGCCGCTTGACTCCATTTCTGCAGTCGGGACAAAGTCCAAAAAAGGGATTGCCGTTACGACCGCATCCGGCGCAATCAAGTTCAACAGCATTCGGAATCGCGATGCAATCCACGCGGCGATCAGCAACCTGCTGATCGAACGGCAGAGCAAGCCGACCGCTGCCGCAGCGAACGCGCCGAGCAACGCGGATGAATTGAAAAAATACAAGGATCTGCTTGACAGCGGCGTCATCTCGCAGGAAGAGTTCGATGCAAAAAAGGAGCAGCTTCTGGGGCT
>CAZGBU010000066.1:0-11892 GCA_964523945.1 uncultured Oscillospiraceae bacterium
ATGGGAGGGGTCGCCCTGATAGAATTTCTCAAAGATATGCCGCCCGACCTCCGGCGCAATGCCGCATCCGGTGTCGGTCACCGTGACGACGGCGTCCGGCCCGTCAGAGCGCAGCGAAACGGAAATCCGTCCGCGCGGCGGCGTGAACTTGACGGCGTTTGAAAGCAGATTATTCCACACGAGCGAAAGCAGCTCCGCGTCGGTACATGTACGTCCGGCTCGATCTCTGTCTCGATTTCCAGCGATTTCTCCTCCCAGGCGTGTTCGAAATTGAGCAGACATTCGCACAGCTGCTCGCCCAGATCGTTCGTCTCCGCGTTTGGATAGACCTGCTGGTTTTCCAGCTTGTTCAGCCGCAGGATGTTCGTGATCAGGCTGGCCAGCCGCCGCGCGGTGTCGCAGGCGGCTCTAGCGTATTCGATCCGCTCCGCCTCGGGCAGGTTCGGCTGCGCAAGCAGCGTGCTGTAGTTCTGGATCGTGGCCAACGGCGTCTTCAGCTCGTGCGAGACGTTGGCGATGAAGTCGGTGCGCAGCGTTTCCATGCCGGACAGCTCCCCGGCCATCAGGTTGAAGTACGACGCAATCAGGCCAAAGCCGCTGTCCGCGTCGACACCGCGCATCGGCGGCACGCGCACGGAAAAATCGCCTTTCATCATCTGCTCGGCCGCTGCCGTAATGATGCGGGCCGGCCGGTCGACCAGCCACCTGCGCCGGAGCGCATCGGCGGCGGTGAACAGAGCGCTGAGCAGCACAACATTCAGAAACGTCACCTTGGCGGCGCGCTCGACGTTGGCCTCTGTCAGCGCTACGCCGGTCGAGGCCGTCAGCGTGTTGAGGAACAGGACCATGCAGCATGTGAGCACAAATGCGATCAGCAGAAAGACGAGCAGGTACTGCCGCAGCGCGAGCAGGAACCGGCGGTGACGCGCCGTGGTGCCCGCGCTCATTTGGGCACCGCCTTGTAGCCCAGCCCGTGAACGGTGACGATCTCGAAGTCGTCACAGTCGGCGAATTTTTCGCGCAGCTTGGCCATATATACATCCACGGTCCGCGGGCCGGAGGAGGTGCCGCTGCTCCAGAACTCGTCCATCAGCTGCGAGCGGGTAAACGTCTTTTTCGGATAGGAGAGCAGCTTGTAGAGTAGGTTGAATTCGCGCACCGTCAGTGCGATCTCCTCGCCGTTCAGATATGCGGTGCGTTCCTCTGCGTCAAGCGTCAGGCTGCCGACGGTCAGATGCTTGCTCGCTGCGATCCTGGCGCGGCGCAGCAGCGCCTCAATCCGCAGCAGCAGCTCGTCGAGATCGATCGGCTTGACCATATAGTCGTCGATGCCGGCGCGGAAGCCGCGCTGCTTGGCGGTGAAGTCGTCCCGCGCGGTCATGAACAGGATCGGGATGTCCTGATTGCTCTCGCGCACGGTTTCGGCGAACTCGAATCCGTCGATGCCCGGCATCATGATGTCCGAGAGAATCAGGTCAAAGACAGTGCCGCCGTACATCGCGTCATAGGCCTCTTCCGCGTCGCGGCAGCTCGTCACAGCATAGCCGTTCTGGTTCAAATAAGCGGACACGGTGCGGTTGAGCGCCGCGTCGTCCTCCACCAGCAGAATTTGAAACATGGCTTCGCCATCCTTACCAACGCATTATAGCATAGAGTTGTTAAAGTTTTGTTTGAATTTTTGCCTTTCTGGCGATTTGGGGAAAAATGCGCCGGAACGGCAAGCCGTTCCGGTGCGCGGCGGGCTTATACCGACGGCCGGTCGGCCTTTGTGCGGTGGCGGATCAGGCAGATCACCGCTGCGGTCAGGCCGGCGAGCACGGCAGCGCCGGCTGCCAGTTTCGAGGCATTCGTCATCCGTTCCACACCTCCTTACCGCAATCCCCGCGCGAGCGGGATCAGGCAGAGCAGTGCGACAATGCCGACCACGCCGACCGCGATGCCGGGGATCATCATCTCCCAGACCATCGTCATGCACATGCCGGCGCCGAGTACCAGCGCGCCAATGATGCCGAGCAGAACCGTGCCGACGGCTTTCCCGTTCCAGCGGATCGCCGGCTTGCCCGCCATTTTCCGGCGGACAAGCAGCATCACCAGCAGCACCACTACGCCGACCGCGGCGACCACAACGCCGGGCGTGAACGCGTTCCATGCCGGCAGCAGGCACATGCACATGCCGAGCGCGAACAGGATTCCCCCGACTGTGCCGAGGAGCAGAGAGACAAAATTCTTTTTTTGCATGACAGACAACCTCCGTTTGGTGTGTTTCCCGTTTGATGCCTGTATCGTACGGCCGGTGTGTTATCGAATTGCCAGCAAAATGTTTGAGAATTGTGAAAAAGTAAAAAACGCACCGGCAGGTCGTCAATGGCGACATGCCGGTGCGCGGATTCTGCTTGCAACCAGAGCGGCGTTGTGGTATGCTGATAAAAAACATGGGGAGGAGAAAACCATGAAAACGCTCAAACTGCTGCTGGGAATTACCAGCATCTGTATGGCCTGCTATTGTGCGTACCTGGCACGGTCCGATGAGATCCAGAACTACATGATGACGGGCGAGGGTGTCGGCATCACGGCTGGCATCGTACTGTGCGCGGTGATGCTCGCGGCCGGGATCATTGCGGTTGCCGGGCGCGCCGGCCGCAAGGGCACGAATTTTGCCGGCGTGCTGTATCTGGCGGTGTTTGTTGCCGGCGTGCTGCTGCACGGCCAGACGACCTGGATGCTTGTGTGCGCGTTTACGTCGTTTGTGTGTGCGGCCGTCTTCCTGGGGTACGGCGTCTGGATGGGCGAGATCCGCCAGCCGGTGTAAGCTCAGTCCACCATCCGGCGCACCATCTGCTGGTAGGGCAGCGGGCGATAGCCCAGCCGTTCGTAGAGCGCGCGGGCGCGCGTGTTTTCCGGCTCGATCTCCAGGCGGTAGCTTGCGGCCGGCACATTCTGCTCCAGATAGCGGAAGAATTCCGATCCCAATCCATGCGAGCGATACGCCGGCAGAATGAACAGCTCATCGATCCAGATGACGCGGCCGCCCGCCTCCTGCGAATAGCTCTTCAGCAGCAGTGCATAGCCGGCCGGCTGGCCGTCATCCGCCTCGAGAATGTAGCCCTCGACATAGTCGCCCGAGCGCATCATCTCCTGAAAAATGTCGTGGTGACGCGAAACAGGGATCGGATGCAGCACGGCGTCGGTCTGGTAGAATGCGGCGGACAGGCGGCAGAACAGCGCCTCGTCCCCGGCGTTGATTCTTCGGATCATGAAAGAATACCTCCTTATATGGTATCTATCATACCCGATCATACGAAAAAAGACAAGCGCCCCGGCAGGCCTGCCGGGGCGCCTGTGCGTGTCGAAACAATTCGACACGCACCGCAAAAATGCAGGCATTTTTGCGGGGGATGCAGCCCGCCGCAGCGCACTCGCTGCGCTCGCACGTTTGCGGGCTGAGCAGTGTTTTTTCCGACGCGCAGGTCGCCGGAAAAAACAAATCCAAATTGAGTTCGCCGCCTGCCGGCGGCGAACTTCTGCCGGGGGTCTTTTGCCACGCAAGTGCATCTCCCCATCCTGCATGCTTCTTCTTTGCAGTCTCAAGCGCCCCGGCAAGGCCTGCCGGGGCGCTGTGTTATCCAAGCGTTTGCTTTATGATCTGCAGTCCCGCGTCCAGCTCCTCGTAGGTGATGGTCAGCGGCGGGGCGAAGCGCAGCGTGTTCTGCATCGCAGTCAGGACCAGCAGCCCGTGCTCGGTCAGACGCGTGGCAACCGCGCCGGCCTCCTCGCCGACGACCGTTGCGCCGATCAGCAGCCCCAGCCCGCGCACATTGGCCAGCTGCGGCAGAGCAAGCGCCGTGAGCTGCGATTTGAGATACTCGCCCTTTTCGCGCACAGCGGCGAGCAGCGTGTCGTCCACCGCGTCGAGCACCGCGACGGCTGCGGCGGCGCAGATCGGGTTGCCGCCGAACGTCGATCCGTGCTGGCCGTCCATTGTGTGCGCGGTTTTCTCACCGGCCATGAAACCGCCCATCGGCAGACCGCCGGCAATGCCCTTGGCGAACGAGAACGCGTCCGGCAGGATGCCGTAGCGCTGGAATGCGAACAGCGCGCCGGTCCGGCCGACGCCGGTCTGTACCTCGTCGACCAGCATCAGGATGTCGCGCTCGTCGCACAGCGCGCGCACCGCGCGGACATAGGCGTCGTCGAGCACGGTTACGCCGCCCTCGCCCTGCACCAGCTCCATCAGGATGGCGCAGGTGTCCGGCGTGGCCGCAGCGCGCAGCGCCTCAATGTCGTTTGGTTCAACATAGGCGAAGTCCTGCGCGAACGGGAAGAAGTAATTGTGAAACACATCCTGGCCGGTGGCGGTCAGGGTCGTCATCGTCCGTCCGTGGAACGACTGGCGCAGCGTGATGATCTTTGACCGGCCGGTTCCGTAGTGGTCGAACGAGTATTTGCGCGCGAGCTTGATCAGGCCTTCGTTGGCCTCTGCGCCGGAGTTGCCGAAGAATACGTTCTGCATTCCGGTGCGCTCCACCAGCCGGCGCGCGGCCTGTACGCACGGCTCGGTGTAGTAGAGGTTGGATGTATGGCCGAGCGTTTTGGCCTGATTGCAGATGGCCGAGACCCAGCGGTCGTCGCACGCGCCGAGCGTGTTGACGGCGATGCCGGCCGTAAAATCGATGTATTCCCGGCCCTCATAGTCCCAGTAGCGGGCGCCCTTGCCGCGCGCGAGCGCGACCGGGAACTGCCCGTGATAGGTCTGCATCAGGTAATGCTTGCTCTGCGCGATCAGTTCAGCAGTTGTCATGGAGTCATCCCTCCTGGTCAGTTGGTGCCGTAGATCATGGTCCCGATGCCGGCGTCGGTCAGCAGCTCCATCAGGATCGAGTGCTTTTTCCGCCCGTCGAGAATGTGCGCGGCGGTGACACCGCCGGCGATTGCGTCGACACAGCATTGGATTTTGGGGATCATGCCGCCGGAGATGACGCCCTCGGCCTCGAGCGCAGGCACCTCGTCGACGCGCAGCGCGCTGATGAGCGTGCTCTCGTCTTTCACATCGCGCAGCAGGCCCGGAATGTCGGTCAGAATCATCAGCTTCTCCGCGCCGAGCGCGGCGGCAACCTCGGCGGCTGCTGTGTCGGCATTGATGTTGTAGCGCGGCGCGCCGTCGATGCCGGCGGCGACGGTGGAAATCACGGGGATATAGCCATTGGAAAGCGCATCGCGGATCGGCTTCGGGTCGATGCTGATGATCTCGCCGACAAGGCCGTAATCCGCGCCGTCCTCCGTGAGCCGACGGGCACGGATCATGCTGCCGTCCATGCCGCACAGGCCGACGGCCCGGCCGCCGCGCCGCTCGAACATGCCGACGAGGTCCTTGTTGACCTTGCCGCTGAGCACCATCTGGACAATCTCCATCGTCTCCTCGTCGGTGTAGCGCAGGCCGTTGACAAAGCGGGATTCCTTGCCGACGCGCTTGAGCAGATCGGAGATCTCCGGCCCGCCGCCGTGGACGACGACGACCTCGATACCGACGAGCTGGAGCAGGACGATGTCCTCAATGACGGCCTCGCGCAGCTCGTCGGAGATCATCGCGTTGCCGCCGTATTTGACGACAATGGTTTTGTTGTTGAATCGCTGGATGTACGGCAGTGCCTCGACAAGCATCTGCGCGCGCTCCCCGGTTGAAAATGCCATGAAAAAACCTCCTCAGGTGCGGTAGTCGCCGTTGATCTTGACGTAGTCGTAAGTCAGGTCGCAGCCCCAGCATGTCGCGCTGTGGTCGCCCTCGTGCAGCTCGATGGCAATGGTGACCTCGTCTTCGGACAAAATCGCCTTGGCCTTATCCTCGTCGAAGACCAGACCGTCGCCGGCGCGGCAGACGGCGATTTCGCCGGCGGCGGAGCGGAAGTCCGCGTCGACATACTCCGGCCGGAAGGCCGCGCCGGAGTAACCCATCGCGCACAGCACGCGGCCCCAGTTGGCGTCGGCGCCGAACATCGCGGCTTTGACTAAGTTCGAGCAGACGATGGCCTTGGCGAGCTGCTCGGCCGTCTCCTCCGAGCGCGCGCCGGAGACCGTCGCGGCCACCAGGCGCGTGGCGCCCTCGCCGTCCTTAGCGATGGCGCGCGCGACCTGCACGAGCAGGAAGCGCAGCGCGGCGCAGAAATTCTCAAAGTCGTCGCCGCGCGTGACAATCGGGCGGTTGCCGGCTTCGCCATTGGCAAGCACCGAGCACATGTCGTTCGTCGAGGTGTCGCCGTCGACCGAGACGCGGTTGAGCGAAACGCGCACGGCCGCTTCCAGCGCCGCGTGCAGCATGGCCGGCGAGATGGCGCAGTCGGTCGTCACAAACGTCAGCGTTGTGCCCATGTTCGGGTGGATCATGCCGCTGCCCTTGGAGATCGCGCCGAGCGTGACGGTCTTGCCGCCGAGCTCGAACGATGCGGCAAACTCCTTTTTGACCGTGTCGGTCGTCATGATGGCGGTTGCGGCGGCGTCGGACGCCGCGCTCGTCGTGTCCAGCTGCGCGGCGAGCCGCGGCAGCGCCGCTTCGATCGCGCCGATGTCCAGCTCGACGCCGATGACGCCGGTGGATGCAACAATAAAATCGTCGGCCTGCAGGCCGGTGGCCGCCGCTGCGGCGACGCACATCTGCTCGGCGTGCTCGTGGCTGTTTGGCGCGCACGCATTGGCATTGCCGGAATTGCAGATGACGCCGCGGGCCGTGCCGGATTCAAGATGATCCATCGTCACATAGATGGGCGCGGCCTTGACACGGTTGCGCGTGTAGACGGCTGCGGCGGCGCAGGCGCTGTCGGACACGATCAGCGCCAGATCATTCTTCGCGGGGTCGGAGCCGGCCTTGACGCCGGCGTGCAGCCCGCCGGCCCGGAAGCCCTTGGGCGCGGTGACGCCGCCTTCGATCAGTTTCATGGATGAGACTCCTTTCACTCACGACAGCCCGGTGCCGTCCGGCAGGCCGAGCATGATATTGAGATTCTGCACCGCAGCGCCGGAAGCGCCCTTGCCGAGATTGTCAAAGCGGGCGGAGACGGTGAACTGCGCGTCGCTGCCGCACACAAAGATCTGCAATCGGCAGCTGCCGGCGAGATTGTTCGAGCCGAGGTAGCCGCTCTCCGGCGCTTCGCGCACCTCGATCATCGGCTCGCCGGCGTAATAATCGCGATAGGTGTCGAGCAGCGCGGACACGCTCTGCGCGCCTGTGAGCTGATCGGCAAACAGCGATGTCGTCACGAGCATCCCGCACGGGAAGTCGCAGATGACCGGATTGAAGACCGGCTGGACAGACAGACCGGAATAGCGCATCATCTCGGGGATGTGCTTGTGGTGGAGCGTCAGACCGTACAGCCGCGCAGAGGAGAGCTCGTCGTCGCGTTCCGGCGATTCATACTGCGCGATGGTCTTCTTGCCGCCGCCGGTGTAGCCAGTCAGCGAGGTCGAGACGATGGCGGCATCCGCCGGCAGGATGCCGCGCGCGACAAGCGGCCGCACCGCTGCGAGGAAGCCTGTCGCGTGGCAGCCCGGGTTGGCGACGCGGCTGGCCGCGGCGATCTGCGCGCGCTGGCCTTTTTCCAGCTCGGCGAAGCCGTAGACCCAGCCGGGCGCGACGCGGTGCGCAGTCGAGGCGTCGATGACGCGCACATCGGGATTTTCAATCAGCGCCACGGCTTCTCGTGCCGCCGCGTCGGGCAGGCACAGAAACACGATGTCGGCGGCGTTGAGCATATCGCGGCGGGCATTGACCTCCTTGCGCTGCGCTTCGGGCAGCGTAAGGATGGTCAGATCATCCCGGCCGGCCAGCCGCGCGTCGATCTGCAGGCCGGTCGTGCCCTCGCGGCCGTCGATGAAGATTTTCGTTGCCATGGCTTACTTCCTTTCCGCGATAAAGTCCTGGATATAGGCGATCTGTTTGGCCACGGCGTCGCCGGACGGACCGCCGTCGACCTTGCGCGCTTCGACGCAGGTCTTCAGCTCGAGCGCCTGATAGATGTCAGAATCGAATTTGTCCGACACGGCGCGGAAGTCGCGCAGCGTCAGCGTGTCGAGCGTCTCACCGGAGCGGATACAGTTGTTGACGAGCCGGCCGACGATCATATATGCGTCGCGGAACGGCACGCCCTTGCGCACGAGGTAGTCGGCGCAGTCGGTGGCGTTGATGAAGCCGCCGGTCGCGGCGCGCGCCATATTTTTCGGCAGGACGGTCAGTGTCGCGAGCATCGCGCCGAACACCGGCAGACACTGCTCGACGGTGTCGATCGCATCGAACAGCGGCTCTTTATCCTCCTGCATGTCCTTGTTGTATGCCAGCGGCAGCGCTTTCATCACCGTCAGCAGCGCGATCAGGTCGCCGTAGACGCGGCCGGTCTTGCCGCGCACCAACTCGGCGACGTCGGGGTTCTTCTTCTGCGGCATGATGGACGAACCGGTCGAATATGCGTCGTCGAGCTCGCAGAACTTGAACTCCCACGAACACCACAGGATGATCTCCTCGGAAAACCGCGACAGATGCATCATCATGATCGAGCACGCCGACAAAAATTCGAGCGCAAAGTCGCGGTCGGACACGCCGTCGAGCGAGTTCTGCGTAATCCGGGCGAAGCCGAGCTCTTTGGCGACCGATTGCCGGTCGATCGGATAGGTTGTGCCGGCGAGCGCGCCGGAGCCGAGCGGCATCTCGTCCATGCGCGCAAGGCAGTCCTCCAGCCGCAGCACGTCGCGGCGGAGCATGTTGGCATAGGCCATCATATAGTGCGGAAACGTCGTCGGCTGCGCGCGCTGCAGGTGCGTGTAACCCGGCCTGTAGGTGTGCAAGTTCTCACCGGCCTTTTTGACCAGCACGTCCATCAGCTCGAGCACCATGCCGCGGATCGTGCCGATCTCCTGCTTCAGGTACAGCCGGATGTCGAGCGCGACCTGATCGTTGCGCGAGCGCGCCGTGTGCAGCCGCTTGCCTGCGTCGCCGATGCGGTCGGTCAGCATCCGCTCGATGTTCATGTGGATGTCCTCGTTCTCCAGCGAGAACTGCACCTGGCCGGCCTCGATGTCGGCCAGGATGGCGCGCAGGCCGTTTATGATCTGCTCGGACTCCTCCTGCGTGATGATGCCCTGCCGGCCGAGCATGGCCGCATGCGCCATCGATCCGCGGATGTCCTGCTCATAGAGCCTGGCGTCAAAGGTGATCGACGAGTTGAAATCGTTGACCATTGTGTCGGTTTCTTTCTGAAACCGGCCTGCCCAGAGTTTCATTGTGATCGCTCCCGTTCTGTGCGAAGATGGATGAAAAAAGCGGCCGCGCCGCATGGCTTCAATTTCGTTGGGATGAGGCACCGGTCTTCGGTATGTTATGCCTCCGGCGGCGCGCCGCCGGAGGCATAACAGATTTACCATTTCGCGCCTGGCCCATTCCCCTGCTCTGCGGGGCGCGGGGTACGCTTACAGCTTGCCCTGCTCCCTGAGTGCCTGCACCTTGTCGGGCAGGCCCCAGAGGTTGATGAACCCGGCGGCGTCGTTCTGGTTGTAGTCGCTCTCCTCGAATGTGACGAGGTTCTCCGAGTACAGGCTCTCGGGCGAGGTGACCGACGAGGTGATGAGGTTGCCCTTGTAGAGCTTGAGCGTGACCTCGCCGGTGACATGCTCCTGCGTCTTGCCGGCGAACGCCTGCAGCGCCTCGCGCAGCGGCGAGAACCACTTGCCGTTGTAGACGAGGTCGGCGAAGTCGACGGCCAGCTTGGATTTCATGTGCTTGGTGTCCTTGTCGATCGTGATCATCTCAAGCACCTCGTGCGCCCGGTAGAGGATGGTGCCGCCCGGCGTCTCATACAGCCCGCGGTCCTTCATGCCGACGAGCCGGTTCTCGACGATGTCGAGCAGGCCGATGCCGTTCGCGCCGCCGAGTTCATTGAGTTTGCGGATGATGTCGGACGCTTTCATTTTCTCGCCGTTGACGGCAACGGGCACGCCCTTTTCAAACGAGAGCGTGACGGACGTCGGCTGATCGGGCGCCTGGAACGGCGAGACGCTCATCTCCAAAAAGCCCGGCTTATCGTACTGCGGCTCGTTGGCCGGATCCTCGAGATCGAGCCCCTCGTGGCTGAGGTGCCAGAGGTTCTTGTCCTTGGAGTAGTTCGTCTCGCGGGAGATCTTCAGCGGCACGTTGTGCGCCTCGGCGTAGTCGATCTCCTCGTCGCGGCCCTTGATGTCCCACTCGCGCCACGGCGCGATGATCTTCATCTCCGGCGCAAAGCGCTTGATGGCCAGCTCAAAACGGACCTGGTCGTTGCCCTTGCCGGTGCAGCCGTGGGCAATGGCGTCGGCGCCCTCGGCCTTGGCGATCTCGACGAGCCGCTTGGCGATGATCGGCCGGGCAAACGCCGTGCCGAGCAGGTAGTCCTCGTATTTTGCGCCCATCATCATCGACGGGATAATGACGTCGTCGACCATCTCGTCGACCAGATCCTCGATGTACAGCTTTGACGCGCCGGTCTTGATGGCTTTTTCCTCCAGACCGTCGAGCTCGTCGCCCTGGCCGACGTCGGCCGAAACGGCGATGACCTCGCAGCCGTTGTAGTTCTCCTTCAGCCATGGGATGATAATCGAGGTGTCCAGCCCGCCAGAGTAGGCGAGGACGACTTTTTTGATTCCGGTTTCCATGGAAAAACCCTCCCGAATATGGTTTGTTTCGTTTCGTGCGGTTATCATAGCATGCGCCGGGGCGC
The DNA here is from genome assembly GCA_964523945.1 of uncultured Oscillospiraceae bacterium. GTDB lineage: Bacteria > Bacillota > Clostridia > Oscillospirales > Oscillospiraceae > CAKTOF01. The sequence continues at coordinate 10,731 of CAZGBU010000066.1, forward strand.
AATGCAAGCATCAAGTTGAATAAAAATGCGGATATTTTCGCTCTCTGATTGGATATATCCGCGATATTCGTGAATATTTCGGATATTTATTCACGAATATCCGCATATTGTCCTCAGAGCGTCTCCCAGTGGACAAGCGCGGGATCCCAGCGGTCGTCAAACGGCTTTTCACGCAGCTTATAGCCGACGGTAATGACGGCGAACGGCTCGAGCTGCGCGGGCGCGCCGAGCAGCTCGCGCAGGTACGCCACGCGCTCCGGCACCGGCCAGACGCCGAGCCATGCCGCCCCCAGCCCCTCCTCCTCGGCCTGGAGCAGCATGTTTTCCGCACAGGCCGACAGCGCCAGCGGCCACCACAGCACGTCTTTTTCCTCGCGTGTGAAGTCGGCCAGCAGCACGATAACGGCCGGCGCTTTTGCGGCGCTGACAGAGAACTCGCAGGTTTTGGAGATCGCTTCGCATTTGGCCCGGTCTGTCACGACAAGGAACTGCCACGGCCGCGCGTCTTTCCCGCTCGGCGCCTGCATGCCGGCGCGCAGCAGGGACTCCAGTTTTTCCCGCTCGACGGGACGGTCCTCAAATTTGCGGCAGGTTCGCCGCCGCATGATACTGTTCATCATCACAATTCCTCCTCAGCAGAGCATCAATCGGTCGGCTTCGCGCCGCAGCTCGGCGCGGAAGTCCGGGTGTGCGACGGCGATCAGGTGCTTGACGCGGTCGCGGATGGCATAGCCTTTGAGCGGCGCGATGCCGTATTCGGTGACGACATAGTCGATTTCATTGCGCGAGAGCGTGACGACCGAACCGGGCGCGAGCGTCGACGTGATCGTCGAGACAGTGCCGCCCTTTTTTGTCGAAGCGACGGCGATGACGTTGCGGCCGCCCTTTGCATGCGCTGCGCCGATGGCCATGTCGGACTGCCCGCCGGAGCCGGAGTACTGACGCGGCCCGATCGACGCCGAGCAGACCTGCCCGGTCAGATCGATCGACAGCGCTGAGTTGATCGAAATAAAGTTGTCGTTCCGGGCGACGACCCACGGGTCGTTGACGTACTCGCCGCGCAGGATGCGCACAGCGGGGTTGCGGTCGATCATATCGTAGAGCCGCTGGTCGCCGTAGGCAAACGTGCCGACCAGCTTGCCCGGGTGGAGCGTCTTTTTCT
>CAZGBU010000067.1:0-11446 GCA_964523945.1 uncultured Oscillospiraceae bacterium
CTGTAATATGTACAAATTGCCAACAGATGATTTGCTGACCCGGCGCATGCTTCGCCCGCGCGGCGCGCCCCGCGTCTGGTATGAAAAAGCCCGTCCCGCAGGGGTCGGGCTTTTCCGGTGCTTTTTTCTGTGTTATGATAGAAAAAACCGGAATTTTTCTGTCATATCTCCGGCCGGATTGCGAGAGATCAGGTGAGAGGACCGCGGAGAGGGGGAACCGCCATGGACGATGCTGCCATTGTCGCGCTGTACTGGGCGTGCGACCCGCAGGCCGTCGCGCACTCGCAGCACAAGTACGGGCCGTACTGCTTCACCGTCGCCAACCATATGCTCGGCAGCCGCGAGGACGCCGAGGAATGCGTCAACGACACCTGGCTGCACGCCTGGAACAACATGCCGCCGCAGCGGCCGGGCGTGCTGCGGCTGTTCCTGGCCAAGCTGACGCGGCGCGCCGCAATCAGCCGCTACCGCGCGCGGACGGCCGAAAAACGCGGCGGCGGGGAGCTGCCGCTCGCGCTCGACGAGCTGGGCGAATGCATCGCCAGCGAGACAGACGTCGAGGGTGAAGCCATCGCTGCGGCGCTCGGCGCGGCGATCCGCCGCTTCGTGCGGGCGCTGCCCACGCGCGAGGGCGACGTGTTCTGCCGCCGGTACTTTTTCACCGAGCCGGTCGCGGATATCGCCCGGCGCTACGGCCTGAGCGAGAACCACACCGCCGTACTGCTCCGCCGCACGCGCGCGCGGCTGAAGCAGTATCTCATCGAGGAGGGATGGATGGATGAACCGGGAAGATCTGTATGAGAGCATGGAAGACATTGACGACGCCGTTCTGACGCGGAGCGAGCGGCGGCGGCGCAGGCCCTGGTGGATCGGCGCGGCCGCGGCGGCCGTTGCTGTCGCGGTGGCCGTCGGCCTGGTGCTGCGGCCGGACGGGAGCGGCCAGCTCGCCTCCGCCTTCGCCATCGCCGAGGCGGACTATCCCGAGATGGCGCCGTATCCGGACGAGTCGGCCTATTGGGACGATTCCGGCACGTTTGACGATGACGGCTTCTACGAGGCGTACGACGCCTGGCGGGCGTCGCGGCAGGCGCTGCCGCAGACCGCGTCGGTGGACGGGACGTTCCTGCGCGAGAGCATCCGGCAGTTCCTGTCCGGCGCGGGGACGGAAAACCGCGCCTATTCGCCGCTGAACGTCTACCTCGCGCTGGCGATGCTGGCGGAGCTGACAGACGGCGAGAGCCGCGCGCAGATCCTCGCGCTGCTCGGCGCGGCGGACATTGAGACGCTGCGCGCGCAGGCGGGCGAGGTCTGGGAAGCGAACTACCGGGCGGACGGCGCGACGACCTGCATCCTGGCCGACTCCGTCTGGCTGGATGCGGACATCGCCTATGTGCCCGGGACGATGCAGACGCTCGCCGCCGATTATTATGCGTCCTCGTTTCAGGGCGAGATGGGCTCGGATGCGTATAACGACGAACTGCGGCGCTGGCTGAGCGTGCAGACCGGCGGGCTGCTGGACGATCAGATCGCGGACATCTCGCTCAGCGCGGACACCGTGCTCGCGCTGGCGACGACGCTGTATTACCAGGCGAAGTGGGCCGCGGCGTTCCCGGAGGAAAACACCGCGCCGGACACGTTCCACGCGGCGGACGGCGACCGGACCTGTGATTTTATGCGCACGAGCATGTCGGGCAGCTATTACTGGGGCGACCGGTTCAGTGCGGTGGGGCTGTGGCTGGAAAACGGCGGCGGCACGATGTGGCTGCTCCTGCCCGACGAGGGCGTGACGCCGGAGGACCTGCTTGCCGACGACGAGGCGATGGCGTTCGCGCTCGCAGACGGGGACTGGGAGAACCGGCAGAGCCTGCTGATCCATCTGTCGATGCCGAAGTTTGACATCGCGTCGCAGATCGACCTGCGCGAGGGGCTGCAGGCGCTCGGCGTGACCGACGTGTTTGACCCGGCCGTGTCCGATTTTTCGCCGGCGACAGAGGAAGTGGACGGGATTTTCGTCTCGCAGGCGCTGCACGGCGTGCGCGTGGCCGCCGACGAGGAGGGGCTGACCGCCGCGGCCTATACGGTGATGGCCGCAGATGGGACCAGTGGGCCGCCGGATGACGAGATCGACTTTGTGCTCGACCGGCCGTTCGTGTTCGTGCTGACCGGCAGCAGCGGCCTGCCGCTGCTGGCCGGCATCGTCAACACGCCGTAGCTGCGCGGCGCGGTAACTCCCGTCTGTCGGGGCGCCGCAGGGAAAATTTTCTGCGGAAAGGTTGACAAGCGTCTACCTTTCTGCTACCCTGAAGGTAGACATTTGACTACCTTCAGGGGGCGATGGGATGAAACCGCACACGAGCCTGTCCGACGGCGAATGGAAGCTGATGAACTGCCTGTGGGAGAGCGCGCCGCGCACGATCACCGAGCTGGTGCATGCGCTTGCGCCCGCGACGGGCTGGAGCAAGCACACAGTGATCACGATGCTCTCCCGGCTCGAGGAAAAGGGCGCGGTGGCGCATCAGGACGGCGCGCGCGCCAAGCGCTACTACCCGGTTCTGGCGCGCGAGGACGCCGCGCGCGACGAGACGAACCACTTCCTGCAGAAGGTCTATGGCGGCTCGCTCGGCCTGATGATGAGCGCGATGGTGCGCGGCGGCGCGCTGCGGGAGGACGACCGGGCCGCGCTGTCCGCGCTGCTGCGCGAGCTGGAAGGGGGCGGCGACGATGACGCTTGAATGGCTGACCGGCGCGACGGCGCTGACGCTGTTCGTGCTGGCCGTGCGTGCGCTGGCCGGCGCGCGGATCAGCGCGCGCGCGATGCGCTGTGGCTGATTGTCGCGGTGCGGCTGCTCGTGCCGGTGAGCTTCGGCCAGAGCGCGCTCTCGCCGGCGAGCCTGCTTGCGCCGGCGCCGGCCGCATCCGCAGCCCCCGCGCAGACGGCGGCGCAGACCGCGGCGGAGCCGTCCGCCGGCGCAGTGGATTTCAATGGACCGGCCGCGCCGGCCGCCGGATCGGACGGCGCGGCCGGCACCACCCCCGCGTGGCCCGACACCGCGGGCGCATCCGATGCGCCGTCTGCTTCGCCGCAGCCGTCGGCCGCGCCGCGCTGGACGGACCGGCTGCGCGCTGCGCTGCCTGCCATCTGGCTGTGCGGCATAGCCGTGGCAGCCGGGTGGTTCGCGCTGTGCAACGCGCTGTTTTACCGCCGGGTGCGGCGGACGCGCCGGCTGCTCGGCCATGCGGGGAAAACCGTCGTCTATCTGGCCGACGTGCCCGCGCCGTGCCTGTTCGGGCTGGTGCGGCCTGGTCGATGCGGCCGGCCGCTGGGCGCCCGGGACGGACGACAATGCGGCGATTGACGCGCTGCTGGCGGCGAGCGCATTGCTGCCGGACGAGACGGGCGCGCGGGAGAAATTCCTGATTGACTGCTGGGCTTGTCTGCTCGCGCACGACGGCGCGTTGGACGGCCGCACCTGGGCGGACTCAGACGCGCTGAGCGGCGTGTTCGGCGCGATGACGAGCCGGCTCGGCGGGCTGGACATGCCGCTGGAAACCGAGACGCTCGGCGAATGGTGGGCGGAATATCTGGCGCTGGCGCACCGGTCCTTCGCGGCAGATTCCCCCTGCCCGGACGACACGGACGACGCGCTGGCCTGGACGCTCGCGCAGATGAGCCGCACCTCGCCCACCGCGACATCGATCTATCTGCGCCTGACCGACGGCACGACGACAAAGACGGAGGCGGCGGCGACGATCGATGCCGTCGCCCCCTGGGAGGACGCGGAGCTGCGCATACTCGCACAGGCGGCCGCCGCGCGCGCGGCGGAGCTGGACGCGCTCGGCCTGTTTGCGCTGGATGCGGTCTGGACGATCGATTTGCAGGACGGCGGGTTTGTCCTCGCCATGACGGCGGCGGACGGCACCATGCTCGTGCTCTCGTCCGGCGACGCCGTTGCCGGGGATCCGGCCGCCGATGACGCAGCCGGGGCAGGCGCCAGCGACACCATAGACGCCGCCGCAGCGGCCGATGATGCGGCCTGGATCGTAACGGACGACGATCTGGTCACGCCGGACGGCGTCTCCGCCTGACGCGGCGGGCGCGGCTCACCACTGCATGGCAGCCTCTGCCAGCGCGGGGTCCGCGGGCCGTCCGATCATGGGCGCGGCGGCGTCCAGCGCAGCCAGCCGCGCCAGCTCATCCGCGCGCAGTTCGAAGTCGAACAGGCCGGCATTCTCCCGAATGCGGTCCGCGTGGGCGGACTTGGGGATGACGGTCATGCCGCTCTGGATCAGAAAGCGCAGGGCCGTCTGCGCGGGCGTCTTGCCGTGCGCCGCCGCGATCTCCACCAGGGCGGGTTCCCGGAACATCTCGTTTTTCCGGCCCTGCCCCAGGGGGGCGTAGGCCATGTGGCGCACGCCGTACTTCTCCAGCCATGCATGCTCCTGTCTGCGCTGGCAGAGCAGGTGCGTCTCGATCTGATCCACCGCGGGGACGATCTCGTTGAACTCGATCAGATCGATCAGCCGGTCCGGGTCAAAGTTGGACACGCCGATGGCGCGGATTTTTCCCTCCCGCTGCAGCGCCTCCAGCGTCCGCCAGGCGGCATAGTAATTGCCAAAGGGCCAGTGGAGCAGCACCAGATCGAGGTAATCAGTCCGCAGCTTTCTGAGGGATTCCTCCACCGTCCGGCGGGCGCGCTCATAAGAGCGGAAGTTCACCTTGGTGACCAGGAACAGGGTTTCCCGGGGAACGCCGCTTTTCGCCACGGCGCCGCCCGCCGCCGCCTCGTTGCCGTAGGCTTCCGCCGTGTCGATCATGCGATAGCCGGCGTGGAGGGCGGCAAGAACGCTGTCCTCGCACACCGGTCCGTTCATCAGAAAGGTGCCGAAGCCCAGTACGGGCATCTCCACGCCGTTGTTCAGGGTGATGGTATTCATGATGGTTCCTCCTGTCGATGGGTCCGGGCACTTGAAGGCTCGTTCTGTTTCTGCTATCATGAGCATAGCAAGTTCGGGTAACCCGAAGTCAACACCCTTTTGAAAAAATCTTTGGAGAGAATGCCATGACCTATACGCTCAAGCAGTTTGCGGAGATGTTCCACACGACGGCGCACACCATCCGCTATTATACCGACGAGGGCCTTTTGCCCTGCCGCCGGGACGGAGCCAACCGCCGGGTATTCGACGAGGAGTCGGTCAACTGGATGCAGGGCATCATCTGCCTGAAGGGCTGCGGGGCGTCCATCGAGGACATCCGGGAGTACTGCGCCCTGTGCCGCCTGCCCGAGTCCCGGGAGATCCTCTGCGCCCGGTATCAGATCATCCTGCGCCAGCGGGAGCGGGCCTATCAGCGGATCCGGGAGGCCGAAGCCACGGCGGCCTATATGGACGAGAAAGCGGCCCACTACGAGCAGATCCTCTCCGGCCTGATCCCTGACGACAGCAACCCGCAGCGCTGGACGGCGGACACCCGCCCGGCAATGCACACAGCGGAATAAGCAGCAGCGCAGGCCGCAGGCGGGCCGCCCGGGTGGGGCGGCCCGCCTTTTCTGTGCACGGCAGCCGGTTCGCATACGAAGTTATTCATTCTGCGCATATGAATCCCGCCAGAATATTCATAAGAAATACCGGAAAAACGATTGTTTCCGGCGGATGGGTGTGCTATGCTTAGCATGACAATAAAATCCAGCAGAAAGGAAGGATTCGATGAAAGCATACACCTCTATGCAGATGCTCGAGCTGCTCGAGTCGCGCCGCGAGATCCGCAACGTCATGGGCAAGATCTCGCACGACTACTCGGTCAAGCAGGAGGCCGCCGTCTACGAGCGCTACTGGTCGAAGCGCGACGACGTCTGCCTCGGCCTGAACAACGGCTACTACCAGGGCGCGGCCGCCGTCAAGGGCTACTACGACGCGCTCGGCGAGGAGATCGCGCTCTCGTCGGCGCTGATCCAGAAGAAGTTCCCGGACGCGCTCGGCGACAAGACTGCCGAGGAGGTCTACGGCGTCGGTATGATGACCTATCTGCCGTTCGAGTCGCAGATCATCGAGATCGCCGGCGACGGCCTGACCGCCAAGGGCCTGTGGAACGTCCGCGGCTCGTACTGCCGCCTGACCGGCTGCGGCCCGATCGCCTACTGGACGTTCGGCTGGGCTGCGGTCGACTTCGTGCTCGAGGGCGGCGAATGGAAGATCTGGCACATGCAGCTGCTCTACAACATCAACGCACAGTGCGGCTCGCCGCTGACCGACGCGCCGAAGCAGTACGATCCGATCCCCGAATTCGCCCCGATGGACGAATTCAAGATGCCGGAGCCGAACGTTCCGTGCACGCTGTTTGAGACGTACTACCCCGACCGCCCCGCTGCGAAGAGCCCGCCGGCCCCGGTCCCGTATGAGACGTTCGAGCAGACCTTCAGCTACGGCGCGTGAAAGGAGGAGAGCGCATGTTTCAGGAATTCAACAAGGATTACACGGCCGACGAGATCCTCTGGCGCGCATACCAGCGTGAGATGATCGCAGACACGGTCGGCCGCTTCGTCAACTACTGGGGCAACGGTGAGACCGCCCGCGCCATCGACGAGCTCTGGGTCAAGGAACCCGAGCATCAGAAGACCGCCTCGTTCGGCACGAATATCGGCTATTACGTCGGCATGCCCGAGGTCGAGCGCTATCTGGTCTCCGAGCTTGAGCAGCGCCAGGACAAGACGCTCGCCGAGTTCCAGGCCGCCCGGCCGGAGAAGGGCTATACGGCTGCCGACCGCGGCCTCGGCATGGTGCGCCAGCACTCCGCCACCACCCCGCTCGTGTACATCGCCAACGACGGCCAGACCGCCCGCATGCTGGTCTATGACCTGGGCCTGATGGGCGTCGGCCATCCCGACGGCCGCGGCGAGACGTTCTTCCAGTTCGGGCTGCTGTTCCTCGAGTTCGCGCTCGAGGGCGATGCGTTCAAGATCTGGCACGTCGTCTCCGAGCACGACTTCACGATCCCGTCCGGCGTCAACTACAACGAGACCCCGACCATCATCACCGATCCGAACGACCCGTCGAAGTGGGAGTTCGGCGACCCGACGGTCAAGCGCGAGGTCTACAACAACGTCTTTGGCTGGGAGTATCTGTTCGAGGATATGCCCAAGCCGTACAAATACTATGATGAAGACATGGGCTACGGCGCGAACGGCAAGGTCGGCCGCAAGTTCTATGAGCGCATCTATAACTGAGGAGGCGAGACGGAATGAACAGAAATCTCTCGTTTGAGCAGCGCGTCCACAATGTGCTCGCCGGCCAGAAGGTCGAGGAGCTCAAGGCGCGCCACGCCTATCTGCACGGCATGGACTGCGGCCGCGAGGAATACGGCTGGTTCTGGCTGCGCTCGGACAATTCCACGTTCGGCCACACCTTCGGCCGCATGATGGGCTTCCGCGAGCTTGTCCCGGCGCATTTTGACGATCCGCTCGACCCGCGCTCGATGGATCTCGACCCGGACGACCGCCTGGTGCAGCCCGGCGGCATGGGCGAGCTGCCCGAGGGCGGCCCGTTTGCCACCGCCAAAAACCGCCCGAAGCGCACCGACCGGCCGACCAAGCTCGCCGACATCTTCGGTGAGTTCGGCCTGTACGGCCACAACTGGAAGGGCACGTTCTCGGCTTCGTGCCATGTGCTGGCCTCGCCGGTCATCGAGGTTGCCGACGACGGCGAATCCGCCCGCTCGTTCTACCTGACGCCCGGCACGATGATGAACGTCATCGGCTACGGCGGCGGCCGCAACGGCATGTGGCTGTGGGAGCGCTACGGCTCCGACTTCGTCTACCGCGACGGCCGCTGGTGGTGGTTCCACGAGCAGGTCTGCCCCGACATCGCCGATCAGTACGACGGGTCGAACTGGGCCCACGACCTGTATGAGAAATACGTCGACGGGACGCTCTCGGTCGGCAACTGCTCCGGTCCCCCGGTCTCCGGCGTGTCCGACCTGCGCCAGGTGCACAACGACATCTCAATCATCCAGACCGTGCAGGACACGGTGCCCTGCCCCGAGCCGTACGAGCACCTCGACGAGGCGCATACCTATTCGCCCGGCTGCGCGGACTACAAGAACACGCACATCTATCCCAGCGAACAGGGCTTCGGCGATTACGCCTGGTAAGCCGTATCTTCGGCATTGCCCGGCCGCCTGCGGCCGGTCGTGCACCCACCCCCCAGAGGCGGGCGGCGGCGCTGGAGCGCCGCTGCCCGGTTTTTTGCAGAATAAAAAGCCCGTTCTGCCGCAGCAGAACGGGCTTTTCAGCGCGCCGGCGCTATGCTTTTTCCAGCTTTGACAGGTCGGGCACCGGGCGGAAGCGCATCAGCTTGGCCCCCAGCTTGTAGACCGGCTTCTCGATCCGTTTGTTATAGTCGTCGGCCATGATCGGGTACATCGAGAAAAAGTCGCGCACCATGCCCTGCAGCTCCTGCACATTGGCGTCGTGCTCGCGCTGGTCTTCGGTCAGCTCCACGTCGGCGCGGCAGACCAAGCCGGCGGCAAGCTCGTTGAGCTGCGAGAGCGCGTCGAGCCGGCGCATCAGCTTGCGCGTGGACAGGAACTGGTCGCACGCGGCCGCGACGGCTGCGCCGTCGGCCACGAGCACGCCGTCCGCCGCGAGCGGGCGCAGCTCGCTCATCCACTTGCGCACCAGCGGCAGCACCTTGTCGAGCTGGCGCTCGATGCGGAAGCGGCGCTTGTCCAGCCCCGTGTAGACAAAAAACAGCACGATGATCGCCACGCTGAGCACCAGCAGCAGCACAATCGTCACAGACTCGAGAAATTGCAGCATAGAAGCCTCCTGCTTTCGTCAGTATTCGCGGATGACGGCCTTGACCCGCCCGAGGATGACGGCCTCGCGCCCGTCGATCGGATCAAAGGCCGGGTTCTCCGGCATCAGCCAGACCTCGCCGCCGGTGCGGCGCAGCCGCTTGACTGTCGCCTCGTCGCCGAGCAGCGCGACGACGATCTGCCCGTTGTCGGCGTCGGGCTGCAGCCGGACGACGACCTTGTCCCCGTCCAGAATCCCCGCGCCGATCATCGATTCGCCGCGCACGCGCAGGGCAAAGCAGCCGTCCTCGCCGTCCCACGGCAGGTAGCCCTCGATGTTTTCGACGGCGAGCACCGGCTCGCCCGCGGTGACCATGCCGAGCACCGGGACGCGCCCCGGCCGCGCGGCCGGCAGCGAAATCGCGCGCTTTTTCTGCTCGTCCATCTGGATGCGGCCGTCGTCGCGCAGCCGCTCGAGGTGCCGGTAGACCGACGCGGTGGAGCTGAGCCCGACCGCCGCGCAGATCTCGCGTACCGTCGGCGCGTAGCCGTTGCGCCCGGTAAAGTCGCACAGAAACTGAAAGATTTCCTCACGCTTGCTGCTTGTGCGCGGCATCCCGATCGCTCCTTTCGCGGCGCAGCCGCCTGTTTGGTTCAGTATAGCACACCGCGCCGCATTTGGCAAACATTTGTTTTTCGGTCACGGGGCGGGGTGGGCGCGTCCGCCGCCGCCGAAGCCGCCCATCGCCGGCGGCGCGCCGACGAGCTGCGGCGCGCCGAACAGGCTGCGCAGCCACGCGCAGCACAGCGGGAACCAATGCGCCGTGTGCGGGTGCTCCGCGCCGCCGAGGGCGGTTGCGGCGGTGCCGAGGCTGCTCGCGTGCTCGCCGTGGGCGAACGTGTGCAGTTCGAAGGGAACCTCATGTTCGGCGAGCCTTTGACAGAAGGCAAGCCCCTGTTCCACCGGGATCGCGCCGTCGTCAAAGATCGTCCAGAGGAACGTGGGCGGCGTGTGCGAGCCGACAAAATCGGCCGTCTCCGTCTCGGCCAGTAGCGCGTCGACCGGACGGCCGCCCGTGAGCATGGCCGGCATATCGCTCTCGCGCGCGATGCGCAGGCTCAGCGCCGGGTAGCCGAGGATCAGCGCATTCGGCCGGATCGCCTCGGCGCCGGCGCCGGCGCGCGCATGCAGGTCCGCCTGCGGCCACATGGTGCCGAGCGACGCGCTCACATGGCCGCCCGCCGAGAAGCCGGCCAGCGCGATTTTGTCCGGGTCGATCTGCCACGCATCCGCCTGCGCACGCACGTGCGCAACGGCCTGCGTCGCGTCAACAAGCGGGTTCGGCCAGACGGCGCGCTCGCCCGTGCGGTAGCGCAGCACGAACGCGTCCAGGCCCTGCGCGGCGAACGCGAGCGCGACGGCCTCGCCCTCGGTGCGCGATAAAACGGCGTAGCCGCCGCCGGGGCAGACGATCACTGCGGCGCGGCGCACGCTCGTCCCGGGAAATGGCGCCCAGGTCTGGCGGAACGCGTCGAGCTTCGCGCCGCCGGGCAGCAGGATGGTCTCACAGATCATGGGTTGGCACTCCTTCCAGTGAAGAAAAATCGGGAATATACGCCGCGGAAGCGGCGGCAAAATCCTGCACAAAGCCGGTCCGGATGCCGCACAGCTCCGCCCACGAGCGGACGGCGGCATATTCGTTCTCATCGACGCGGCGGTCGAACGGCGGCTCCATGCCGGGCATCGGCGTGTACTGGCACATCAGCGACAGCGGCACCGTGCCGGGCGCGAATGTCTCCGCGAACCATTCCACGCAAGATAGCGAATTGTCCACGCACCCGGGCAGCACCAGATGGCGCACCATCGTCCCGCGGGTCATCCGGCCCTCGCCGTCGAAGCGGGCCGGGCCGGTCTGGCGGACCATCTCCTCGATCGCGGCGCAGGCGACGTCGGGATAGTCCGGCGCTGCGGACAGCCGCGCGGCCAGCGCGCTGTCGCGGTATTTCAGGTCGGGCAGGTAGACGTCGACGATGCCGTCGAGCCGCCGAAGCGTCTCGCGCGTCTCATACCCGCCGGTGTTCCAGACGACAGGAACGGGCGGCTTCGGGTCAAGCGCCTGCAAAATCTCCGGCAGGAAGTGCGTGCCGGTGACGAGGTTCAGATTGCAGCAGCCCTCTTCCTCGACCAGACGGCGGAAGATGGCCCGCAGCTGCTCCACGGTGACCGGCGCGCCGAAGCCGCCGGATGAAATCGCCGCGTTCTGGCAGAACCGGCAGCCGAGGCCGCAGCCGGAGAAAAACACCGCGCCGGAGCCGAACGGGCCGGAGATCGGCGGCTCCTCCCAGAAGTGCGGCGCAGCGCGCGCCACACGCACCCCGGCGCCCATCCGGCATGCGCCGGGCCGGCCTGCGCGGCGGTCGGCGCCGCATGCGCGCGGGCAGAGATAGCAGGCTGCGTAATCGTCCATTGCGGCGCCTCCTTTCGACGGCGGCAGGCCGGGCAACGCGACCTGCGCAGGTATGATGATGATACCACAACCGGCGGCCGGCTGCAAGCGGCAGCCGGTGTTTCGCCAAAAAGCGGTTGATTTCCACGCGGCGTTGTGCTATAATCCACCCATACGCGGGTATAATTCATCGGTAGAATGCGACCTTCCC
>CAZGBU010000068.1:0-11266 GCA_964523945.1 uncultured Oscillospiraceae bacterium
GACGAAGAGGAATAAGGCAATGATTTGGCCGGAGGTCGAAATTCTTCCTCCGGCCGCCTCTTTTTACTTGCAAATTACCATTTGGTAACGTATAATAAGATTACGGAAATCAAGAAAGACCCGAGCCCGATCCGAATATGATGTAGGGGTGGTGATGCAGGTGGCAGAGAAGAAGATCAAGACGGTGTCGTTCGTCCACATCGGCGACAAGCTGGTAAGCACCGATGAACTGAACGCCGAGCAGAAGTCTCAGGTCGCCACCTGGCTCAAGACCACCTACCTGAACAACCTGTTCCAAGGGAAGGCCAAGTTCTACGAGAAGCAGACCAACGCCTGAAATGAATGAGCAATGCCGCAGTCAGATGTTGACTGCGGCAATTTTGTTGGCTATTATCAGAAGGGAAGGGGAGAGGGTGTGCAGACCATAGCCTGCCGATGTACGGTGGGCCAAAGCAATCGATTTTCTGAAGGCCAATATTTTACTGTAATAGCCTGTTGGCGTCTGGCCCGCCGTACTGTGAAATGATGATCGAGGCCAGACGCGGGTTTGGGTTGGAAATCTTGACCGGGTACTGCAGCTTTTTATTGTATATGAACATGATTACGCCTCCGTTTCTCTCTGGGGATCCCAGGGCCAGGTGGGGATCCCAGGGCCAGGGATTGTCAATCCAGTCGTACATGCCGCCGCGGCCGGCATCGGCCTGCTCAAATGGGCCATAACGCCGCTGGTATTCTTTCGCACCGTTGTCGTATAGATCGGAGTAGGCAATAAACAGTTCCAGCGCCTCTTTGTCGTCGGGATGTGTATCGAGATAGAGCCCCAGTTCCTGCACAGCAAAGCCAAGCGCCTGCAGCTCGTGCAGTGGGGTATTAGATTTTTCACCGGTGTTGACCATACCCATGAACGGCAGGTCCAGTCCGGGGAAGAGCGTCCCGCGAACCAGCGCAAATTTCGGCTCATATTTCTGTGAGCCCGTTCTCTGAAAAGGAACGTATGGATACGCCAGTGGCGCGCAGTCCGGCAGAATCCCGGTTGCATCCTGCGTCAGCTCCGGCGCATTCTGTGCGCCGTGCTCATTCTTTTTGTTTTCCAAGTGGAAACCTCCTTTGGCGTGTTTGGAACCTTGTTCCAAACCAATCTATGCGCGCAGGATTCGCCGCGTTCCATCCAAATCCGTGTTGATTCGGCCTATTTGGCGGTTATGCCGTGCGGGACGGCCCCATAAGCTTGTATTGGGGCGATGCGATATGGCATTTCTCAAACGAAATTATCTGCCGATGGTACTTCTGGTCGTGTTCCTGATTGCCAGTGCGCTGCAGATTGCACGCACACAAGCGCAGCAGGCATCTGTTCTTCTCGATCCATCTGCACCGGTTATCGTCATTGATGCCGGACATGGCGGCGAAGACGGCGGCGCTTCCACCACTGAGGGCGTGCCGGAAAGCCAGATCAATCTCTCCATCGCACTACGGCTCAACGACCTGTTTCATTTAATGGGTTACGATACCGTGATGGTGCGCACAACGGACGTGTCGATCTACTCATCCGGTTCAAGCACACTGTCTCAGAAGAAAGTCTCCGACCTGAAAAACCGGGTCGCGCTGATCGAGCAGACCGAACAGGCGCTGTTGGTCAGCATTCACCAGAATACGTTCCCGGACGGGCGCTATTTCGGTGCGCAGGTTTTCAGTGCACCGACGCAGGGCAGCGATCAACTGGCCTCCATAGCGCAGCAGATTTTGACGGAATCAGTTGATCCGGAAAACCGCCGTTCTTCTAAGATGGTTTCACCGGATGTCTACCTGATGAACCACATTTCCTGCACCGGCATCCTGGTGGAATGCGGCTTTTTGTCCAATGCAGACGAGGCATTGAAGCTGCAAACCGACGCATATCAGATCAAGCTGGCCGCCGCGCTGTGCGACGCCGTAAACCAATACACAAGAGAGCAGGGGAACAATGAAGTCTAAAACCGTATATTACTGCACCAGCTGCGGCAATGAGACGATGAAATGGCAGGGACAGTGTCCTGCCTGCGGCGCATGGAATACTATCGAGGAATTTCAGGAGCGACCGGCAGCCGGCCGCCGCACCGCTGCGACAGTGTCGCGCGCCAATCGGATGCCACAAGCGCTCTCAGAGGTTGAGGGTACCGATGATGTACGCTTTTCCTCTGGCATGCGTGAGCTCGATCGCGTACTCGGCGGCGGCGCCGTTGCCGGCTCTCTGGTACTGGTCGGCGGTGCGCCCGGGATCGGGAAATCGACGCTGCTTCTTCAAATTTGTGCAGAACTGTGCCGGGCGCGGCGTGTACTCTATGCATCCGGCGAGGAGAGCGAGCGGCAGCTGAAGCTGCGCGCACAGCGGCTCGGTGTCACTTCTGATCAGCTCTATGTCCTGTCCGAAACTTGTCTGGACGACATTCTCGAGGCCGTGCGTGCCGCGTCACCCGATGTGCTGATCGCCGACTCGATCCAAACGCTCTACCTGACATCGAACCAATCTTCGCCCGGCAGCATCAGTCAGGTCAAAGATTGCACCATGTCGCTGATGCATCTGTGCAAATCGACCGGCATCACGGTTTTCATTGTTGGCCACGTCAACAAAGAAGGGGCTATTGCCGGACCAAAAGTCCTCGAACATATGGTCGATTGTGTGCTCTATTTTGAGGGCGATCAGAACAGCAGTTATCGACTGCTGCGCGCAGCCAAGAACCGGTTTGGCTCCACAAACGAAATCGGCGTATTTGATATGGGCACAGACGGCCTGCACGAGGTGCCGAATCCATCTGAGGCGCTTCTGAATGGCCGTCCATCCGGCGTGCCGGGCACATGTGTCGCCTGTGCAATGGAGGGAACCCGAGCTGTACTGGCCGAGGTACAGGCCCTGGTCGCGCATTCGAGCTTTAACGTACCCCGCCGCACCACAGAGGGATTTGATGCCAACCGTGCCGCGCTGCTGCTGGCTGTGATGGAAAAACGCGGCGGGATGCGTCTCGGAACGCAGGACGCCTATATCAATGTCATCGGCGGCCTGACGCTGGACGAACCGGCCGCCGATCTGCCGGTGGTGTTGGCGGTTGCATCAAGCTGTCGGGATCACCCGGTGGATGACGGATTGGTCGCTGTTGGTGAGGTTGGTTTGACCGGTGAGATCCGCGCTGTATCCAATCTGGAGCAACGCCTGCGGGAAATCAGGCGGCTGGGCTTTACCCGGTGCCTAATCCCACGGCAGGGAAGTGGGCAGGTGAGTGTACCGGACGGATTGGAAGTGCTTCGCGTCAAAAACATTCATGAGGCGATCAGCGTCGCTTTGACCGAATCATGAAAAACAAGCCCCCGCCGTGCGGCCGTTGGCGCGCACGGCGGGGGCTTTAAAATTACAATCTATTTTTCCAGATCCAGATGTGCGATCGGGTTAGCCTCTGCTGCAATTTTCAGCTCCGTATTTTCAATGTGTGTGTAGATCTCTGTCGTGTTCAGATGCTCGTGCCCCAGCACCTCCTGGACGGTTTTGACATCCACGCCGCCGGAGAGCATCAGCGTAGCCGCCGTGTGCCGCAGCTTATGCGCAGAAAACTGTGTGGCATCAATTCCGGCTGCCGCCAGATGTTTTTTGACCAGACGATGTACTGCGCTGGTACTCATGCGGTTCTTATCACGCGAGATAAAAAGTGCCGGGTTGTCCGAAATACCGTCAATATGGGATCGAACTTCGCTGCAATAGCGCGCGATTGCAGCCTGGCAGGTACTTCCCATATATACAAACCGCTCCTTATTGCCCTTGCCAACAACGCGAAGGCGATCATCATAAACATCTGACAAATTTAAACCAACCAATTCCGAAATCCGGACACCGCAATTGAGAAAAATCATCAGAATGGCAAAATCGCGTACTTCATTGACGCCGTGGACAGCCTGGAGCAACTTGGAAGATTGCTCCAATGTCAGATACTTGGGCAACGACCGTCTGATTTTGGGATATTCCAAATCCTTGACCGGATTCTCATCCAGCATTCGTGTTCGCACCGTCAGATATTTGTAGAATGATTTGATTGCTGAGAGTTTGCGTGAGCGTGACGATGGCTCCAGTCCGACAGATTCTGATCGGGTGTTTTCCAAAATAACGCGGTCATTCGACAAATAAGACAAAAAATCGTAGACATCCGTTACGGAAATGCTGCGGATAAAATCCAAATCAATATCCCGGATCGAAATCGTGTCCAGATCCGTATCATAGGGCATGTCATTCTTCATCAGCTTCATAAAACGCAGAAACATGCGCAGGTCAAGATAGTATTCCTGAACGGTGCGGCGGGATTGTCCCTTGATCGTCTCATGGTAGGACAGAAACTCACGCAGGATCACAGGTGCGTCAGAAAAACTCTTGGTGTTCATATAAAGCCTCCTAAACTTACAAGACCAGTATAACAAATTTCTCTTCCGAACGCAACAAAATTTTTATTTTGTTGCGTTCGGAATAACTGCTAAACTTTCGCCGCGCTTGTCTCAAGATCGTGTTTGTATGCGCTGCGCCACTCTTTGAGACCTCCGTGCACCTCGCTTCTTTCGATACAAAAACGCCGGCATGTCAACTGACATGCCGGCGTCTATTCATATAATACTATGCCTTTGGATGATATTTGTTATATACCGCTTTCAGATTCTGCTTGATCAGCTGTGCATAGACCTGTGTTGATGAAATATCGCTGTGGCCAAGCATCTCCTGAATCGACTTCAGGTCTGCACCGTTCTCCAAGAGATGTGCTGCAAAGCTGTGCCGCAGCGTATGCGGCGTTATATCCTTCTCAATCTGCGCTTCCTCCTGATAGTACTTGATAATTTTCCAAAAGCCCTGACGGGACATGCGTTCCCCGCTCAGATTGACAAACAGAGCCGGTTCATCGAGGCTCACAATCATATTGGGCCGTATATTATTGATATACTCCCCGAGTGCCTTGACCGCAGCCGGATAAAGCGGAATAATCCGTTCACGTCCTTTACTCGCACAGCGGATAAAACCACCAGAGAGACTGACATCTGAAACATTCAGCGAGATCAGCTCAGTGACACGGATACCCGTCGCGTATAAAAGCTCCAGCATGGCCTTGTCACGATAACCCTTCATATCGGTGCAGCGCGGCTGGGAAAGCAAAAGTTCTACCTCTTTTCCCGTCAAGATCTGCGGCAGCCGTTTTTCTGCACGCACTGCGTGAATGTTATGTACCGGATTTTGCTCTGTTTCGCCGATCGAAACCAGATAGGAATAATAGCTCTTCAGCGATGCAGTGCAGCGTGACACCGTTGCCGGCGATTTCCCGATATTCGTCAGATGCTGCAAATACTCGCAGATCTGATCACGTGAAGCAGCGGAGACTGCAATATCCTGCTGCTCACAATACGCGACAAACTGGTGAATATCACGCAGGTAGGAATGCACCGTATTGTCAGAGGCTTGCTTCTCCCCGATCAGGAACGCTTTGTACTCTTCTGTGAAGTCATTCATACGGCAACATCCTAACCTAAACGATTTGAAACGCCGCCATCAAAGAGCCGGCGATCCATGGGGTCAGACAGTATTCTGGAACAGCCATAACCAACGAAACTCCAGTCATAACAGCTCCAACTTTGAACGACTGCCGATTTAGCGTACGCTCCTGACGCGCAAACGACCATCCGCCAAGCAGCAACAGGATCGGCAGCATCAATATCCCATGATACAGGTTCAGCTGAAACGCGGTCAGAAACCCGCCTGCACCATAGAGCGCAGTATAGCAGCCAATGGAATATGTCAACAGGAATCCGCGCACAAACAGCGCGCAGGGAACCAGGTAGACAGCTAGCACAGAAAATGAGCACAAAAAAAGAAACAAGACATAGCGATAGCAGAGCGCAAAAGCCTGCACAAAACGATACTCCTCTACCAATGCCGCAGGAAAAAAAAGAAACAGATTGCCTGCCGCCTCCGGCAGGCCCAGCAGCACAAGCAGCAGCCCGCAAAAACCGTCCAAGACGACACAGCAGACGAGCAAAATCCAAAATGAATGCGTTTGATACAATATCTTGCGTTTTGCATGGCGGCGTCTGCACAACATAGTCTCACCTCTCAGTTGAGACTATGCATTGCAGTACAGAAAAAGAAGCGACGTGCGCTCAAGCAGCATTATGGAAATAGAAAAGCACAGAAATTACTACGCCAATATTCTTACTTAATATAATTCACGCGGGCCTAAAATTCAAGCATTTTACGTAAACTTTTCGAAATTTGTAGATTATGCCGGGATGTTATGTAAATAATATTATGTCAACTTCGTAACAAAGATTCGCCGCGGCTTACGCCGCGGCGAATCAAAACCACCAGATATGGTGCATCTGCAATCGGAATCACCGCAGATGTTGTTTTTGCAAGTCTCATATATCAAACTTGCAAAATTTCTGGCTTGAAATTAGATGCTTGCCTCCTCTGCAAGGCCACCGCGAATTGCCTGCATGGCAATTGCGCACTCCAAGCGCTTTCGCTCCATTTCGCACGCGATCCGATTCGGCTTCTCTATCTTTCCATTGACCAGCAGATTTGAAGCCGAACAGCCACCGGAGCAGTAAAACCGCGCCCAGCAGTCTTGGCAATCTTCCCTTGTGTAGATGTTCTGTGCAGAGAATCTGTCAGAGATATCCATCCGGAACGTCCCCTCGTGCACATTCCCCATCTTATAGTCTTCGTTGCCAACAAACTGATGACATGGGTACAGATCTCCCTCCGGTGTCACCGCTACATATTCACTGCCGGCGCCGCATCCGCGGATCCGTTTGATAACGCACGGCCCCTGCGCCAGATCAACATTGAAATGGAAGAAGTTAAAATCGTTGCGATGTAACATTTCGCGTGCGAGCTTTTCATACTCGGCAAAGATGGCTGGCAGATGCTCTTCCCGCAGCGCATAGGCGCAGTCGTCTGCGGCGATTACAGGCTCGACCGAGACACTGTCAAAGCCGAAGTCTGCGATGTGCAGCACGTCGGCAGCAAAATCCAGGTTATCTGCAGTAAATGTCCCTCGGACATAATAATCCTTATCCCGGCTGCGGTCGGCCAGCAGCGCCTGAAATTTGGGCACAATGACGTCATAGCTTCCCCTGCCAGACTCCGTGACGCGGAAGTGGTCGTTGACCTCGGGCCGGCCATCGAGGGAAAGGACGCAGTTGGACATCTCCCGGTTGATATATGCGATATTTTCCTCGTTCAGGAGCATGCCATTCGTTGTGATAGTAAAGCGAAAGCTTTTATTCCGCTCCTGTTCAATCGAACGGGCATATGCGACAGTCTGGCGGACCGTATCCATCGCCATCAGCGGCTCGCCACCGAAAAAGTCGATTTCAATGTTGTGCCTGGCACCGGATTTCTCCACAACAAAGTCGATCGCCCGCTTCGCCGTCTCCGGCGGCATGATTTTGCGGCCTGTCCCGAAATCGCCTGTGGATGCAAAACAGTATTTGCAGCGCAGATTGCAGTCATGCGAAACGTGCAGGCAGAGCGCCTTGACCGGCGCATTTTTGACGACGGCAAGGCTGCGGTCAATATAGTCGTCATCGGAGAAGAGCAGCCCCTGCTCCTTAAGCGCCATCAGCTCGTCCCACGCCTCTTTCACGGTTGCGGGATCGATCCCCGATACCTCTGGCATCCGGCTGCTGTCCTGGCCGGCTGCTTCCAGCACTCGATAGGAGACCGCATCGAGCACATGTACGGCACCACTATTGACATCCACCGCGATGGAAACGCCGAGTGCGGAAAATGTATGTACCATTCTTGATTCCTCCATACGCACAAAAGAACGGGAGGGGGATCACCCCTCCCGTCCGGGTTTGGTTCAGCGGTCTTTATTCTCGCATCTCTGGTTCGCGACGGTGCAGGAGGTCTTGCAGGCCGACTGGCAGGAAGTCTGGCACTCGCCGCAGCCACCTTTGGCCGCGCTGTTTTTCAACGTTGCGCCGTTTAGCGTTTTGATATGTTTCATCTTTTGCCCTCCTTCTCAGGAATCATTTTTCTCATGATAGCATATCGCCGCTCTGATTTCAATTACTTTCGTCTTTTTTTCCGCTTTGCGCCGAGCAGTCCGGCCAGGATTGCCGCAACAGCCGCAGCGGGGAGCAAAAACACCGTCTGACCAAAGCCGCCGCGGAAAAACAGTCCTTTGAGCATGAGTGCGAGCAGAATGTAAACGGCGGCTGCAGCCAGCGCAGTCGGCAGGCACTTCTCCCCAATCGCCTTTGCACATACCAGCGATCCGGCCAGCACTGAGATAAAGCAAATCCCGATGGCAAGCGAATTGATTGCACCCTGCGGCAGAACGCCCTTCAGAATCAGCGCGCTCGCCAGCATGCACAGCAGCACGCTCAGCAGCATGGATGCCGCGCCGCACAGGCAGATCGTCTTGATCCAGGATGCCGGCGTACGGGTTTTGTTGTACATGGATCCATCCCCCCGTTGTGATTTGGTACAACCTATGCGCATGTCCGGGAGAATATGACAGGCGCGGGACGGAGGTGTCTCCGTCCCGCGCACGAATTCTTATTTTGCTTCTTTTGTTTCGTCTTTTCCGTCTTTCTTTTTCTGTTTGGCCATGCGCTTCTCCCGCGCCTCAGCCTCACGGAGCGCTCTGGCCTCTTTTTCTGCCTCAGCCGTGCGTGCAGCAGCAGTGTCGTTGGTGGAGATCGACCAGCGCTGCAGCTCGATGCGAACGCGATCCGCGCCGGTTTCGATGACGATCAGATCGTCCTTGATGTGGCAAATGACGCCCTTGATTCCGCCGATTGTTGTAATCTCATCGCCGACAGCGACGGCGTTGCGCATGGCCTCAACTGCCTTTTTCTTTTTGTTCTCGGGCCGGATCAGCATAAAATAAAAAATTGCGATCATCAGCACAAGAATGATTATGGTAGAGTATTCCCCCATGGTGTCAGATCCTCCGTTTTTTATGGTGTCATGACGCTATTATAGCGGCAGGCGCATGTGAATGCAAGCATGGATTGTCAGATTTTATCGGACAGACGTGCGGAATATGCCGCGCGAAACGCAGAAAAGCAGCCCTGATCAAGGGCGTCACGGATTTTCCGCATCAGATCGTTATAGAAATACAGATTGTGCATCACCGCCAGCCGCATGGCGAGCATCTCCTCTGCCTTAAACAGGTGGTGCAAATAGGCGCGGGGGTACCGTCGGCAGACGGGGCAAGTACATTCCGGGTCAATTGGCTGTTCATCGCGCGCATACTTTGCGTTTTTCATATTCCGCGTGCCGGACCAGGTAAACAGCTTGGCATGCCGTGCGTTGCGCGCAGGCATAACGCAGTCAAAAAAGTCAATACCACGCCAAACTCCCTCGATAATATTCGACGGCGTGCCAACCCCCATCAAATAGCGCGGCCGATCCGCAGGCATATACGGCTCAACATCCTCAATAATCTGATACATCACCTCGGTCGGCTCACCGACAGCCAGGCCGCCGATTGCATATCCAGGCAGGTCGAGCGACGCAATCTGCTCCATATGACGGATGCGCAGATCACTGTAGGTACCGCCCTGGTTGATACCAAACAGGACCTGGCCAGGATTGACCGCATCCGGCAAGGCACGCAGCCGTTCCTGCTCTGCCTTGCAGCGCACCAGCCAGCGATACGTCCGATCACACGAAGCGCTGACATACTCGTGTGGCGCTGGATTCTCAATGCATTCATCAAATGCCATCGCAATGTCAGAACCAAGATTGGCCTGGATTCGCATACTCTCCTCTGGCCCCATAAAAATTCTGTGGCCGTCAATATGCGAGGCAAATGTGACACCCTCTTCTTTGATCTGCCGCAGGCTGGCAAGCGAAAACACCTGAAAACCGCCGCTGTCGGTCAGGATCGGCCCGTCCCATGTCATAAACCGATGCAGCCCGCCCAGTGCGCGTACCGTTTCATCCCCGGGACGCAGATGCAGATGATAGGTATTTGACAGCGCAATCTGACAGCCGATATTCTTCAAATCC
Organism: uncultured Oscillospiraceae bacterium; assembly: GCA_964523945.1. Lineage (GTDB taxonomy): Bacteria > Bacillota > Clostridia > Oscillospirales > Oscillospiraceae > CAKTOF01. The sequence goes on from CAZGBU010000068.1 coordinate 10,025, forward strand.
GCCGCGCTCAACGCCCCCTTGATCGCGCCCTGCGTGGCAACGTTCATAAAGACCGGCGTCTGCACGCTTCCATGCGGACAGGTAAATTCGCCCCGCCGCGCACGCCCTTCTCTCTTGATGATCTGAAACACAGAAAAACTCCTTACTTTAATGAATCAAAAAAACGCCGCAGCTGCGTCCTGCGTTCCGGGGCAAGCTGCGTTTTGCGAATTCCCTGCACTGCCCCATCAATCGCTGTCAGCTTGTGGAAACAGGCGGTGGGATCGCAGGCCTTCAGGCGGAGAAAAGACGACTCCGTGCCAAGCTGCCGAAGCGTATCGGCGTCCGGTATACCGGCCTGCTGCAGCAGCCTGGACAGCTTCGGGCCAATATTGGGCAGGGTTGTCAGTTCAATATTACGAGATCCCCTCTCTCAGCAGAGCATAGATGCAGCTGTCATGCATCTGTCCCCATTTACAGACACTCTGCCGCAGTACACCCTCGAGCTGAAAGCCCGCCTTTTCCAACACACGGCGGGATGCCGTGTTGTCGGCATACGGCTTGGCCTCAATGCGCACGATGTCCCACTGCGCAAATCCCAGCAGGCACATCTGCCGGATGGCCTGCGTCATCGTGCCATGCCCCTGCGCAGCGCGCGCGAGCCAGTAGCCCAGCTCTGCGCTGCGGCGATATACATCCGTGCCGCGGGTCAGGGCAATACTGCCCACCGCCCGGCCATCGAGCTCCACAACGCAAAACAGTCCGGTCTGCTCATCCGCGGCCAAACAGGATGCAATGAACGCCTCCCCATCTGATCTGTGGTACGGATGGGGAAACACATCTCTCAGCCAGCGGGCAATTTCCCGGTCATCCGCCGCGCGGATGACAAAGTCGATATCTTCCGGCCGCCACGGCCGCAGTGTCACTGCCATCACTTCTTTTTCTCAACTGCACAGAGGATAAACCCACCCATGACAGCCACCGCAAGCACACATCCAAGCTCCGGAATTGGAATATCCGACTCCAGGCCGAGCAGAATGCCGGCCATCCCCAGCACAACGGTACACAAAACTGCAATCCAAACTTTGGCCATAGCACATCTTCCCTTCCCACCTCAGCAGATGAGCATTGCATCTCCTATAATCGCGGGATATTACACATCATCCACGCCGAGAGGCACTTACGAGGAAAGGCCCAACCAGTTAAGCATGGGCCTTTTGTTTACTTGTCGAGAGGAACTATAGCAAGCGTCTTTCCTAGCGG
>CAZGBU010000069.1:0-11208 GCA_964523945.1 uncultured Oscillospiraceae bacterium
GGTGGTTGCTGAAGTAGGTAAACAGCCTCCGCCGTTTCTCCTGTTCGTCAGGGTCTGTCATTGACAATGTCATTCTTGCGGTTTCGGTGTTCCTGTCGTCCGTGCCGAACTTCTGGCTGTCGCTGATGCTGATCCTGCTGTTTGCCGTTAATCTCGGCGTCCTGCCGTCGGCCGGTGTTGAGACATGGACGGGGTGGGTGCTCCCCATGACGGTGGTCGCTGTGCAGACAATGGCCAGCGTCATACGAAATACGCGATCCAGCATGCTCGAAACCATCCGGCAGGACTATGTCCGCACGGCCCGCGCCAAGGGGCAGTCTGAGGGCAAGATTATCATCAGTCATGCGCTGCGCAACTCGCTGATCCCGGTCGTCAATGCGATCGGCGTCTCGCTCAGCTCGCAGCTCGGCGGCGCGCTGATCATCGAGAACATCTTCTCCATCCCCGGCATCGGCCAGTACGCGGTCACGGCGATCAACAACCGCAACTATCCGTCTGTGCTCGGCAGCACCATTCTGCTCTCATTTACATTCTCGGTCGTCAACCTGTTGCTCGACCTCATCTATATTGTCATCGATCCCAGACTGAAAACGACGTTTGCCGTTGTGAAAAAGCGGCGCAAACGCTCGCAGGCGGCCTGAGGGCGATCCGATTGAGAAAGGGTGAGTGACAAGTGGCAAAATACGCAACCGATACCATTCTTGCCTTTGAGGCGAAAAAGCAGAAGCGGAAAAAGGAACAGAAATACTCGTTCTGGCGCGACGCCTGGCGGCGGCTGCGGCGCAACCGCACCGCGGTGCTCGGCATGGTTATCATCATTCTTCTGCTGCTGGCCGCGATTTTCGCGCCCGCGATCATTCCATACAGCTACACGTCGACCGACGTGATGGCCATGTACCAGACGCCCAACGCCGACCACTGGTTCGGCACCGACAACCTGGGCCGCGACATCTTCAGCCGCTGCATCTACGCCACGCGTGTCTCAATCCCGATTGGCATCGTCAGCGCGGTCGTATCGGTGTTCGTCGGCGGTGTGTTCGGCCTGATTGCGGCGTACTTTGCCGGCGCGGTGGATCTGTTTCTGATGCGCGTGATGGACGTGCTGCAGGCGATTCCGTCCATGATGATGGCCATCATCGTCATTGCGGCGCTCGGCACCGGTACGGTGCCGCTACTGATCGCGGTCGGTATGTCCTGCGTGCCGCAATTCGCTAAGACGGTCCGTTCGGCGGTGCTGACGGTGCGCAGCAACGAGTACATTGACGCATCGCGCTCGCTCGGCGCCGGCAACCTCCGGCTGATGTTCCGGCATATTATCCCGAACTGCGTCGGCTTCGTGCTGATCGTCTGCGTCCAGATCATCTCCGGCAACATCATGTTCATCTCGTCGCTGAGCTACATCGGCCTCGGTATTACGCCGCCGACACCGGAGTGGGGCGCGATGCTCTCTGCGGCCAAGACATACATCCAGACCTATCCGCACATGGTCATCTTCCCCGGCCTGATGATCATGCTGACGGTATTCGGGTTCAACCTGTTCGCCGACGGCGTGCGCGACGCGCTTGATCCGCGGCTGAAGTAAGGGGGATACAACGAGATGGAACACGAACTGCATACAACTGGCGGCAAGCCGCCGTTTCTCGAGATCCGCGACCTGCGCGTCCACTATGAGACGGCCGAAGGCGTGGTTGAGGCCATCAATGGTGTCAATCTGACGCTGAACGCCGGCGAGGTCTATGGTCTGGTCGGTGAGACCGGCGCCGGCAAGACCAGCGTGGCGCTGACAATTATGGGGCTTCTGCCGTTTCCGCCGTCGCGTATCGTCACAGGCGAAATCCTGCTCGAGGGCGACGACCTGCTGAAGAAAAACAACGAGCAGATGCGTAAAATCCGCGGCAAGCGGATCAGCATGATCTTCCAGGATCCCATGACGGCGCTCAACCCGGTTCAGAAAGTGGGCAAGCAGATCGCCGAATGCATCGCGCTGCACACCGACGACAAGAGCAAGAAAAACATCGAGGGTGAGGCCTGCCGGATGCTCGAGATGGTCGGTATCCCTGCCGAGCGCTTCAATGACTATCCGCACCAGTTCTCCGGCGGCATGAAGCAGCGCGTGGTCATTGCCATGGCGCTCTCGTGCAGCCCGGAGCTGATCATCGCCGACGAGCCGACCACGGCGCTCGACGTGACCATCCAGGCGCAGGTGCTGGCACTGATGAAACAGCTGCAGGAGCAGTCTGGCACTTCCATGCTGGTCATCACGCATGACTTTGGCGTCGTCGCCGAAATGTGCGACAAATGCGCAGTCATGTACGCCGGTGAGATCGTTGAGTCCGGCAGCGTCGAGGACTTCTTTGAGAACCCGCGCCACCCGTATACGATCGGCCTGTTTGAATCGCTGCCGAGCGTCGGCATCGAGGGCCGCCTGAAGCCGATCCCCGGCGTGATGGCCGACCCGATGGATCTGCCGCCGTATTGCACGTTTGCCGAGCGCTGTCCGCACGCGAACGACCGCTGCCGGTCGGAGGATCCAACACTTGTCGAGGTATCCGACGGCCATTTCGTCAAGTGCTTCCGCGCATATCCTGATTTTCAGACGGAGGAGTGAGAGCCATGGCGCTGATTGAAGTCAATCATCTGAAGAAATATTTTAATGTGGCCAAGGGAACGCTCCATGCCGTCGACGACGTCTCGTTCACAATTGACGAGCAGACCACGCTCGGCGTTGTCGGTGAATCCGGCTGCGGCAAGTCGACGCTCGGGCGGACGCTGCTGCGCATGGAGGACCCGACCTCGGGCGAGATCCTCTACCGCGGCGAAGACATCGCAAAGTACTCGAAAAAGCAGATGAAGCAGATGCGCACAAAGATCCAGATGATCTTTCAGGATCCGTACTCCTCGCTCGATCCGCGCCTTTCGATCACGCAGCTCATCGAAGAGCCGCTGATCATTCACAAGCGCTGCAAGAACAAGGAAGAGCGCACCGCGCGCGTCAACGAACTGATGGATACGGTCGGCATCGCCCGCCGCTATGCACATTCGTTCCCGCACGAGCTCGACGGCGGCCGCCGCCAGCGTATCGGCATTGCCCGTGCGCTTGCGCTCGAGCCGGAGTTCATTGTCTGTGACGAGCCGGTCAGCGCGCTCGACGTGTCGATTCAGGCGCAGGTCATCAACCTGCTCGAGGATCTGCAGAAAGAGAAAAAGCTGACGTACATGTTTATCACGCACGATCTGTCCGTGGTGCGCTATATCTCGGATGAGATCTGCGTCATGTATCTTGGACGTGTCGTCGAAAAGTGCAAATCCAATGAACTGTTCCAGAACACGCTGCATCCATATTCCAAGGCTCTGCTCGGCGCGGTGCTCGAGCCGCGTCTGAAAGAGCGCCGAAGCGTAACACTGATGAAGGGCGAGCTGACCTCCCCGATCGACCTGAAGCCGCAGTGCCGGTTTGCCGACCGCTGCCCCGATGCGACCGAGGAGTGCCTGGCACGCGAGCCGGAGCTGCACGAGGTGCGGCCTGGTCATCTGGTGGCCTGCCACCACGTCCAGCCCGGGCAATAAGTGCTGCGTCATATCACTGATCAGGGGGTGATCGGCTGAACCGGAACAACCGCTTGGCAGAAAACTCTCATTCAGAAAATGAAGAAAGAAGGAAGGATCAATGAAGAAAACCTGGAAGAAACTCACTTGTCTGCTTCTTGCGCTGCTGATGATCTTCTCCGTTGCATCGTGCGCCAGCGACGACGGCGAAACCAGCGAGGGCACACCGTCGGGCGGTGACAACACCGCCAACACCGACGAGGGCGGCGGCGCGTCGGGCAACGAGACCGGCGGAGAGCAGGACTCGACCAGCGCCGATGAGGTCTTCGTGACCGAGGGTGAGGTCTGGGAGAATATGGACAGTTCCATCTGGACCTATGACACCACCCTGAACATCGCGATGGACGCCGAGCCGGTCTGCCTGGTCTACGAGTACAATGTCATGACCAAGCCCGACTTCAACATCGTTCGCCTGATCCACAGCGCGCTGTTCGAGTATGACCAGAACGGCGAGATCGTCCCGATGCTGGCCGAGGAGTATGAGTGGATCGACAACCTGCACATCCGCATCAAAATCCGCGAGGGCGTCATGGCCTACAACGGCACCGAGCTGACGGCCAACGATGTTCTGTGGTGCCTGCAGGTCGGTGAGGAAAACGGCGGCGCAGCCAACTTTACCGCCTATTTCGACGCTTCCGAGAGCTATGTCGAGGACGATTACACGATCGTGATCGGCCTGTCGAAGTCCAATCCGGACATCTTCCGCGCGTTCACCGAGACTTACATCATCTCCCAGTCCTGCGTCGAGGAGCTTGGTGGTCTGCAGGCGGCTTCGCTGAACCCGCTGTGCAACGTCGGCCGCTACAACTTTGTCGAGTGGGTCCCGGGCCAGTACGTCCTGCTCGAGCGCAATGAGAACTACTGGGGCAAGGATCTGCCGACCGCCGGCGGTTACTATCAGTACATCCGCATCACCTGGATCTCCGACAGTGCTTCGCGCGTCATGGCAGTGCAGTCCGGCAACGTCGATATGGCGCTGAGCCTGAGCTATTCCGATGTGGCCGGCTTCGTCGACAGCACCGAGCTAACCGTCGTCGGCAAGGAGTCCAGCCGCTGTGTCGGCCTGGCGTTCAACTGTGCCGAGGGCATGATCTTCAACGACGTCAACCTGCGCTCTGCGCTCTATGAGCTGATTGATCCGGTGGTCTGCGCGCAGATCATGTACGGCGGCTATTCCGAGACGACCGAGATCTTCTGCGCCACCACGGCAAGCTGGTACGTCCCGGGCCTCGATCCCGACCGCGCGGTCGATGTGGACGCGGCCAAGGAGTACCTCGCCGCAGCCGGCTATCCGGATGGATTCTCGTTCACGCTGACGCTTGAGCCGGATTCGGCGCTCCAGCAGGTGGCCGAGTATCTCCAGGCGCAGTTCCTGGAGGTCGGCATCGAGATGGAGATCAACTCCCCCGAGCTGTCTGAGTACTTCAACATCATCTACGCCGGCGAGAGCGAGGTCTTCCTGACCCAGTCCGGCCGCTTCATCGACGTCGGCCAGGCCGTGCAGGCATGGGACGGCCGCATCAGCTATGCCGATGCCGGCGGCGGCTGCGGCCTCCAGGATCAGGAGATCATGGACCTGTGCGACATCATCTACACCTCTGTCGACGAGCAGGAGATCGAGGACGCCTATACCCGCATTTCCCAGAAGGTGTTCGATGAGCACTATACCATCGGCATCTGCAACGGCGTCAACTACATTCTGACTGCCAGCGACATCACCGGCTTCGTCATCGGCCAGAACGGCAACGACCACCTGCACTTCATGCATCCGGTTGAGACCGCCTGAGCCAATTCTCTGAAAACAGCAGCCGCGGCCACCGTTTTACAGCGGTGGCCGCGGCTTTGCTTTTCCGGTTTTCGAAATGCTTAGGCTGCATCCTGTTTGGATTGACACAAATTTGCCCGTCTGATAGAATGGGAGCAGACAATCTGCACGCGCAGCTTTGTAAGGAGGAACCATGCTGAAACGAATCTGGTCCTTTGTGGGCGAATACAAACGGCAGACACTGATCGTGCCCATCTTCATCTGTGTCGAGGCCACGATCGAGCTGTTTTTGCCGATGCTGATGTCGGAGATGATCGACGGCGGTTTCCTAGCCGGCAACAGCGCCCATGTGCTGCAGATGGGCGCTGCGATGGTCGTACTGACGCTGGTCTCGCTGACGTTCAGCATCCTGGGCGGGCGCTACGTGGCCATTGCCGGGATGGGCTTCGGCAAAAACGTCCGCCGGGCGCTGTTTGAAAAAGTGCAGCAGTACACCTTTTCCAGCCTGGACAAATTCAGCACCGGTTCGCTGATTATCCGCCTGACGACCGACGTGACCAATCTGCAAAACGCGTTTATGCTTGTCGTGCGCACCTGCGTGCGCGCGCCGGCCCTGATTGCAGCGGCCATCGTCGTCACGATGATCGTCAACTGGAAGCTGTCGCTGATCTTTATTGCTTCGATTCCCGTCGTGTCGGTGATCCTGATTGTGATCTCTGTGCGCGCATATCCGCGCTTTGTCGAGCGGATGGAGCGCACGGACGAGATGAACAGCACCCTGCAGGAGAATCTGTCTGGCATCCGCGTCGTCAAAGCGTTCGTCCGGGAGCAGTATGAAAAGCAGCGCTTTACCGAATCGTGCGTACGGGTGCGTCTGGCACAGGTGCTTGCGGAAAAGCTGACCATTCTGCAGAACCCGGTGTCAAAGATCGGCAACTACATCTGCGTGCTGTTCGTCTACTGGCTCGGCAGCCAGTATGTCATCGGCGAATCCATGCAGCCCGGCGAGCTGTTCAGCTTCAGCAGCTACGTCTTCTTCGGCTACATCGGCATCATGCAGATTGGCACGATTATTGTCAATCTGGTGACGGCGCGCGCCTCGCTCACGCGTGTGATCGAGGTGCTTGACGAGCCGGTCGAGATTCTTGACGGCCCCGGCGGCATCGAGGTGACAGACGGTTCGGTGGAGTTCCGCCATGTCTCGTTTGGCTATACCCCCGGTGTTGACCCGGTGCTGCAGGACATCAATCTGCGCTTTGAGCCGGGGCAGATGATCGGCATTGTCGGCGGCACCGGCGAGGGCAAAAGCAGTCTCGTGCAGCTTATCGCCCGCCTCTACGACATATGGGACGGCGAACTGCTCGTCTCCGGGCACGACATCCACGCGTATGCCCTGGCCGATCTGCGCCGCGGCGTGTCGATGGTGCTGCAGAACAACACGCTGTTCACCGGCACCGTGGCAGAGAATCTGCGCTGGGGCGACCGCCATGCAACCGACGCGCAGCTTGTGCTGGCCTGCCGCGCGGCCTGCGCCGACGAATTCGTCCGCGCGCTGCCCGCGGGGTATGACACAATGCTTGGCCGGGGCGGCGTCAATCTCTCCGGCGGGCAGAAGCAGCGGCTGTGCATTGCGCGCGCGCTTGTGCGCCGGCCGAAGATCCTGATCCTGGACGACTCGACCTCGGCGGTCGATACGATGACTGACCGCGCCATCCGCGCAGCACTGCGCAGCGAGCTTGGCGAGATTACAACGATCATTATCGCGCAGCGCATCGCCTCCGTCAAAGACGCGGACCAGATTGTCGTGCTCGACGAGGGACGCGTCAGCGCAGTCGGCACACATGACACGCTGCTCCGGACCAGTGCAATCTATGCTGAGGTCTGGCAGTCGCAGAGGAAGGAGGCAGAGTGATGTCGTCGTACAGCTACAACCAGCTCTCGAGCAAGCCCAAGAGCCTGGCCGCCACCGCCAGGCGCATGGCGCGCTATCTCGGCAGCTATAAGTTTACGCTGCTGTTCGTATTTTTCATGGTGATCATCAGCGTTGCCGCATCGATCGCCGCCAATTATGTGTTCAAGCCGCTGATGAACGACTATGTCGTGCCGCTGATCGGCCACAAAGATCCCAACCTGGCCGGGCTGGCGCGTGTCGTGGCAATCATGGCGGTGATCTATGCCGCCGGCACGCTGGCCGGCTGGGCATACTCCCGCGTGATCCTGACTGCCTCAACCGGCACGGTGCTCCGGCTCCGTTGCGACCTGTTCGACCGGATGCGGACGCTGCCGATCCGCTATTTCGACACGCATGCGCACGGCGAGATCATGAGCCGCTTCACCAACGACACCGATGCGATCAATCTGATGATCAGCCAGTGCATTCCGGAGCTGTTCAACTCGGCGCTGTCGGTCGTGGGCGTCGTTGTCTGCATGCTGCTGCTCAGTCCGGTCATGACGGCTTTTCAGGCGCTGATCGTCGTGGTGATGCTCGTCGCCTCCAAGAAGATCGGCGGCGGCAGCGCGAAGTATTTCAAGGCGCAGCAGGAGCAGCTCGGCGCCGTCAACGGCTATATCGAGGAGATCATCGACGGCGAAAAAGTCGTCAAGGTTTTCACCCGCGAGGACGAGGCCAACGCCGAATTTGCACAGCTCAACGAGGCGCTGTGCCGCGTCTCCACCAAGGCAAATATCTACGCCAACATCCTGTTTCCATGCGTCGGCAACCTGGGGAACCTGCAGTATGCGCTGACCGGCGCGGTCGGCGCGCTGCTGGCCATCCGCGGGATGCTTGACATCGGCACGCTGACGGCGTTTATTCTGTTCTCGCGCAACCTGTTCACGCCGATCAGCCAGTTTTCCCAGCAGGTCAACACGATCCTGGCCGCGCTCTCCGGCGCAGAGCGCATCTTTCGCTTCCTGGATGAAGAGCCGGAGCACGACGAGGGCACCGTGATCTGCGAAGGAAGCGGCCAGACGCGCGAATGGGTCACGCCGGACGGCGGGCGCCGTCCCGTCGCGGGCGAGATCGTACTGCGTGACGTCCGCTTTGCCTACGAGCCGGAAAAGTCCGTTCTGCGCGGCATCTCCTGCGCGGCGCGCCCGGGGCAGAAGATTGCAATCGTCGGCTCAACCGGCGCAGGCAAGACGACGATCACAAACCTGATCAACCGCTTTTACGACATTGACGCAGGCGAGATCACCTTCGACGGCATCCCGATCCGTCAGATCCGAAAGCCGGACCTGCGCGGCGTGCTGTCGATGGTGCTGCAGGACACGCATCTGTTCTCCGGCACCGTGCGGGAGAACATCCGATACGGCCGGCTGGATGCAAGCGACGAGGCGGTGGAGCAGGCGGCAAAGCGGGCCAACGCTGACTTTTTCATCCGGCACCTGCCGCGGGGCTATGACACAGTGCTCACCGCCGACGGCGCCAATCTGTCGCAGGGCCAACGGCAGCTGCTCGCAATTGCGCGCGCCGCGGTCGCTGATCCGGCCGTTCTGATTCTGGACGAGGCAACCAGCTCCGTCGACACGCGTACCGAGGCACTGATCGAGCAGGGCATGGATCAGCTGATGGAAAACCGGACGGTGTTTGTCATTGCGCATCGGCTGTCCACCGTGCGCAACGCCGACGAGATTCTCGTCATCGAACACGGCGAGATCATTGAGCGGGGCAGCCACGACGTGCTGCTTGCACGCGGCGGCCGGTACTACAGTTTGTATATGGGCATGTTCGAACTGTCCTGATCCGGATACGCCAAACAAATAGCACCGCGCCGGCGAAACAGCCAGCGCGGTGCTTTGCTGTAATATTACTCTGCGGCTTTCTGCGCCTTGTACTTTGCGATGGCCTCGGTCAGCTTCGGGACAATGGCATTCACGTCACCGACAATGCCGAGATCAGCCGTCTCGAAGATCGGCGCATCCTCTGCCTTGTTGATGGCGACGATGTAGTCCGAGCCCTCCATGCCGGCGACGTGCTGGATCGCGCCCGAAATACCGCAGGCGAGGTACAGCTCCGGCCGAACGGTCTTTCCGGTCTGGCCGACCTGACGGTCCTTCTCGATCCAGCCGGCATCAACGCACGCGCGCGATGCGGAGACATCGCCGCCGAGCACGTCGGCCAGCGCGCGCAGCGAGTCGAACTTCTCCGGCGCACCAAGGCCGCGGCCGCCGGAGACGAGGATCTTTGCCTCGGTGATATCGGACGTCCTGCGGGTGGACTTCACCGTTTCGAGGATCTTCACATTGTTGTGCAGCTCGATCGAGAGCTTTGTGACCGTGCCGGTGCGGGCGGGGTCATTTTCGAGCGCCTGCATGACGCCCGGGCGGACGGTAGCCATCTGCGGGCGGTGGTCGGTGCAGACAATGGTCGCCATGATGTTGCCGCCGAACGCCGGACGGGTCATCTTCAGCTGCTTCGGAAATGTCTTGCCGTCTTTGACCACGTCGTCGATCTCCAGCCCGGTGCAGTCGGCCGTCAGGCCGGTGTGCACACGCGCGGAGACGCGCGGCGCCAGGTCGCGCCCGATCGAGGTCGCGCCGTAGAGCACGACATCCGGCTCACGGGTGCGGATGACCTCTGTCATGACCTCGGCGTACGGCTCGGTGGAATACTCGGCGAGCATCGGGTCCTCATCGACGATGACCTCATCTGCGCCGTGCGCAATCAGGATGCCGGCCTTGCCCCCGATCTGGTCGCCGCCGGGCAGAACCGCAACAACCTGCTGCCCGAGCGCATTGGCCAGCTCCCGGGCCTTGCCGAGCAGCTCCAGCGCAACCTTCTGAATCTGGCCGTCGCGCTGCTCACAGAAAACAAAAACGTCTTTGCTCATTGGTTCCGTCCCTCCCTCAGATCAGGTACTTCGCGGCCAACCGGTCGACAATGGCCTGCACCGCTTCGTCCGCGGTGAGATCTTTCAGCAGCTCACCCTGGCCCTTGCCCTGCTTGGTCATCGACTTGACGACGTTTGTAGGCGAGCCTTTCAGACCGATGTTGCTCTCATCGACGACGTCGGCGATGTCGGCATAGCTCATGATGCGCACTTCCTTTTCGTAGGCATCAAAGCAGCCGCCGACGGTCATATAGCGCGGCTGATTCAGCTCGGAAAGCGTTGTGATCAGGCACGGGCAGGCGACCTCGATCATCTGGTAGCGGTCCTCGAACTGGCGGCGCACGACCAGCTTATCCGCATGCACCTCGGCGATCTGCTCCACATAGGAGACCTGCGGGATGCCGAGATGCTCGGCAATCTGCGGGCCGACCTGCGCGGTGTCCCCGTCGATGGCCTGCCGGCCGCAGATGATCAGGTCATATTCCAGGTGGCGCAGCGCGCCGGCGATGGACGACGAGGTCGCCCAGGTATCCGCGCCGCCGAGCTTGCGGTCCGTCAGCAGAATCGCGTCGTCGCAGCCCATGGCCAGCGCTTCACGCAGTGCGATGTCCACGCTCGGCAGGCCCATCGAGATCACCGTGACGGTGGAGCTAGGGAGCTGTTCTTTGATCTGAAGCGCGGCCTCGATGCCTCTCTTATCGTCCGGGTTGATAATGCTGGGCACGCCGGTGCGGATCAGGGTGTTGGTCACAGGGTCCAGGCGCACCTCGGTGGTATCGGGCACCTGTTTCATACAGACAATGATTTTCATGGTTGAACCTCCTCAGACAGCGCGCGTCACAGCGACCCGGCAATGACCATACGCTGGACCTCGCTGGTGCCCTCGTAGATCTCGGTGATTTTGGCGTCGCGCATCATGCGCTCGACCGGGTACTCGCGGGTGTAGCCATCGTTTATCGACGCGAGCGTGCCGGAGCGCTGAGAACCTAACAAAGAACCGGGGCG
>CAZGBU010000070.1:0-11183 GCA_964523945.1 uncultured Oscillospiraceae bacterium
TGCGGAGTATCATCAGCAGACCTTTTCAGATCCTTTAATGATACTCCGCATGGTCGGAGTGTAATTATAGGACTTGAGGTTTTCAAAAAAGAAAAACCGAATCGAAGCCCAGCGTCAGCGGGTTCGATTCGGAAAGGAGGAGCAAGGGAGCGGGCGGATGACGTTCTTTTCTGCCGAAGGCAAAAAAGAACGTCGGAGCAAAGCGGACTTTGCTCCGACGTGGCGGAGTAGGAGGGATTCGAACCCTCGAGCCGTGTTAGCGGCTACACGATTTCCAGTCGTGCTCGTTATGACCACTTCGATACTACTCCATATGGAATTGTATACCGCCACCGAATATGACAGCCCTGTTATGATACATGAAAACAGTCGGCTTGTCAACATAAAATAATATGTGCGTTTGAAGATTGCGGTAGATTTTTTTTGTAACTTGTTATATAGTTGAAGCATCCAGGGACGCAGTTCCAAGACGAAAGGATGTGAATTGCGATGGACCACCTGCACTCTGGTGGAGAATTTCGCATGCTGTGTGTTCGTATGCTGTTGCGGCTTGCGGCGATTGGCGCTGTCGTTTTTGTGCTTGTAAAATTTGGCGGCCTGCTGTTTTCGATTCTGCTCCCGTTTCTGGCTGCACTGCTGTTGGCCTGGCTGGTGAATCCACTGATCCGCGTTCTGCAAAAGAAATTTGGCGGAACAAGAAAAATCTGGGCCACAGTGTCGACGGCTGCTATTATGACAGTTTTGTCTGTTGCGCTTTGCGCCGCAGTTTACGGGATATACTATCAGTTGCGGAGCTTTGTATCGAACTGGCCGACACTTCTCTCATCATTTTTGGTGAATTTGCAGCAGGCATTTGAGCGAATTGCAGCTCTGTTCGGTTTTGGCAGCGGTGCAGCTGCACAGATCGAAAATGCCCTGCAGTGGCTGTTGGAAAAGCTGACGGAATGGCTGCGCAGCTGGAATCCTCCGGTTCTCGAGAGCGCAGGCAGCGTGCTGACAATTACGGCCAATGTTGTGATTACAGTTGCTGTCTTTGTCTTGGCGTCTTGCTATATTATGAGCGATTTTCCGCGTTTCCGTTACCTGGTGGAGCGCCATGTCCCGGACGGAATCCGGCGCCTGTGCGCCAACCTCCGCCGTGCGGCGGCTGCTGCGGTTGGCGGATACTTTAAGGCTCAGTTTATCCTTTCTGCGATCGTTGCTGTGATCTGTCTGATTGTCCTGCTCGTGCTGCGCCAGCCATTCAGCGCCTTGATTGCGCTGGCGGTTGGCATCATCGACTTTATCCCGATCTTCGGGAGCGGAACCATACTGGTTCCCTGGGGCGTGCTTCTGCTACTATCTGGATCGTATTCCAAGGCGCTGGTCCTGTTCGTACTGGCTGCAGTGCTGTTTTTGCTGCGTAAGCTGGCCGAGCCGCGTGTGCTTGGCGGCCAAACCGGTTTGTCAACGCTGCTCTCCCTGATCTGTATTTATGTCGGTATGCGGCTGGGCGGAGTACTGGGCATGATTCTGGCGCCGGTGCTGTGCCTGATGATCATTCATCTGTACCGGCTCGGCACATTTGACGCTTTTCTGGGAGACTGCCGCGATTTGTCTGCGTCAGTCACAAAAATTCTCAACGGATGAAAATGTTTAAATATCGTTTCAGATCTGGACATAATTTTTTCATATTTGTCCGGTATACTGTAGCCAGCAACAGGGAAAAAGGAGTGCTTTGAAATGGATCAGAATTTCAACAATCTCTATGAACAAGAAACGATCCTCTCTCCAACAGAAGAAACCAACAATCAGAAAAAGCGCAAACGCCGTAAGGTCCCAACCGGTGTCAAGGTGACTGCAATTGCCCTGGCTGCGGCGCTTGTGGGCGGACTGGGCGGCGGTGCAATTATGGCGTCTGTAATTGATTCCAACGCACCGGCATCGAGCCAGACGCTCTCTGCATCGGGCGAGGACATGCAGACTGGGACAGGCAGTTCAGATGCGCAGCAGCCGAGCGCAGGCGACAGCTCGCTGGTGCTGCAGGTCAACAACTCGAGCACGAAAGACATGACGCCGAGCGAGGTCTATGCTGACAATGTCTCGTCCGTGGTTGCGATCTCGACGCAGACGACAGTGAACGTCTTTGGTCAGATTTCTGCTACAGCCAGCTCAGGCAGCGGCTTTATCATCTCTGAGGATGGCTACATCGTCACCAATTATCATGTGATTGAGGATGCCGACTCGATCACTGTGATGCTCCACGACAGCAGCGAATATGAGGCTACCGTTGTTGGCTACGATGAGGACAATGATGTCGCGCTGTTGAAGATTGAGGCGACTGGGTTGAATCCCGTTTCTCTTGGCGACTCAGATGCGCTGATCATTGGTGAGCAGGTCTGTGCGATTGGCAATCCGCTTGGTGAATTGACATTCACCCTGACATGCGGCTACGTCAGTGCGCTCGACCGCGAGATCAACATCGACGGTACGCCAATCCGGATGTTCCAGACCGACGCTGCGATCAACCCCGGCAACTCCGGCGGCCCGCTGTTTGATATGGCTGGCAATGTCATCGGCATCACCACAGCCAAATACGCCGACGATGATGTCGAGGGCCTGGGCTTTGTCATCCCGATCAACGATGTCGTGAGCATTGTCAACGACCTGATTCAGTATGGCCGCGTGGTTGGCCGCCCGTATCTCGGTGTGACTGTACAGGATGCGACTGGCGCGTCGATGTACAATCTGCCGGAAGGCGCCTATGTAATCAGTGTGGAAGAGGGCAGCTGCGCTGCTGAAGCCGGTATTCAGGCTGGCGATATCATCACCGGGATTGGCGATGAGACCATCGAGTCGTATACCGAGCTGGTCACGGCACTGCGTGATTACAGGGCAGGCGATACAGTCACCATCACCGTGTTCCAGAGCGGCAGCTATCACGAACTGTCCGTCACTCTGGACGAGCAGCCAGAGCAGACCGAGGAGGATACCTCCACGCAGACGGATGGCAACTATTACACGTTCCCGTACGGTTGGTATGGCAACGCCGGCTGATACCGTTTATAATAGATAGAGCTAGACAGCAAAAAAGCTGTGCCCGCGCATTGCGCGGGCACAGCTTAATTCTTTATATGGGCTGTTACTCCAGCGAGACAAGATAATAGTAAACCGGCTGGCCGCCCTGCACCAGGGTGATCTCGCAGTTTGGGCAAGCACGCTCAAATGCGGCAAGCGCGCTGTCTGCGCGTGTCTCATCAACATCTGCACCATAGTAGATTGTGATGAATTCCTTTTCCTGTTCTGCGGCATACTGTGCAACCGTCTGGAGCAGCGTTGTCTCATCCGTTTCATCGGCCAGCAGCTTCTTACCGCTGAACGCAATGTAATCGCCCGCACGGATCTGAGCGCGATCAAAATCGGAGTCGCGCGCAGCGTAGGTGATCTGAATGGTTTCGACGTTCTGCGCCGCAGCGGTCATTGCCTCGATCAGGGCAGTGGGAGATGCACCAGCGTCAAAGTTCAGCATGGCGGCGATGCCTTCCGGAACGGATCCGGTCGGGATCACAATCACATCTTTTTCGGTCAGAGGACCGGCCTGCTGTGCGGCCATGATGATGTTTTTGTTATTGGGCAGGACCAGCACCGTCTGTGCCGGCGTGCGGTTGATTTGCCGGAGAATATCCTCAGTCGAAGGGTTCATGGTCTGTCCGCCTTCCACCAGACCGTCTACACCGAGATCGCGAAACAGTGCCTCAAGCCCATCGCCGACACATACGGCGACCACACCAATCTCCTTTTCCGCCGGCGCGATGGCCGGTTCAGCCGGCGCAGCCTCGGCAGAGAGCACCTTTTCGGTGTGCTGGAGCTTCATGTTCTCGATCTTGACCGTTACAAGGCTGCCATAGGTCAGCGCCTCCTCGAGCACCTTGCCGGGGTTGTTCGTGTGAACGTGGACTTTGATCAGCTCATCGTCGTCTACCAGAACCAGACTGTCGCCCAGGCCGGTCAGAAAACTGCGCAGAAGCTCCGGGGATTTGTTGTTCTCGCGGGAGACAATAAACTCCGTGCAATAGGCAAAAAGGATGTCTTCTGTCTCAAACTCCGCAAAGTCTGCACGTGCTTTTGTCTCTCCTGCAGTTTCTTCTTCCACCGCAATCATCTCGCCGCGCAGCGCACGCAGCATGCCGTCCAGCAGATAGACGAAGCCAAGCCCGCCTGCATCAACGACACCGGCTTTTTTCAGAACCGGATTCTGGTTGACGGTTTCGGCAAGTGCCGCCTTGGCCTGATCAATCATAAAGCTGAGCAGTGCGTCGAGGTCGTCTGCCGGCGCGTCCGTGCCGGAAGCTCGCTCCGCCGTGACGCGCGAAACGGTGAGAATAGTCCCTTCAGCCGGCTTCATAACGGCTTTATAGGCCGCGCTGACGCCCTCGGACAGCGCACCGGCCAGTCCGGCGCAGTCAATGCACTCCAGGCCCTTCATATACTTCGCAATCCCGCGGAAGAGCAGGGAAGTGATGACGCCAGAATTACCGCGTGCGCCGCGCAGCATCGCCGAGGCGGCCGTTTGCGCCACCTGGCCGAGCGCCGCCTCGTCCGGCTTGCGCAGTTCCGTCGCGGCGGCGGAGAGCGTCATGCTCATATTGGTTCCGGTGTCACCATCCGGGACAGGGAACACATTCAGCTCATTGATTTGCTGTTTGTGCAGCTCCACAGAAGCGGCGCCGTTGATCAGCATTTGCCTGAACTGTGCGCCGTCGATGGTCTGAATCATGAAAATACACCTCCGTATACGAAAACCCGCGAATCAGCCAGTCACGACAGAGTCAACAAAGACGTTGACCTCGCGGACTTCCGTGCCGGTCGACTTCTCCACGACATAGCGCACCTCGTTGATGATCGACGCGCCGAGCGCTGTGATATTGACGCCTTGGTCGATGATAATGTGAAGATCAATCGAGATGGAATTATCGTCAAGAAATGTGACGCGGACACCCTTGCTCATCGCCTCTTTGCGCAGAAGGTGAACCAGACCGTCGGTCATGGAACGGACTGCCATGCCCTTGACGCCGAAGCAGTTGGTTGCAGCGGCGCCGGCAATATTGGTATAGACGCTGGTGCTGACGGAGATGTCGCCTCTCTCGTTGTGCAGATGCATCATAATGCCTGACCTCCTTCCAGAAATCGCATATCATTGTAACCGAAAATCCGTTAAAACTCAAGTCCTATTTATGGGCAAGCAGGCTCTCGTGCCAGGCATCCGGGGCGGTTATGCCGAGCAGCTCCGTGACAGTTGCGGCAATGTTGGCCAGGCCAAACGAACCGCTGCGCAGTCCGATGGCCGGATCGGCGCCGAACAGGATCAGTGGGACGGGGTTCAGAGAGTGTGCTGTGCGGACAGTAACATGCCCCTGCTTGTCCGTGTCATACATCTGGTCACTGTTGCCGTGGTCGGCCGTAATCAGCAAAACATAGCCAAGCCGGCGCGCTGCCTCAGCCACCAGGCCAACAGACTTGTCCACCGCCTCGACGGCCTGTACGACGGCATCAAACACCCCGGTGTGGCCAACCATATCACCGTTCGGATAGTTGCAGCGCAGAAAGTCATACCGGCCCGATTCCATCGCATGAATCAGTGCGTTGGTGATTTCTGCAGCTTTCATCTCCGGCTTCTGATCAAACGGCACCAGATCAGACGGAATTTCCTCGTATGTCTCCAGCGCCTCGGAATATTTTCCGCTCCGGTTGCCGTTCCAGAAATAAGTGACGTGGCCGAACTTTTGTGTTTCGGACACGGCGTATTCGCGGATGCCGGCCTCGCACAGCCGCTCGGTCAGGGTATTTGAGATGCTCGGCGGATCGACCAAATAGCGTGTAGGGATATGCCGGTCGCCGTCGTACTCCAGCATGCCGGCGAACAGCACGCCGGTGTAGTCGCCGCGGTCAAAACAGACAAACGTGGGATCGTCGAATGCACGTGAGATCTCGATCGCACGGTCGCCGCGGAAGTTGAACAGAATGACGCTGTCGCCGTTTTCAATCGGGCCGGCCGGTTTACCTGCCCGCTCGATCACGAAGCCGGGCAGATCCTGGTCAATGCAGCTGAGCTCGGCGCGATATGTCTCGATGGCGCATTTCGCGTTTGGGAAACGGCGCCCTTCTGCCCGGACGTGCGTGTTCCAGCCGCGGTGAACCATCTCCCAGTCGGCCTCATAACGGTCCATGGTGATCTGCATGCGCCCGCCGCCGGAAGCGATCGCATAATCAAATCCATCTGAGGATAGCTCGGCCAGGCACTGCTCGAGTGTGTCGACGTAGGACAGGGCGGAGCAGGCCGGAACGTCACGCCCGTCGAGCAGAATGTGGCAGCGCACGCGCCGGACGCCGTCGGCGCGCGCGTGACGCAGCATCGACAGCAGATGCGAGAGGTTGGAGTGGACGTTCCCATCCGACAGCAGCCCCAGAAAATGCAGCGTCCGGCCATGCGTCGTGCAGTTCCCGATCAGCTCGCGCCATACCGTGCCGCCGAACATTCGGCCGGACGCGATGGCGCTACTGACAAGCTTGGCGCCCTGTTCATAGATCTGTCCGCAGCCAAGCGTATTGTGCCCCACTTCAGAGTTACCCATGTCTGCGTCGGACGGCATCCCGACCGCAGTTCCATGCGCCTTGAGACGGATGTGCGGACAGGTCTGCAGCAGATGATCCAGATTCGGTGTGCGCGCCGCATGGACGGCGTCGCCCGGCCCGCCATCTCCGCAGCCGACGCCGTCCATCACAATCAATACAACCCGGCTCACTTGAACCGGTCCTCCAGATACTGTGCGCTGAATGCGACCAGGCCGGGACAGATCTTTTTGCGATTTTCCTTATCCTCGCCGGCCAGTTCGCGGCACACGAGCGAGCCGAAC
The DNA here is from genome assembly GCA_964523945.1 of uncultured Oscillospiraceae bacterium. Classification (GTDB taxonomy): domain Bacteria; phylum Bacillota; class Clostridia; order Oscillospirales; family Oscillospiraceae; genus CAKTOF01. The sequence continues at coordinate 6,894 of CAZGBU010000070.1, forward strand.
TTCTCCTCAAATGCCTGAAGAAAGGCGAGAGACTCGCCGCATTGACGGTTATTTTCGTCTCCGTACGCCAGGCCGAGTGCCATCAGCACGCCGCAGGCCGCACCGCACAGCTCACCGCGGCGGACACCGCCGCCAAAAAATGCACTGATGCGATAGGCTGTTTCATGATCCATCTGAAAATGGCTGCAGCAGGCGCCCAGCACTGCCTGGCAGCAGTTTTCGCCGTTTGCGCGCAACTGCGCGGCTGTCTCCTGATAGGACATTGCTCCCACTCCTTTGTAATGCATGTAAATGCCGCCACGGGACGGCGACTTGTGTCTGTATCCGCTATTCTATCTCATTTTTCGCCGTTATACAATCTCAATCTGATAGGTGCGCATCCACTGTGCGATCTGCAGGAAATACGCAACCGTCTGCGGTGTTGTCATCAGCTGTCCGTACCAGGGAAGGCTGCGGTTTTCCGTCAGCAGCTGTTCGAGTGCTTCGCGTCGGCAGATGGATAGCAGGGGAGAATCGTCAGCGAGTTCCTGCTGCAGCCGCTCGCTGACGGCGTTCATATACGCGGGATTCCACGTCTTCGGATATGGGCTTTTTTCCGCTCGATGATTTCCTGCGGAAGAATATCGCGCATCGCATGGCGCAGCAGCCCTTTTTCACGTCCTTTGTAGTCCTTGTATTCCCATGGCAGGGTGTACAGATATTCCACTATCCGCTTGTCGCAGAACGGGACGCGGATCTCCAGTCCCGACCACATGCTCATGCGGTCCTTTCGGTCGAGCAGCGTCTGCATAAACCAGCGCAGGTTGAGCAGCATCATCTCTTTCATCCGCCGCTCTTCCTGCGATGTGCCGGGGAGCACATCGATGGGGCGAAGCGTGTCACGGTAGCGCTGCATCACATATTCATGCGGATCGCACGCGCGCAGCAGCTCCGGCTGTACGAACGATGCGCGGTAGTCCGTCGTCTGCGCCCATGGGAAGCCGTTGATGGCACGGATCTCCGGATCATGGTACCAGGGATAGCCGCCGAAGATCTCGTCGGCGCATTCGCCGGAGAGCACGACGGTATATTCCTTGCGTACGGCGCGCGAGAGCAGCAGCATCGATGCATCAATGTCGGCCATGCCGGGTAGATCACGCGCCAGTGTTGCCTCGTTCAGCGCGTCAACCAGCTCTGGCGTGTCCAGCGTGACCGTGTGGTGGTCGGAGTGCAGATATGCGCGCATGATTGCAATATAGGCGTTGTCGGAATTGGGCTGAAATTTACCTGCCTGGAAATAACGGTCGTTGTCGACATAGTCGACAGACCAGGTGCTTACAGTTCCGCGCGCTCGCTGCGCAACCGAGGAGATGATCGAAGAATCCAGTCCACCGGACAAAAACGTGCACAGCGGCACGTCGGAGACAAGCTGCCGCTCAATGGCGTTTGTCACGAGATAGCGCGTTTTTTCACATGCCTGTTCGAATGTATCGGTGCAGGGGGCATCGTGCAGCGCCCAATAAGTGCTCAGGCGCAGCTGCCCATCTGCAAAATACCCCATCTGTCCAGGCAGAAGCTCAGACACGCCGCGCAGCACGCCAAAACCCGGTGTGCGCCCGGGACCGAGGAACAGAATGTCATACAGGCCCTCCCATGTGACCTCTGGCCGGACGGCGGGGTGCGCCAACAGCGCTTTCAGTTCAGAGCCGAACAGCAGCCGGTCGCCGCGCACGGCATAAAACAGCGGCTTGACACCCATTGGGTCGCGTGCGAGGAACAGCCGCTGCGTTCGCGTTTCCAGAACTGCAAATGCAAAAATGCCATTCATGCGCGCACAGCATGCATCCCCCCAGGCATGATATGCCTTGAGCACGACCTCTGTGTCGGAGTGGCCGTCAAACGTGTAGCCGAGGCGCCGCAGCTGCGTGCGAAGCTCATCGGTGTTGTACAGCTCGCCGTTATAGACGAGCACGAGTCCGTCAAATTCCATCGGCTGACGGCCGTGTTCGATATCGACGACAGCCAGCCGGCGGTGCAGCAGCACGCACTGTGCCGCGCGGTAGTCGCCGTGCTGATCCGGTCCGCGGCGCGCAAGCGCACGCGACATATCGTCATAATAGGGCGCATGAATATCCAGCGCCGCCCCTGCGGAGATTTCACCAGCAATTCCACACATAGAACATTCCTCCTTGCACACTCTGTATTCAGAGTATGCCCAAGGCGGGCTGTCCTGTTAATTCAGCGAGGCGTCGGATGATTCAAGCATCGCGCGGATGCGCGCAAACAGCGGCGCGTAGTCCGGATCATCCGCGACGCTGCCGGAGCGCAGAAATGTCGCGCTGGCCTCCTGTGCCTCGCGCAGTACGGAGATGTCGGCGGCCAGATTTGCCACCCGGAAAACCGGCAGACCGTGCTGACGTGCGCCGAAGAAGTCGCCCGGGCCACGCAGCGCCAGATCCTCTTCCGCGATGCGGAAGCCGTCGTTTGTCTGGCAGAGTGCTTTGAGCCGTGCACGCGTCTGTTCATTCCGGCTGGAGCTGACCAGCACACAGTAGGATTTGGCCTCGCCGCGTCCGACGCGCCCGCGCAGCTGATGCAGCTGCGACAGACCGAAGCGGTCAGCATCCTCGATGATGATCAGCGTGGCGTTGGGCACATCGACGCCGACCTCGATGACTGTTGTTGCCACCAGAATATCCGCCTCGTGCGCAGCAAACGCACGCATGACACGTTCTTTGTCTGCGCCTTTCATCTGCCCGTGCAGCAGCGCGACGCGCAGGTCGGGGAACGTTTGTGTAAGCGTCTCGGCCCATGTCTGGGCCGATTTGATCGGCAGCGTCTCGCTCTGTTCGACAGCTGGGCAGACGACATAGACTTGGCGACCAGCCTCCACCTGTGCGCGGATAAAGCCGTTGAGTCGTGTGCGATAGCTTTCGCCCACCAGGAATGTATCAATTTTCTGCCGGCCAGGCGGCATTTCATCAATCGCAGACAGGTCGAGATCACCGTAGAGCATCAGTGCGAGTGTGCGCGGAATCGGCGTAGCCGACATGACAAGCAGATTCGGCTGATGGCCCTTCTCCAAAAGCGCAGCACGCTGAGCAACACCGAAACGGTGTTGCTCGTCCGCGACGACCAGCCCAAGGTTGAAAAATGCCGTATGTTCAGAGATCAGCGCATGCGTTCCTACTGCGAGCTGCGCGCGGCCGTCCGAAATCGCTTCCCGCGCGGCGCGCTTGGCAGAAGCCCCCATCGAACCGGTCAGGAGAACGGTCTCAAAGCCGAGCCTGCGCAATAGCGGACCGAGCGTAGCTGCATGCTGCTCGGCCAGGATCTCGGTTGGCGCCATCAGCGCAGACTGGAATCCGCTCTGTGCGGCGCAGCAGATCGCAGCCGCCGCGACAATTGTCTTGCCGCTGCCGACATCACCCTGGATCAGACGGTTCATTGGGCGATCAGACGACAGGTCTGCCGAAATTTCGCGGATGACGCGCTCCTGCGCGCCAGTCAGGTGAAACGGGATGGCGCTGCGGAATGCGGTCAGGTCACAATTGGAAAACGATACGCCGCCCGCATCGGTGCGGCGCGCGCGCAGCAGCGCCAGTCCGGCGGAGAAGATAAAAAACTCTTCAAACGCCAGGCGGCGGCGCGATTGTTCCAGTGTGTCGAACGAAGCGGGGCAGTGGATGCCCCAATACGCCTCCTGCGCAGTGCACAGATGATATTGCCTGCGCACCGGTGCTGGGAGCAGCTCCGGCAGCTGCGGCGCACATACATCGAGTGCGTCGCGTATCAAACGCAGTATCGTCCGGTTGGACAAACCAGCTGTCAGCGGGTAGACCGGCAGAATGCGCTGCGTCAGTTCACCGCCGCCGCAAGGCTCCACCGTGGGATTGAACATCTGCAGCCCGCCGGCTTCGCTGCTGATGGCACCGTAAAACCAGTATTCCTGCCCAGTCTGCAAGTGGCCCGCTGTATATTTTTGATTGAAAAAGGTCAAATTCAGCCGCGCAGTGTGATCTGCCACCGTTACCTTTGTGACGTCCAGCCCCTTCCGGATGTGCGCTGTGCGTGGCATTGTGACGACCATGGCCTGAAAGCAGGCCGGCTCATCCGGGACAAGCGCGCCGATGGAGATGAGCTTGGTCCGGTCCTCATAGCTGCGCGGAAAGTGGCGCAGCAGATCGCCGACCGTCTGGATGCCCAAGGCCGCGAGCTGTGCAGCCCTGGCCGGGCCGACTCCCCTAAGCTGCCTTACGCTGCCGTCAAGCTCCATGTTCCGTCACCGCCTCTGCTTTGTTTCTCTATTAT
>CAZGBU010000071.1:0-8246 GCA_964523945.1 uncultured Oscillospiraceae bacterium
ACCGCATTTTTTGAATTTGCGGACTGAGCAATTTGCACCGTTGCCTTGCATCAAGGAGGATCAATATGAAAAAGACAATTCGCGTATGGGCCGCGCTTCTTGCGCTGTGCCTACTTCTGGCCATGGCTGCCTGCACGCAGTCGGAGCAGGAGGATACAACCAGCGGCGATGATACGCCGGGGGTTTCTGAAGACGGGGGGACCGAGCAGGACAGCAGCGGGCAGAATGGCGATGAGGCGGACCGTACACTGACCATCGGTGTGACGTCGGTCAACTCGACGCATGACCCGCTCTCGACAACTTCGAGCACCTATCAGACCTATTCGCTGTTTGAATGCCTGTTCACCATCGATCCGGAAACGCAGGAGGTGGAACCTTATCTGGCGGAGCGCTATACCTGGGTCGACGATGTCACGCTGGAGGTCAAGCTGCGGGAGGACGTCTATTTCACCGATGGCCAGCAGCTCAACACCGAGGACGTCCTGTGCAGCTTCCGCGATGTGGCGTATGTCAAATCCGGCACTTACTACGATAACTACGATTTTGACAACACCGAGATTGTTGACGATTTCACCATTCGGTTCAAGTTCTTTGAGAGCTATGCGCCCACATTGGCGTGGATGGCCAATACGCCGATTTATTGTGCCGAGGATGTGAACGCGGGCGATGCGGAAAAGTGGATGAGCAGCCCGAACGGTACCGGCCCGTACTACTGCGTGGAAAACGTGGACTCGGCCTATGTCACATATGCGCTGAAAGACGCGGAGGACTACTGGGGCGAGCTGCCGGCGTGCACGCAGGTTACCTATAAGTACTATTCCGAGACGTCCACCATGTATATCGATTTTGAGAGCGGCAATCTGGATGTCGCCAACACGATCAGCACATCGGACGCAGAGCGTGTGCTGTCTGGTGATTGCCCGGATTTCACGGGATACTATATCAACCAGTACAACGACGTGCTGCTCATCGTACTGCCGGAGGAAACGGCGGCGTTTGACGACGAGCGGGTGCGGGAGGCGTTCTTCAAGTCGGTCGATGCGGAGTCCATCGCAACGGCGGTATACGGCTCGCTCTACCTGCCGGCGACCTCCATTCTCCCGTCCTCGCTTACAAAGTATTATGAGGAGCAGGAGACGGTCGCGTATGATCCCGAGGGCGCGCAGGCGCTGCTGGAAGAGGCCGGCTATCCAGATGGTATTGACCTGCGCCTGATCGTGACGACGGATTTGAAGGATGTTGCGGAATCGCTCCAGGCATATCTGGAGACAGGCGGTTTCCACGTCTCGGTCGAGAGCTATGATGTCGGCACGGCCATTCCAATGCTGCGGAACATGGAGTCCGACTTTGTTATCACCCAGTCCATCGACGGCGCATTTGCCTACGAACCGTCGCAGGCGATTCCGATCACCTGGGGGCCGAATTCGACCTATGTGCCGGTCGGCATGGACGATGAAGAGTGGGCATATTACTTCGATCTGGCGCTGCGAACCGAGGGCGAAGAGCGTGTTTCGGCCTATGCGGCGCTGCAGGAGTGGGCGGCCAGCGAATACCGGTTCCTGCCGATTTGTGAACGCGTCAGCATGATGGTATATAACACGGAGAAGCTGGCGGACTTCCAGATGACGGTCGCCAACCGGCCGCTGGCGCAGTGCGCGGTATTTCACTGAGCCAGCCGTTCGCCCGGACAAAACGAAAGCAGAAAAAGTGCGAAAGGGAACCCGTCAGGGTTCCCTTTCGCGTTCAATCAAATGCAAATTGGCTGCTTTGAAGCGGTGCGGCTGCGCTCAGCCGGATTTTGACCGGAGCGAACCGGGCGTGATGTTTTCATATCGCTTGAATGCACGGCCCAAGCTCCACTCGCCGGCATATCCAACGGTCTGCGCAATCTCAGCCAGGCTGTCGTCCGTTTGCTGAATGAGCGCACGGGCTTGTCGGATTCGTGTGAGGTGAATGTAATCGATGAGCTTGATCCCTGTTTTGTGCTTGAACATGCGGGAGAGATAGCTCTGACTGATGTGCAACATCCCGCTCAGCTTCCCGGCTGAGAGTGTGCAGTCGGCATAGTTGGCATTGATGTATTGCAGGATCATATCCAATTTCTGATCCATGGAGACCGGAACCGTTCTGAAATATGCGGAAAGACCATCGAAGAACTGCTCGATGCAGTCGTTCATCTCTAAGACGGTCTTGCTGGAGATCATCTCCTCGGCAATCTGGTGGAGACGGACCGGAACGGGGAGACTCTCATTGACCGGAATGCCGAGAATACTGAGCGTGCAGTCGAGCCGGCTGTGCAGCCGGTTGCGGATGGACAGGGCGGTGGCCGGGTTGCTCAGTTCACTCTGCATCAGGCTGAAGAGCAGCCCCTTGGCCTTGTTGAAATTGTGGTCGAACACTGCGTCAAAGTATTGCCGTTCCCACTCGGGCTTCAGCCCGAGTGGTGAGGTGTCAGGAATCTGCTGCGTTGCCGTATAAAATGAGACGACGTCCTTTTGCGGATAGATGGCAAAGGCATAATCCACGGTGAACAGCGTCATCAGAAAGGCCTCAGGCAGGCTGGCCAGCCGCTGCTCGATCCGGCTGCATACAATCTGAATGCCATAGCCGAGCGCATCGGAAACCGATTGCTGCTGCTGAAGAAAAAATGCCTCCAGCTGTGCATACTGCGCCTCAGACGGCAGCGCGGTAAACGCTTCACGCAGCACCAGCAGCAGTGCACGGAACCCGTCGACGCGGCAGGAAAAACAGGAATATACCGGCGCGGTCAGCTCCAGAATGCGCTCTGTCGCGTCATCCAGCCGCCGGCGCAGCGCGCTGTCGCTCCGCACGGCCTGCGGCACACCGCTGTCATCCTTGAGCCGGACGAAGACGAAAGCGTATGAGAACTGCTGAAATCGTCCCGACAGCGCATCCGCATTTTTCTCCGGCTGCGCGGCCGCGTCAAACCCATTTTCAAAAAAGTCATGGATCAGCGCATCCGCTACAGCATCGGGGAGTGCGCGCTCGGATGGCAGGGTCAGTTCGCGGTCTGTTCTGTTATGCTCCATTTGTTACACCCAATGCAATGTAAATGAAACCGGCGCGCTCAGCCGGCCGTGGCGTCGGTGCTGTCTGCGGCGCCATCGGCCTGTTGTATGACCAGCCGGTTCGGCAGGCAGACAATCGGATCTCCAGCGCGGGCGGGGCCGTGTGCGATGCACACACCGTCCGGACAGGTCGCTTCCGCAACAGAGATCTCACCGTCCCGCACGATGACGGTATTGGAACCATATGCCGATTCGACGACAATCGTCTGATTGCGCGATAAGTCCACCGTCTGATACAACACGCCGTCCGACCAGATCTCGGCCGATGTGCCGCCGCCGGCCAGACGAAGCAACAGCCAGCCTGCCGCACACGCCAGGGCAATGCCGGCGAAAAGAAAAATCCAGCTTCGCGTTTTCATCGCTCGATCACCTGTACCGGACCGCCGCTGACCCGATCGGCCAGCCCCTGCGTGACATAGACCGTGCCGGTATCGTCGATCAGCACTGCCTCGAAGTCGTCGCTTTCGCGCCAGAACGCGGCTGCCTCCTCCAGTCCCATGACATACAGCGCAGTGGAGAGCCCGTCGGCCAGAAATCCGTCGTCTGCGACAATGGTGACGGAGCTGAGACCGCTGCGGGCCGGTGCGCCGGTTTCGGGGTCCATGATGTGGTGGTAAGTGACGCCGTCAATGGAAAAGTTGCGCTGATAGCCGCCGGAGGTGACGATCGCATGCGAGCCGGCCAGCGAGAGCGTCACGGCCGCAGCCGTCTCGTCGAATGGGTCCTGGACGGCGATCTGCCAGTCGGTCCCGTCCGGCTTTTCGCCGAGCGTCTGCACATTGCCGCCAAATGAGAGGATTGCAGCTTCTGCCCCGCGCTCTGCCAGAAGCGCAGCGGCGCGCTGCGCAGCCTCGCCCTTGGCAACGGCGCCGAAGTCAAGCATGGTACCCTCGCGAAGCGTGACGGTGCTGCCTGAGATGGAAACACGATCAGCTCCTGTGGTGGACAGTGCCTGCGCAATCTCTGCTTCGGACGGCACACGGTAATCCCCGGTTGTAAAGCCCCAAAGCTGCACGACAGCGTACAGCGTCACGTCCAGCGCGCCGTCCGTGCGCGCGGACAGATCAAGCGAGCGCTCCAATAAATATAATGTATCCTCTGACAGTGCCCCGGCCCCGGCTGCATTCAGCTGCGACACTTCGCTGCTATCTTCGGTCACAGAGAGCGACTGCTCGAGCGATGCCACCAGCGCCTGCACGGCCGCCGCATCGTCCGCGGCCTGATCGCCGTGCCAGATGCGCACACGCATCACCGTATCCATTGCAAAAAAGACCTGCTCCGCCGGCTGCGCCGCGCACGCGGCGAGCAGCGCCAGCAGTATCACACCGGCGAACAGCGCCGCACATCGCTTCATCGTGTTTGCTCCTGCGTTCAGAATTGTCCCCAGTATAACAAATCTCTGATTTTCGGTCAAATATTATTTGACATCATCGGGGCAAGCTGATATAATCTTTCTGCCGCATTGCAAGGGTTTTCAAGCCGGGGCTGACCCGCACCCGAAGAGCGAGTCTACCAACGGAAAGTAGGTGCAAATCATGCAGGCAGTTATCGTGACCGGCGGCAAGCAGTACACGGTCAAAGAGGGCGACGTGATCTACGTTGAAAAGCTCCCCGCCGAGGCGGGCGAGACCGTCACCTTTGACAAAGTGCTCGCCATTCTGGACGGCGCTTCGTCCAAATTTGGCACCCCGGCTGTGGAAGGCGCTTCCGTCATGGCCAGCGTCGTCAAGAACGGCAAGGGCAGAAAGGTCGTCGTCTTCAAGTATCGCCCGAAGAAGGACTCCAAGTCCCATCAGGGCCACCGGCAGCCTTATACCAAGCTGCAGATCGAGACGATCACCGCGTAAGAGATGCGGATGAGTTCAACACAGACGGAGGTGTAATTCCATGGCACACAAAAAGGGCGGCGGCTCGACCAAGAACGGCCGTGATTCCGAGTCCAAGCGCCTGGGCGTGAAGCGCGCCGACGGTCAGTTTGTCCTGGCCGGTAACATTCTGGTTCGGCAGAGAGGCACGCACATTCATCCGGGCACCAACGTCGGCCTGGGCAGCGACGATACGCTGTTTGCAAAAGTCGACGGGACGGTCCGTTTTGAGCGGATGGGTAAGGATCGCAAAAAGGTCTCTGTTTACGAGATCGAGCAGTAACGCCATAATGAAACATCAAAACCCGAACATACTCGCTATGTTCGGGTTTTTTTCTAAAAAAGGCAGGTAAGCTATGTCCAATTTTGTCGATAAAGTCCGCATCAGTGCGCGCGGCGGTGACGGCGGCAACGGCGGCCGCGGCGGCAACGTCGTGCTGCGGGTAGACGACCACATGTCTACGCTGCTCGATTTTCGCTACAAGCGCAAATATGCCGCGCAAAGCGGCGCGGACGGACGCGGAAACCGCTGCAAGGGCAAGGCCGGCGAAGATCTGGTGATCCGTGTGCCGCGCGGTACGCTGGTACGCGATGCCGAGACGGAGCAGATCATTGCCGATATGTCAACAGGCGAGGATTTTGTGCTCTGCCGGGGCGGACGCGGGGGCTGGGGCAATCAGCATTTTGCCACGCCGACGCGCCAGGTGCCCCGATTTGCCAAGTCCGGCCTGCCGGGGGAGCAACACGATGTGGTGCTCGAGCTGAAGTTGCTTGCCGACGTCGGACTGGTGGGTTTCCCCAACGTCGGCAAGTCTACGCTCCTGTCCGTGACCTCCAACGCGCACCCGAAGATTGCCAATTACCATTTTACCACACTGTTCCCCAATCTCGGCGTCATCTATGTTGACGAGGGCGTCTCGTTTGTCATGGCCGATATTCCCGGCATCATCGAGGGTGCGGCAGAGGGAGCGGGACTCGGGCATGACTTTCTGCGCCACATCGATCGATGCCGCCTGCTTGTCCATGTGGTGGACGCTGCCGGCAGTGAGGGACGCGATCCGGTGGCAGATTTCGAACAGATCTGTTCGGAGCTGCAGCAGTACAATCCGGAGCTGGCCGAACGGCCGATGATCGTAGCGGCCAACAAGACCGATCTGCTCGAGCCGGACAGCGACAATCTCATACGGCTGCGCACTGCTGCGGCCGCGCGCGGCTGTGAACTGTTTGAGATTTCTGCGGCAACGACGCAGGGCACGCGCGAGCTGGTCCGGCATATCGCCGGCCGCCTGGCCGCGCTGCCGCCGATCCTGACCTATGAGCCGGACTATGTCAAGCCGCTGCCCGAAGCGGGCGACGCGGCGGATCTGCAGATCGAACGCTTTGACGATGTCTGGTCGATCTCCGGCGCATGGCTGCAGCAGCTGGTCGGCGACATCAATTTTGACGATGCGGAGTCGCGGATGTATTTCGACCGCCAGCTGCGCCGCTCCGGCCTGTTTGACCGGCTTGAGGAGTTGGGAATCCAGGACGGGGACACTGTCAGCCTGTACGATCTGGAGTTTGAATACGAGCGCTGAGGCAGCAAGAAGAAAGGGGTTGCATGATGCAGAGGATCAAGACGGACGTTGCCGTGTTGGGCGCGGGGCCGGCGGGGCTGGCCGCTGCGCTGCGTGCGGCACAGCTGGGATTGACCGTCGACCTGTTTGAAAAGACGGAAAAGCACGGCGGTGTGCATTCGGGCGGCATTGGCCCGTTCGCTGCCGGCTCGCACATCCAGAAAAAGTGCGGGATGACAGAGGGTACGGTGGAAAATGCATATCGTTATCTGATGAATTTCACCCATGCGACCAGCGACGCACGGCTTGCGTCGGCCTATATCCGCAAGACGGCATTTATGATCCAGTGGCTTGAGGACCTCGGCGTAATCTTCTCCGATCCGGCGACTTGTCCGTTCAGCCCGCCGGGCGACCGCGCGCACTATTGCCACACCTATGACCCCAGCCCGGAGTTCCCGGGCGTGGAGCGGTATCTTCCCGACCTCTTAATGAAGCGCATCCGCGAGCAGCCCGGTGTTACCGTGCACTTTTGTGCTGCGGGTAAGCGACTCGAGACGGATGGGGGCACAGTGACCGGCCTGATTGTCCGGACGGCGGGCGGGGAGGAGATTGCGGTGACGGCAAAGGCGGTTGTCATCGCGACCGGCGGCTTTATGGGCAATCCGGAGCTGCTGAAGCGCTACACCACCTATGAAAACAACAAGACTGTTTTTTTCTCCTGCCAGCGTCCGAATATCTGCGGCGACGGCATGCAGATGGCATGGGAGATTGGCGCGGGGCGCAGCGAGATGATGCTCGATGTGTACAAAGGGATGCCGATCTACTGCGGCCCGATGGGGACGAAGCCGGAATGGTCGCTGCTGGCAGACCCGAACCTGATGGTCAACAGCCGCGGCGAGCGCTTTATTGACGAGACGTGCGAGCGCTACTATCTGGCCAACGCCATCCACCGCCAGCCGGGCGGCTATGCCTACCTGATCACGGCGAGCAGCGTGACCGATGCGTTCAAAACCGGCGGCGTCAGCTTTCTGATGCCGGCGGACGCGGCGCCGCCGCTGACCGACGTGGAGGACATTGTGGCGGAGGCAAGGCAGCTGGAATATCCATATATTTTTGCCGCGGACTCGGTGGCCGAGCTGGCGGTGCAGCTCGGCGTCGATCCGTCGATCCTGGAGCAGACGGTGCGCGAATACAATGCCGCATGCGAGACGGGGTACGACGAGATTTTCTTCAAGAAGGAGCATCTGAAGAAGCTGACCGGTCCGCGCTGGTATGCGGCACAGTTCTATGTAGACAGCTTCGGTGCGCTCGGCGGATTGAAAATCAATGACAAAACAGAGGTTGTGCGGGATGATATGACGCCGATCCCTGGGCTCTACGGCGCCGGCTCTGAAGCCAACAGCCTGTATGCAGGCACCTATCCGGGGGAACTGTCCGGCAATACGTCGGGCTTTGCATATACCACCGGTATCATGGCGGCCGAACACGCCGCCGCTTACATTGGCGCAAATGGAACAGCATAAACCGGATGCCCCCGGATGCAATGCATCCGGGGGCGCATCCTGCGGGGCGGCCGGATGCGGCTGTTCCCGCCGCGCAGACCCGCAGGTTCGGTTTTTGGATTGTCAGCCGGCGCATTTCTGTGCGCCGGGCAGTCACGAGAGACGGCAATCGGTTCACCCGGGAGCACCGGGGCTTTCAGCTGCTGTCAGAGCGCAGGCGGGGCCTGCTTACTT
>CAZGBU010000071.1:8256-11167 GCA_964523945.1 uncultured Oscillospiraceae bacterium
TGTTGCGCTCGTACGCCTCGATCATTTTCTTGACCATCTGGCCGCCGACAGAGCCGGCCTCGCGGCTGGTCAGGTCGCCGTTGTAGCCCTGCTTCAGGTTAACACCAACCTCAGAGGCGGCTTCCATCTTAAACTTGTCGAGTGCCTCGCGGGCTTCCGGTACGACTGCATTGTTGCTGGTTTTCATACTGATCAATCTCCTTACAAATTGATTTGTTGGGTACCGCAGTCATAGGTTTTCCGAAAATAATGCGACGATACGGGGTAATTTTTTTCATTCCTGGCGGAAATCACGCCCGCTGGATGACCGCTCCGTGCAGTATCTCGTACTTGACGGTGCGCAGGAAAAACGATATAATATGTATAAATGTAAAACCCAATTTTACAAAGTAAAAAACGGAGGGAAAGCTATGACGATTGCAGAAGAAAGCTTGGCGTTGCACTACGAAAAAAAGGGCAAAATTGAAGTCGTACCGACCGTGTCGGTAAAAGACGCGCGCGATCTGTCGCTGGCGTACACACCGGGTGTGGCACAGCCGTGCCTGGAAATCCAGAAAGACGTCAACAAATCCTATGAGCTGACACGCCGGTGGAACATGTGCCTGGTCGTGACCGACGGGTCGGCGGTGCTCGGCCTCGGCGATATCGGTCCGGAAGCTGGAATGCCGGTGATGGAGGGCAAGTGCGTCCTATTTAAGGCGTTTGGCGGCGTCGATGCGTTCCCGCTCTGCATCCGCAGCAAGGACGTCGACGAATTTGTCCGCACCGTTTCGCTGATTGCCGGCAGCTTTGGCGGCGTCAACCTCGAGGACATCGCCGCGCCGCGCTGCTTCGAGATTGAGAACAAGCTCAAGGCGTGCTGCGACATCCCGATCCTCCACGACGATCAGCACGGCACTGCCACCATCACGCGCGCCGGCGTGACCAACGCGCTGAAGGCTGTCGGCAAGCAGAAAGACGCTGTCCGTGTGGTCATCAACGGCGCAGGTGCAGCTGCGATCTCGATCTGCCGCCTGCTGATCTCGGCCGGCTTTTCGGATATTACGCTCTGTGACCGCACCGGCGCGGTCTATGAAGGCCGCCCGACTGGCATGAATCCGGTCAAAGAAGAAATTGCCAAGCAGACCAACCGCAGCCATCGTGAAGGCAAGCTGGCCGACGTAGTCGCCGGCGCCGACGTGTTCATCGGCGTGTCCGGGCCGGGGGTGCTGACGACGGAGATGGTCAAAACGATGGCGCCTGATGCAATTGTATTTGCCTGTGCCAATCCGACGCCAGAGATTTATCCGGACGAGGCGAAAGCCGGCGGCGCGGCTGTCATCGCGACGGGACGCAGCGATTTCCCCAACCAGATCAACAACGTTTTGGCGTTCCCAGGCGTGTTCCGCGGGGCGTTCGACGTACGTGCAAGTGACATCAACGAGCCGATGAAGCTTGCCGCCGCGCAGGCGCTGGCCAGCCTGATTCCCGACGAGGAACTCAGCGCCGACAACATCATTCCGAAAGCCTTTGACCCGCGCGTTGCCAGCACGGTGGCCGCGGCGGTCGCCGAGGCAGCCCGCACGTCCGGCGTGGCGCGCATCTGAGCGCGCAGGTCAACCGGCCGCGCCCCGGCGCGGCCAATCCGGAACGAAAGGATATTGTATTATGCCCGAAACAAGACTGATCGGTCCGCGCTATAAATACCCGATTTCCGACGCCGAGCTTGATCGCCGTTTGGCCGCTGTCCGTGCGGCGATGGCGAAAGAGTCGATCGATTGCATTCTGACGCAGAATCACTGCCCGATTTTCGATGCGGGCATCCGCTATTTTATTGACCAGCCGACGGGCGCGTACTCTTCGTCGCTGCTGGTGCCGGCCGAGGGCGGCATGGTCGTGCTGATCCACGGACCGGAGAGCGATCAGAGCATCAATCCGCCCTGGGCGCGCAATTGTGAGAAAGTTTTCACGAAACCGTACTGTCAGCCGTTCAGCTTTACCGACGACATGGCGGCGGAAGTGTTCGTGCGTGAAATCCGCGAAAAGGGCTACCGTAAGGTTGGCCTGTTCGGCCTGCAGTTCATCAGCCTGAGCTTTGGCGAGCACCTCAAACAATCCCTGCCGGGGGTGGAATTTGTCGACTTCTCGCGCCAGTTCAGCGCGATCAAAGCGGTTAAAAGCGCCGAAGAGTGGGAACTGATCGCCAAAACGACCGCCATCCATGACCAGCTCATGGCCACGGTGCCGGCGCTGCTGCGCCCGGGCCGGCAGGAGCAGGAGATCCGCTCCGACATTGAGCGCATGGCGCTCAACCTGGGCTGCGATGCGATTGGCAATCTGGCAGTTGCCAGTGCGCCGGCTGGTGAGCGCGCGATGTTCACACCGCACTTCAATGAAAATCGGATTGTCGAGCCGGGCGATACGCTCAGCGTGATGATTGAGGTCGCCGGCCCCGGCGGTATCTACGGCGAGCTCTCGCGCACGTTCTGCCTGACTCGCCCGTGGGACAGTCTGCTTGATCTGTACAAGATTGCGCGCGACTGCCAGCATGCAGTTGCTGAGGCAATGAAGCCCGGCGTGACCGGGCGGGAGATTGAAGCGGTCTATAACCGGTTTGTCACCCGCTATGGCCTCGCAGAAAACGCGCGCTTCATCGGCCACAGCCAGGGTTATGACATGATGGAGAGCCCGGCGCTGTGCGGCGGTGAGGATATGGTCATTCAGGAGGATATGTATTTTGCAATCCATCCGGAACTTGACCGCGGCAATGATTTTGCCAATGCGTGCGACAATTTCCGTGTCACAAAAGATGGTGCAGTTCTGTTGGCGAAAACGCCGCAGCAGGTCTTTTTTGTGGAGACCTGAACACAGTACATAAGACTGGCCCGTAATAGGAAAACCGACTGCCGAAGTTGGAATCGGGCGGTCAGAC
>CAZGBU010000072.1:0-11023 GCA_964523945.1 uncultured Oscillospiraceae bacterium
GACAGTGAGAAAGGGTGTTCCCTTTCTCACTGTTTTTTGGTATACTTTATTTTGTATTGACTTTTTTGACGGGCAGCGCCCGCCAAAGCTCACAAAGGGGAATCGGTATGGGAAGCTTTCTCAACGCACTGCCCGGCGCCGTCGCCCAGGGCCTCATCTGGGGCATTATGGCCATCGGCGTCTACATCACCTACAAGCTGCTCGACATCGCCGACCTGACAGTCGACGGATCATTCTGCACCGGCGGCGCCGTCTGTATCGTAATGATCGCAGCCGGACAGAACGTCTATGTGGCGCTGCTGTGCGCGTTTGCCGCGGGGATGCTGGCCGGTCTGGTCACAGGGCTGTTTCACACGGTGTGCGGCATTCCGGCCATTCTGGCCGGCATTCTGACACAGCTCGGGCTGTGGTCGGTCAACCTGGCCATCATGGGGATGAACGCCAATAAGGCTGTCAATGTCAACAACTACGACCTGCTCGTGTCGCTGCGCTACCTGCAGGACGTCGCCAAAGGCGACCGGCCGTTTTACCAGCACCCGATCTTTGTCGTCGGCGTGTTTACCGTTGTGCTGATCGCCGTGCTGTACTGGTTCTTTGGCACGGAGGTCGGTTCTTCGCTGCGCGCGACCGGCGCAAACGGCAACATGGCGCGCGCCCAGGGCATCAACACGAGCTTTACCAAGGTGCTCGGCCTGATGCTCTCCAACGGGCTGGTCGCGCTCTCGGGCGCGCTGCTGTCGCAGTACCAGTCCTACGCCGAGATTAACATGGGCCGCGGCGCGATTGTCATCGGTCTGGCCGCGGTGATCATCGGCGAGGTTGTATTCGGCAAGCTGTTCCAGAACTTTGCGCTGCGGCTGCTCGCGGTTTCGTTCGGCTCGATCATCTATTATATTGTGATCCAGGCCGTCGTCAGCCTGAGCGGGCTCAACTCGAACTATCTCAAGCTGATCACCGCGCTGATCGTCGCTGTCTTCCTGACAATTCCCTACTGGAAGAGCCGCTACTTTGCAAAGCCTGTCAAACGAGGAGGCGCCGGCCATGCTTGAGATCCGCAACATTTCCAAGACATTCAACCCCGGCACGGTCAATGAAAAAACTGCGCTGCGCAACCTGTCGCTCCAGCTGAACGACGGCGATTTCTGCACCGTCATCGGCAGCAACGGTGCCGGCAAATCGACAATGCTCAACGCGGTCGCCGGCGTCTGGTTTGTCGACGAGGGCAGCATCTTTATTGACGGCACCGATGTCACCCGTCTGCCCGAGCACAAGCGGGCGAAATACCTCGGCCGCGTGTTCCAGGATCCAATGACCGGCACGGCCGCCACCATGCAGATCGAGGAGAATCTCGCACTTGCGGCGCGGCGCGGCAAGCGGCGCACGCTGCGCGCCGGTATCACCAAGGCCGAGCGCGCTGAGTTCGCTGAGCGGCTGCGCATTCTTGACCTCGGTCTGGAGGATCGGCTGACCGCCAAGGTCGGCCTGCTCTCCGGCGGGCAGCGCCAGGCGCTGACGCTGCTGATGGCGACACTGAAAAAGCCGAAGCTGCTGCTGCTCGACGAACACACTGCGGCGCTTGATCCCAAGACCGCCGCCAAGGTACTCGAGGCGACCGACCGCATCATCGAGCGCGACCATCTGACCACGCTGATGATCACGCACAACATGAAAGACGCCATCGTCCATGGCAACCGGCTGATTATGATGAAAGACGGCCGGATTATCCTCGATATTTCCGGCGAGGATAAGCAGAAGTTGACGGTGGAGGAGCTGCTCGAGCGTTTCATCGCCACCAGGGACGACGATGATCTCGACGATAAGATGATCCTGTCATAAATCAAAAGGGAGAGGGATTGGGAATGAAACAAACCGGCTTCATCGGGCTTGGCATCATGGGCCGGCCCATGGCGAAAAATCTGCTGGCCGCCGGCGTGCCGCTGACGGTCTGTGACCTGAGCCGTCCGGCCGTCGACGAACTTGTTGCCCTCGGCGCGTCAGAGGGTGACTACCGCACCATCGGCGAGACATGTGACGTGATCTTTACGATGCTGCCGAACGGCGGCATCGTGCAGGACGTGCTCTTCGGCGAAAATGGCGTTGCCGCGGGGCTGACGGCGGGCAAGCTCGTATGCGACATGTCCAGCGTCACGCCGGGGCAGAGCCGCGCATGCTATGAGCGGCTTGGTGCGCTTGGTGTCGGCTTTGTCGACGCGCCTGTCTCCGGCGGCGAGCCGGGCGCAGTCGCCGGCACGCTGGCTATCATGTGCGGCGGCGAAGAGAACGACTTCGCGCAGCTTGTTCCCTATTTTGAAATTCTCGGCTCGAGCGCGGAATGGATCGGCCCAAGCGGCAGCGGCAGCGTGACCAAGCTGGCCAACCAGGTGATTGTCAATCTGAATATCACCGCCGTGTCGGAGGCGCTCGTGCTTGCGGCCAAGGCCGGTGTCGACCCGATGAAAGTCTACCGCGCCATCCGTGGCGGCCTGGCCGGCAGCGCCGTACTCGACGCCAAAGCGCCGATGATTTGCGCGCGCAACTTCCGCCCTGGCGGTTCGATCCGCATCAACCATAAGGACATCAAAAATGTGCTGGATACCGCGCACGCGCTCGATGTGCCGATGCCGTTCACCGCGCAGCTGTTTGAGATGCAGCAGGCGCTGAAAGTCTCCGGGCACTTTGACGACGATCACGGCGGCTATGTGCAGTATTTCGAGCAGCTCGCCGATGTGACGGTCCAATCGGAGGAGACGGAATGAGCGCCGTGGAACAGGCGCTGCCGGTCAGTGCCCTTGCCGCGCTGCCGCCCACGCCGGACGAGGCTGAAATCGACGCGCTGCTCGCCCGCGAGATTGCGGCAAGCCCGGTCAAGCTCGTCGTGCTTGACGACGACCCGACCGGTGTGCAGACGGTGCATGACGTTTCTGTGTTCACCGACTGGTCAGCCGAGAGCCTGCGCGAGGGCTTTGCAGAGCCGGGCCGCGTGTTTTACATCCTGACCAATTCGCGCGGTATGACACCGGAGCAGTCGGAGGCTGCGCACCGTGAAATTGCGGCCGCTACCGAAGCCGCCGCGCGGGAGGCCGGCCGGCCGTATCTTCTGGTCTCACGCAGCGATTCGACGCTGCGCGGCCACTATCCGCTTGAGACGGCCGTGCTGCGTGCATGTCTGTCACACAGCGGCACGGAAATCGATGGAGAGATTCTCTGCCCGTACTTTCAGGCGGGCGGGCGGTATACCCTGCATGGCGTCCACTATGTGCAGCAGGGCGATCAGCTCATCCCCGCCGCACAGACTGAGTTCGCACGGGACAAGAGCTTCGGCTACACGCATTCGGATCTGCCGGGCTACATCGAAGAGAAAACCGGTGGTACCTGGTCAGCAGCAGACGTGACGTGCATCTCGATCGACGATCTGCGCACAGCGCGGATTGACGCGATCACACAGCAGCTGCTGGCCGTCTCGGGCTTTGGCAAGGTTTGTGTCGACGCTGCGTGCGACTGCGATCTGAAAGTGTTCTGCATCGCGCTCTATCGTGCGCTGCATGCGGGCAGACGATTTCTGTTCCGGACAGCGGCCGGGTTCGTTCAGATTGCGGGCGGCATCTCCGCCATCCCGCTCCTCTCGCGCGCAGATATGATACAGCATGAAACCGGCGCCGGCGGCATCGTCGTCGTCGGCAGTCACACGCAGAAGACAACCGGGCAGCTTGACGCACTGCTCACGCTGCCCGGCACGGTGCCGGTCGCGTTCAACTCCGATCTGGTTGAGGTTTCCGATGCGGCATTCGACGCAGAGGTGCAACGCTGCGTGCAGCAGGCCGAGCAGATCATCCGCGCCGGCCAGGTGGCTGTGCTCTACACCAGCCGGACACTGCTCACCCGCCCGGACGACACCCGGGAGAGCGCGCTGCAGCGCAGCGTCAAGATCTCCGACGGCGTGCAGCGCCTGGTCGGTGAGCTGCGTGTTGCACCGGCGTTTGTCGTGGCCAAGGGCGGCATCACCTCGAGCGACATCGGCACAAAGGCGCTGCGCGTGCGGCGGGCCACCGTCCTCGGGCAGATCCGCCCCGGGATCCCCGTCTGGCGCACCGGGCCGGAGAGCCGCTTCCCCGGCGTTCCGTTCGTGATCTTTCCCGGCAACACCGGCGGCGAGCAAGCGCTCCGCGAGGCGGTCGCCGTTCTCACCGGCACATAATCTCCAGCGCGGCATGGACAAACCCATGCCGCGCTGTTTTGTATCCGCCGAGCCGGTTGACAGGGGAGGCGGCACACGATAGAATAGGGGCAGTCGCCGGTCTTGCCGGCAGAAGGAGAGGGGAAAATATGAAACAGAGCGGCATCCTCCAGTTGCTGCAGTCACAGCGCTGGCTCGTCGTGGACGGCGCCGCCTATGGCGTACTCAACGAATATCCGTTTATGGTGCAGGCGCCAAGGGGCAATTCCGTCAGCATCAGCATCACGCTCAGCCAGCCGCCAGAGCGGGAGCAGTCCAAGGCACTGCGCGACGCCATGCGGAATCACGGCACCCGCTGTCGGGTGAACGGCCGCGTCGTGTCCTATCCGCTGCGGCTGGGCGATCCGTCGTCGCAGCAGGTGCCCGCCCAGCTGCACGAGAACATCCGCAATGTTACGGGGCTGCTGCGCCAGCTCAGGCTGATGCCGCCGACTGCCTGCGGCCTGTGCGGCCAGGGCGGGACAGACGCGTTTGTGCTGCGCAACCTGCCGCCCGCGGGCTATGATGCGGTGCACGCATGCTGCGCGGATGCGATGCTCTCCGGCGCACAGCAGCAGGTGCAGCAAAATCCCGGCAGCTATCTGACCGGGATCCTCGGTGCGCTGGCCGGCGCGTTTGTCGGCGCGCTCCCCGCATTTTTTGTGCTGCACTTTCTGCATGTCATCTCGGCATGGCTGTTTATGCTGCTGCCGCTGGGCAGCTACTTTGGCTATAAGCTGCTGCGCGGCAAGATGACCGCCGCGGCCGGCATTTCCGCTGTCGTCTGCTCGCTGCTCGGGCTGGCGCTTGTCATTCTTGCTTGGGACACCGCTGTCAATATGACCGATCTGGAGCTTGGTTTTTCCGACGCCATCCGCCTGACCTGGCATTACACCTTTGTCGACTTCTCCATCGAGTATTGGGAATGGCTCAGCCCGAATATTGCTTCCATTCTCCTGTTTTACATTCTGGGCGTCGTTTTTTCTCTCGGGATTGTCAGCCGCACGAATAAAACTGCGCTCAAGTCAGTCGAGCAGATGCGCGCGACCATGCTCGTCCGCGTCAATCCGGCAGCACAGACCGCGCAGCAGCCGGACCCCGCCGGGCAGGAAGCGCCTGAACAGATCTGAATGCACCCGTGCCGCAGCCGGCGCTTTTCCTGGCAGACAGCGGCAGCAATGCAGGGATTCGGCCTGTGCTTTTTGGCCGACACAGGTTTACTGACAGAGAACTGGAGGGACGGCCATGGATTATACGCTCTATGAGCTGGCGCTGTTGTTTTTCATCTACGCCTTTCTCGGCTGGTGCGGCGAGGTGGCGTTCGCAGCGATCAAAACCGGCAAATTTGTCAACCGCGGTTTTCTCAACGGCCCGGTCTGCCCGATTTACGGTTTCGGCGTTGTGATCTGCATCGTTGTGCTCACGCCGATTTCGGGCAGCCTGCCGGTGTTGTTTTTCGGCTCGATGGTCCTGGCCAGTGCGCTGGAGTTCCTGACCGGCTGGGCGCTGGAGATGCTCTTCCATGCGAAATGGTGGGACTATTCCTCGCGCCGGTTCAACCTCAAGGGCTATATTTGCCTGGAGTTTTCGATCATGTGGGGGGTTGCCGCAACCTTTGTGCTGCGTCTGGTCCACCCTGCGATTCTCCGCCTTGTCCGGCTGCTGCCGCGTACGGCCGGCATTGTGATTTTGATTGTATTGCTTGTGCTGATCGCAGTCGACCTCGGCGCGACAATCGCTGTCGTGCACAATCTGCAAAAGCGCCTGCAGCTGCTCACGCGGCTCGCCGGCGGGATCCGTGATCTGTCCGATTCGCTCGGCGATTCAATCTCCGACGCGGCGCTCAGCGTCAAGTCCCGTACCGATGAGACGCAGGAGCGCTACCGCAACCTGACAGAGATGATGCGCATCCACCGCGCAGAGGAAAAGGCGCTCGCCGAAGCGCACCGGGCCCAGGAGCAGATCCTCTGGAATGCCGCCCGCGAACAGGGCCGCGCCGCCCGCGCCGAGCGCAGCGAGGAGCTGCGCGCAAAGCTGTCCAAGCAGATCCGGCTGCACAACCGCATTCTGCGCGCGTTCCCGTCGCTGCAGTCTGACGAGAATCAAGCGGCGCTGGACGAACTGCGTGAGGCACAGTTCGGCAAACACAAGGATGAGAAATGACAAACCGGCCGGCAGCCTGTGGCTGCCGGCCGGTTTTCTGAATGCTTATCTTCTTATTCCGTTCGCAGCGCCTCGACCGGATCCTTTCTCGCAGCGATCCGGGACGGAATCAGGCCCGCGATGACCGTCAGCAGCACGCTGATGGCGACCAGAATGACGGCTGCACCCGCCGGCATTGCCGCGCCAAGCGATTCGATACCGGTCAGATGCCGGACAATGGCGTTGATCGGGAAAATCAAAATTACTGTGACCAGGATGCCGAGCAGGCCGGAAACTAGGCCCTCGATCACCGTCTCGGAATTAAATACACGGGCGATGTCCTTCTTCGACGCGCCAATCGCACGCAGAATGCCGATCTCCTTTGTCCGCTCGAGCACGGAGATATAGGTAATGATACCGATCATGATCGACGAGACCACCAGCGAGATGGCAACGAATGCAATCAGTACATAAGAGATTGCGTTGATGATCGTTGTAATCGAGCTCATCAGGAGCGCCACATAATCGGTATAGGTGATCTGATCCGCCTCGCCAACGGTTTCGTTATAGTCGGCGATGACGCCGGCAATGGCGTCCTTGTCCTCGAACGTCGCCGCATAGAGGCTGATCGTCGCAGGAGACGCCAGGTCGACATATGAGAGCGCATCGAGGTTGTCTTCATAGGTTGCCTCGCTGTAGGCCGGCGGCAGGACATTGTCATACAGCCACGCCAGCTGTTCCTCTGTCAGCGGCTGCACCGTGTCCGCCCCGCCTGCAAGCGCCAGATCCAGCATCGCGGCGAGCTGATCGACGCCGAGCGTGCCGAGCTGCTGCTCCATCGCCGCTGCATACTGCTCCCGCACCTGCTCGGCGATGGCCTCGCGGATCATCTGCATCAGCTCTTCGTCGCTCATCTGCGCGATGTAGGAGCTGACCGTCTCGGGATCAACGCCCATCTCCCCGGCGTATTGGCTGGTAATCGTCTGCTCGAGTTCCTCGCGCGTCACGCCGTCGAGCTGCGCAGTCACCGTCTGCTCAACATATGCGCTCGCCGGCTGGCTCATCGCCGAGAGATAGGCGCTCGCCTTTTCCTGCGCGCCGGCTTCTGCAAAATACGCGCGCACCGCATCTGCAACCGCCTCGGGTTCCGGTTCGGTTTCATCTCCGGTAGCAAACGGCAGGCCGGTAAATACATCGGTTTCCGGATCGGCAAGCTGGTCCTGCACGATCTCGAGCGAGGCGGTTTTTTCGATGGCATAGTTGGTCAGCGCGCTGGTATAGCCGATCGCGCCAGAAACCATCGAGCTGACCGCATCCGCGTTCGGCCGCGCAATGCCCACAATGCGCAGCGTCAGCCCCGTCTCATCGCTGTGATAGAGATAGTCCATGCCGGCGTCGGTCGCCGTGAGGTCAATCCAGCTGCTGCTGCCACTCTCCTGCCGGTAGCACTCCGCCGGAACGAGCATCTTGAACGTTGTCTGGCACAGCTCATCATAGCTCCAGCTGAGCGTCTCCGACTCGACCGTCTCACCGTCCATCAGCGCCTGCAGGCTCTGCGTCATTTCCTGCGAGGAGATAAAGCCCAGCGCATAGAGCATCAGATCGGAGATCTCGTTGTTTTCATCGACGAAGAGGATCACCTCGTCCGCCTGCTGCGGCCACGCGCCGTAGATCAGGTCGTACTGCGACTTGACCTGATCGGCGACCGCCTCGCCGTTTTCGCCGGGCAGCAGCTCCTCCCAGACGTCCATGCTCTCATACATCGAGCCCATGGAGTCGAAATACGACGAATAATCGCCGCCGTACATCGTCGTCATCGCTTCCTGCATCAGCTCGGTCACATCGCTCTTGACGATGCCGCCGTCTGAATCCTGCGTGTAGAACAGGAAATCAAAGTCATAGCCGTAGCGGATCGTGGCCAGATCCGCAATCCCGTCCCCGCCCGCATCCAGGAACTCCTTGAACGCTGTGAGGTTATTCGTCTGTACATCGGCGTTGAACATGGAATTCAGCAGGTTATACATCACGGTGGACGAATAGACGCGGTCCGGCTCGCGCGGCTCGTCGCTGCTGCTGTTGAAGCTGCCCATCAGCGAGGAGATCATGCTGGTCATATCGACGCTCTCGGCCTCGATGGTGATCGGGTAGGATGAGAGCGTATCCTCCTGCACCTGGTCGATGTAGGTCTGGATCCCGTTGGAGAGCGACAGGATCAGCGCAATGCCGATGATACCGATCGAGCCGGCAAAGGCGGTCAGGATCGTACGCGTCTTTTTTGTCATCAGATTGTTCAGCGACAGCCCGGCCGCCGTGCGGAAGTGCATCGGCTTTTTCTTCAGTCGGGCCGGGGCTGTTTTCTCCTCCGGTGCGTTGCCGTCGTAGGGATCGGTGTCGTCAATCACACGGCCGTCGAGCAGCTGGACCGTACGCGTGGCGTAGCGCGCGGCTAGGTCGGGATTGTGCGTGACCATGATGACCAGGCGGTCCTGCGCGATCTGTTTGAGGATCTCCATGACCTGCACGCTCGTCTCGGTATCGAGCGCGCCGGTCGGCTCATCGGCCAGGATAAAATCCGGATCATTGACGAGCGCGCGGGCAATGGCGACGCGCTGCATCTGCCCGCCGGACATCTGATTGGGCTTCTTTTTGAGCTGGTCACCGAGGCCGACGCGCTCGAGCGCCTCAACGGCGCGGCGGCGGCGCTCGGCGCGGCCGACGCCGGAGAGCGTCATTGCCAGCTCCACATTGCGCAGCACGGTCTGATGCGGGATCAGATTGTAGCTCTGAAAGACAAAGCCGATCGCGCGGTTGCGGTAGACGTCCCAGTCGCCGTCGCGGAAGTCCGTCGTCGACCGGCCGTTGATCACAAGGTCGCCGCTGGTGTAGTGGTCCAATCCGCCGATGATATTCAGCAGCGTCGTCTTGCCGCAGCCGGACGGGCCGAGCACGGCGACGAATTCGCTCCTGCGGAAGCTGAGACTCACCCCATCGAGCGCGCGCACTGTGGTGTCACCCGCGGAATAATCTTTGCGGATGTCTTTTAATGTCAGCATGCCAAGATTCCTTTCCAAACGCAGTCACACCCTGCGCATGACGGGCAGGGGCGGCAAACAATACCTCTGTATCATACCGTTTCTGCTCCCCGAAATCAACCGCCGCGCCGCTGCCGGCCCCGGCGGCGGCGTAAAGTTTACAGAATGTTCAAAAATAGCCGGCAGCCGGTTCAGATAGACAGCAATGGCAGAATTTGCTATACTGAAAACAACCCCCCGGCGCAAGGAAAGGATGGCCGCCCATATGCTGGTATACCTGCTCGCGCAGATTGATGACGACGCCCAGCGGCAGCAATTTATCGCCCTGTATGAACAATACCGCGGCCGGATGGAGGCCGTGGCGCGCCGCATTTTGCCCACGCAGGCCGACGTGGAGGACGCGATGCAGAACGCATTTGTCCAGGTGATTCGAAATTTTAAAAGAATTTCTGAAATTTCATGTGAGAAATTGCCCTTTTATCTCATCTCCATAGTGAAGAATGAATCGCTCGAGCTGCTGCGGAAGACAAAGCCCACCGTTCCGCTGGAAGACTGGGACGGCGCGGCGGCTGGGCCGGCGGGCGTGCCAACCTACCGCGCGCTGGTCCGGTGCATCATGCGCCTGCCGGAGACGCTGCGGACCGCGCTGGAGCTGAAGCTGCTGTTCGGCTACAGCAATGCGGAGATTGCGCAGAAGCTCGGGCTGTCCGAGAGCGCAGTTGCCATGCGCATCAGCCGCGGGCGGAAGCAGCTGCAGGAAATCTTGGAACAGGAGGGATTTTTCGATGACTGAGCGGGAGATGGATGCTGTGATGCGTCAGGCGCTGCTCGACGCGATTGCCCTCGAGTGGGCCGATACGGAAGGTTCCGAACCGCAGCGCGGCTCGGCGCGCTATGAGCGGTCGCTGGCAGCCATGTGCCGCGATCCGTTGAAATGGTGCCGCCGCCGCACGCGCCCGGTCTGGAAAAAGGTGCTGCAAACGGCAGCCATGTTCGCGCTGGTCTGCGCGCTTGCACTCGGCAGCCTGCTCGCCGTCAGCCCCACTGCCCGCGCGATCGTTCGCCGCTGGTTTGTCGCGCAGACTGATTCGCAGCTGTCTTATACCTTTGACAGCCAGTCGCTGAACGGCGCAGAAATCCCACGCTATGTCCTTACCACGATACCCGATGGATACGAACTGGAAGAAGTTGTGGAGTTGTCCACTCTGATTTCCTATGTTTATTATGACTCGAATCAACAGTGGCTATCGTTCACATATCTCTACATGCAGGACGGCAGTGAGGCGAATTATGACATATCAAACGTTACGATTAAGCCTGTTTCTGTAAATGGATGTTCCGGATATCTGCTTCTTTCAAACGATATAAAGAACATATCAAGTGCAATCGTCTGGGTTGACGAATCACAGAATATACAGTTCACAATACACGCGCATTTGCCTGCGGAAGGCCTTCTGGCCCTTGCAGAGTCTGTTGAACTTAAAAAATAAAAAAATTTTAAAAAAATTTGTTAGAAATCGACCTCCAATCACATCTTACATAATAGGAAGTATTTTTTCCGCTTCCGAGTTAAACGCGATTGGAGTCTGCAAATAAAAAGTCAAGCCCAAATTGAATAGAAAGTTCAATCGGGACT
>CAZGBU010000073.1:0-11014 GCA_964523945.1 uncultured Oscillospiraceae bacterium
CGTATTTTGTTATAACAAATTTTGTTTTTAAGCATTGGCGTGTCCGTGAAGCCGGTGGTATACTGACCACAAAGGAGGCATGACGCCGATGAAGTTTGATGATACACGAATCCGGACGCTGCGCAGCGCCATGCTGGTGCGTCCGTCGATCTGCACAGAGCGCGCGCGTCTGATCACGGAATCGTTCCGTACCACTGAGGGTGAGCCGGCTGCTATCCGCCGCGCGAAAGCATTTGCGCACCTGCTCCGCAACATGACAGTCCGCATCTATCCCGATGAGCTGATCGTCGGCCGGCCGACGTCGAAGGTGCGCGGCGGCTCCATCAGCCCGGAACTGCAGTGCGACTGGATCCTGGACGAACTTGATTTGCTCTCCACCCGCGATACCGACCCGTTTGAGCCGCTGACCGATGCGGAGAAAGACATCCTGCGCGACGTCGTTCCCTACTGGCAGACACGCAGCCTGCGTGCGCACTGGCGTGAGGAGATTTCCGCACCGGCGCTGGCCATTGACGACCTTTTGATCGGAGGCGGCGCATACTGCGGCAACAACCAATATCCCGGCCATGCCTCAGCAGACTACGCGCAGCTCCTGACATATGGAACCGATGGCCTGATCGCGCGCGTCGACGAGCGGCTTGCGCGCCCGGCAGACGAAAAACAGCGCGCAGAGCTGACGGCGATGCGTATTTGCCTGGAGGCGCTTGGCGGTTTGGGAGAACGCTACGCCGCGGAAGCCGACCGGATGGCCGTGCTGGAGTCTGATCCGGTGCGGCAGCAGGAGCTGCGCGAAATCGCCGCGGTCTGCCGCGTCGTGCCGCGTCATCCGGCGGGGTCATTCCGCGAAGCCGTCCAGTCTGTCTGGTTTGGCTACTACTGCGTTATGCTCGAAAACTGGGGGACCGGCAACACATTCCTGCGCATTGATCAGTATCTCGAGCCGTATTATCACGCCGACCGGGCACGCGGCCTGACCGATCAGCAGGCGTACGAATATCTGGCGATGCTGCTTGTCAACTGCAACAGCGCATGCGTCGTCTACAGCGACGCACGCAGCCGCGGCTTCGCCGGCAACAACTCCGGCTGCTCGTTTACCATCGGCGGCGTCAAGCCGGACGGGTCTTGCGCTGTCAATGAATTGAGCTATCTGGTGCTGGAGGCCGAGCGGAGCGTCAACATGGGATCGGATGATGTCGTCGTGCGAATTGCTGACAACACACCGGATGCATTCCTGATGGCTGCGTGCGAGGTCGCGCGGGACGGCGGCGGCAAGCTGAAATTCCTTGGCGACAAAACCACAGTCGAAAACCTGATGCGCTGCGGCATGCCCCGCGAACTGGCCAACGACTACGGCATTGCCGGCTGCACCTCTCCGGAGGTCGCGGGTGTCAGCTATAATATTCCCGGCGGCATTATATCTCTCCCGGGCATTCTGGAGCTTGCGCTGAACAACGGCGTGCACCGGCTAACCGGGAAGCAGCTTGGCGTACAGACCGGCGATGCCGCTTCATTTGACAGCTACGAGGCGCTGTGGGATGCGTTCTGCGCACAGGTACGCCATGTGATTCCGTTGTGTCATGAAATCAAAGACCTGGACAAGGAGATGTTCTCCCGCTATGCGCCGAGTCCGTTCCAGTCATCCCTGCTGCCCTGCTGCATCGCGTCCGGAACCGATGTGATTGACGGCGGCACGCATCCGTATGACACATTTGCCATGTCGATGGCCGGCGCGCCGAACGTGGGCGACTCGCTTGCCGCCATCCGCCGTCTGGTCTTTGAGGAGCGCCGCGTCACCATGCCGCAAATTCTTGAGGCGATCGCGCATAACTTTGATGGATACGAGGATCTGCGGGCGCTGCTGATCCGCCAACCGAAGTTTGGCAATAACGATCCATACGTCGATTCGATTGTCAACGATGTGCTGCGCGTTGTCTCCGATGCGATCACAGCGGCGCCCAGCTTCCATGGCGCCGGTTCGACCGCTGCGGCTGCCGCCGTGACGGCAAACGTCGGGCTCGGCATGGTGCTCGGCGCGACGCCGGACGGCCGCCTGGCTGGTGAGCCAATCTCTGAGGGCGGGATCTCGCCGTCTCAGGGCCGCAACAGCGCCGGCCCCACCGCGACGATGCTCTCTGTCGCAGGCTTGGATCACAGCAAGATGCTGCACGGCGAAGTGCTGAACCTGCGCATGAATCCGGATGCTGTCGCCACCGATGAAAAACTGCGTAAATTTAAGGCGATGATCCGAACGTATGTCGATGCAGGCGGCTTCCTGGTGCAGTTCAACATCGTATCGACCGAAACGCTGCGCGATGCGCAGGTCCATCCGGAGCAGCACCGTGACCTGGTCGTGCGTGTAGCGACCTATGCCGCATATTTCGTCGAGCTTGGGCCGGAACTGCAGAATGACATCATTCACAGATTGGAGTTTTCCGAATGCTGAAGCAGAGCGCAATAGGCCTGATCTTCAATATTGTACACGGTTCCTTTGTCGACGGCTGGGGCATCCGCACAACCGTCTTTCTAAAAGGCTGTCCGCTGCGCTGCCAGTGGTGCTGCAATCCGGAGAGCCAATGCGCCAGGCCGGAACTGCAGTTTATCGCCGAGCACTGCACCGGCTGCGGCAAGTGTGTGCCACACTGCCCGGCAGGCGCGCTGTCGATGCAGGATGGGAAACTGCTCATTGATCGAAACGCATGCAACGGCTGCGGGAACTGTGTCGCGGCATGCTGGCCGGGCGCACTGGAAATCTGGGGAAAAGAGCGAACAGCGGAAGATGTGTTCGAAGAGTGCCGCAGGGATGCTGCCTTTTACCGGCAATCGGGCGGCGGCGTCACGCTCTCAGGCGGCGAGCCGACAATGCAGCCGGCATTCTGTCTGGAAATGATCGATCGTTGCAGCGCTGAGGGCATTCCGGTCGCCATTGACACCTGCGGTCAGGTCACAACGGCCGCCGGCATTGAGGTGCTGCGCCGCGCGGATCTCCTTCTGTTCGACATCAAGGGACTTGACCCGGAACGCCATCGTGTTAACACCGGCGTCACGAACGATGTCATCCAGAGAAATCTGCGCATGGTCGACGAACTGGGGAAGGACGTCATCATTCGCTATCCCGTCATCCCAAATCACAATCAGTCGGAGGCCGAGACAATTGCCACATTTCTCTCTGGGCTGCACTGCGTGCGACGGGTTGATCTGATTCCCTATCACAATTATGGCAGCGGAAAATACGAACAGCTCGGCCGCAGCTTTGCGCTGTGCGAGGCGCCGATCCCAAACGACGAACAGTCCCGCCTGCTGCGCCTGTTTTGCGATCACGGCCTGACCGCTCAGCTTGGCGGATGATCCCAGCATACCCAGATTTCAAAAAGCGCTTCAAACCAACAAACCGCTCAGATATGCTGCGGCGCGCCGGTGATTCCGGCGCGCCGCTCTTGCTTGATTAAGATTTGTTCTGATCCCAATCGATCAGCAGCCGCAGCGCCTGAACCGCACAGCGAACGGCAAGCGCCGGATCATGGCACGAGGGATCATGCAGGCCGGCCGCAGCGCGCTCCTGATTCCACACAACAGAAAACACGCTGCCACAGCGCACGCCGAGCGAACTGGCGCAGACAAACAGAGCAGCTGACTCCATCTCCGAGGCCTTGACGCCCAAGCGGCGCCACGCCTCCCACTTTTCCAGCAGCGCGGCTGCGACCGGCATACGGGCTGGACTGTGCTGGCCATAAAAGGAATCCTTGCACTGGACGATCCCGCAATGAAACGGTGCGCCCAATCGCTGCGCCGCCTGCCGCAGCGCGAGCGTCACATCCAGATCAGCAGCCGCAGGGAACTCGATCGGCGCATATTCGCGGCTTGTGCCCTCATGGCGGACAGCCGCCGTCGCAATGACGAGATCGCCCGCACAGACCGACCGATCAATCCCGCCGCAGGTGCCGACACGGAGAAAGGTATGTGCGCCGAGCAGGTGCAGCTCTTCCATTGCAATCACTGCCGACGGTCCCCCGATCCCGGTTGAGGTGACGGAGACGGTCTGCCCGTTTAGCGTGCCCGTCCACGTCTCAAATTCGCGGTTGCGGCGCACAAAGCGCGCTGTGTCAAACTGCGCCGCGATTGCCTCGCAGCGCCCCGGATCACCGGGAAGCAGCACATAGCCGCCCACCTCACCTGGCGCGCAGTCGATGTGATATTGCCGTTCGGTGACATCCATGTGGGTTCCTCCTTTATCGGTTCTCTTCCAGCCAGGCACGCAGAGAAGCCAGACCCTCGGCGCTGAGCGAGAACTCCTGCGTGCTTTCCATCTCACTTTTTTCATAGCAGAACTTTCCGTGCCACAACTCGGCGCGGATTGTATCCGCCGACGGCGTAAGCATGAAGCGCAGCAGGCCTGCGCTTCCGGAAAAGGCATTGCCGTTTTCAAATGCGTGCAGCGTTGGCAGATAGATTTCATTGATCTCGTCCATCGTTTCCTCCTATCGGATCACAAGACCGAGCAGCGCGGCCAGATCGGCAGCCTGCTCGCGCGTGACGATCACGCCGCGAAGCGTCTCGGCCGTGAAAACCGCGCCGGACAGATCGCATGCGCGCAGATCTGCCCCGTGCAGCGCTGTACGCTGGAACTCAGCGCGGGTGAAGTCGGTTTCAAACGTACATTCACGCAGCTGCGCCTGGAAAAAGGACGCCTCCTGAAAACTGCCGCCGGTCAGGCGGCACTTTTTGTAGCTTGCATCGGCATGGTTGGAGTATGCACATAAGCACGAATCGAACGTAACGCCGGAACCATACGCGCCGCGGAAATCCGCACCGCTCAGCCGGCATCCGGAAAAAGCAGTGTCTTTCAGGCTGCTCCCGCGGAAATCTGCCCCGGACAGGTCACAGTCGACAAAGCGACACTGAAAAAACATCGTCCCGGCAAATACCGCACCGGCCAGCCGGCAGGACGTAAACATGCAGCCGTCGGCTGTCTCGTCCCGAAATACGGTGCCGGGCGCCGCTTCGCCGAAAAACGATACACCGCACAGCACGTCGCCATGTTCCACCGCTGCATTCAGCGCATGCAGCAGCGGATCTGCCTGCGTCATGTGATCCCCTCCTTCAGATGATTGTAGCACATCCGTGCAGCCGCGTCCACATTGACATTATCCCTGTTTCGTGCTACGATTTTTTCGTATGACAGAAAGTAGGAAGCATATGGCGCACCAACTGGACTTGACCGAGGGCGTGATCTGGAGAAAGTTGCTCCGGTTTTCTGTCCCGATTATTCTCTCGTCTCTGCTGCAGGCAGCTTATTCCCTGGCTGACACCATCATCGCCGGGCGCATGATCGGCACAAGCGCAATCTCCGCCATCAACAACGCCAGCCAGATTACCACGATTCTGACGCAGGTAATCATCGGCGTCACCGCCGGCGGCAACATCCTGATGAGTCAGTACTTCGGCGCGCGTCAGCACGAGGACCGAAAGCGTGCCGGCACGACACTGCTGCTGATTGGTCTGATCGCCGGCGTGGTATGCGCGGCGATATTCCGTATCTTTTCCCGCGAAATGCTGACTTTGATCGACTGTCCGGCCATTGATGAGGCGGAGGACTATTTGAACGTCTGTGCCTATGGCATCGTCGCAGTGTTCGGCTATAACTGTCTGTCTGCAATGATCCGCGCCGTTGGCAATTCCCGCCTGCCGCTGATCTGTGTCGCGGTGACTGCGGCGGTCAACGTCGTGCTTGACCTTATTTTGATCGGTCCGGCCGGGATGGGTACGGCCGGTGCCGCGCTTGCAACGATCATCGCCCAGTATTGCAGCTTTTTTGCTGCGCTTATCTATGCGCTGCGTGCACCAGATGCGTTTGGTCTGCGCCTACGCGCGCTGCGGATTGATAGGGCCAAGCTGGCGCAGACCATGCGGCTCGGTATCCCCTGTGCCGTACAGATGACGGCAGCCGGACTCTCCTGGCTTGCTATTACATTTCTGGTCAATGAGCATGGGCTGGAGGCCTCCGCTGCCAGCGGCATCAACACAAAGATCAAAGATTTCTGCCAGCTGTTTTCGGTTGGTATGTCAAGCGCCGCTGCGACGATGATTGCGCAGTGCGTCGGTGCGCGGCAGTACGACCGCTGCCGTAAAGTGCTCTACACCGCAATGCGTTGGGCGGTCTGTGCGTCGATTCTGATTCTGGCCGTTGTCGAACTGACTGCGCCGGTTCTTGTCTCGATCTTTACCGACGAACCGGTCACCGCAGGCTATGCAGTCTTAAATCTGCGCATCGAGACAGTCGGGCAGATCTTTTACGCCAGCTTCCTGGTCTATCACGCGCTGGCGCTTGGTGCCGGGCAGCCGCTGTATGTCCTTGGATCGAGCTTTCTCAACTGCATCGCCGTTCGGCTTGTGCTCTCGCTGATCTTTAATCATTTGTGGGGGCTGACCGGGATCTACTGGGCCTGTCTGATCGCCCCGGCTTCATCAGTACTGCTCGGCATCTGGTATGAACGCAGCGGATTTTGGATGAAAAAGCTTCCACAGGCAGAATCAGAATGAGAGCCGGCGCTGACAGCGCCGGCTCATTGCTTTTAATTCCGGAAGACGATTTCGCCCGTATCCGCGTTCATGCGCTCGACAATTGCAAGCGATTCCAGATGGTACCCAGCTGCGCGGATCCGATCCCCGGCACCCTGGAATCCCTTTTCGATCACAATGCCAATTCCCTGTACCGTTGCCCGCGCCTGCTGCGCAATGGAAAACAGCCCTTCGAGCGCTTTGCCGTTGGCAAGAAAATCATCAATGATCAGAACTTTATCTTCCGGCCCGAGGAAACGGCGATCCACGATTACGTCGGAAATCGTGCCATGCGTGAAGGATTCGACCTTGGCGCAGTAGACATCATCGCCGACATTCGTCGTCTTTGATTTCTTGGCGAACACCATTGGGCAGCGCAGATGCAGCGCGACCACACCGGCAATGCCGATACCGGATGCCTCGATGGTGAGCACCTTGTTGATTTCCGTCCCGTGGAACAGCCGGCAGAATTCCTGCGCAATCTGATCAATCAGCTCCATGTCCATCTGATGGTTCAGGAAGCTGTTGACCATCAGCACATTGCCCGGGCGGACAATACCATCCTGGCGAATCCGCTGCTTCAGAAGCTCCATGACATCCCCTCCTGCACAACGCAAGTTTCCCATATCATAGCACAGTTTTCTGCGGCATACAACCAAATTTGACAAAACCGCATTGACTTTGCCGCGTTTGTATGCTAGCGTTAAGTCCGTTGAGTCTGCCCGATGGGCACGGGAGGATCGCATCATGTCGCATTCAATCAAAGGAAATCTGCTGCTGCTTCTCACCGCGATGATCTGGGGCGCTGCCTTTGTTGCGCAGAGCGTTGGCATGGACTATGTCGAGCCGTTTGCATTTCAGGCCGCACGTTCTCTGCTCGGTTGTCTGACGCTGCTGCCGGCCATCGCGGTGCTTGACCGGAAAAACGGTCCCCCCTCACGCACGCACACACCACAGGAGCGGCGCGTGCTCTGGCGGGGTGGTATTCTGTGCGGCCTGCTATTGTTTGCAGCAAGCAATCTGCAGCAGTTCGGCCTGTGCTACACCTCTGCCGGCAAGGCCGGTTTCATCACTGCGATGTATATTGTGCTCGTTCCGATCGCCGGGCTGTTTTTCCGCCGGCGCGCCGGAGCAACCGTTTGGGTCGGCGTGCTGCTCGCCGCATGCGGGCTGTATCTGCTCTGTGTGACAGATGGGTTTTCCATCGGCATGGGCGACATCCTGGTATTCCTGTGCTCCATCGTGTTCACGGCGCACATTCTCGTCATCGACCATTTCAGCCCCCATGTGGACGGCGTACGGATGTCATGCATCCAATTTTTTGTCACCGCTGTTTTGTCCGCAGTCTGTTCGCTGATCTTTGAATCCACAACGATCGACGCGCTGCTCACCTGCTGGCTGCCAATCGCCTACGCTGGTATTCTCTCGTGCGGCGTCGGCTATACGCTCCAGATCATTGGGCAAAAATATACAACCCCCACCGTCGCATCGCTGCTGATGAGCCTGGAGTCCGTTTTTGCCGTCGTTTTCGGGGGACTGCTGCTGCATGAGCAGCTCAGTCCGCGGGAGTGGATCGGCTGCGTGCTGATGCTCGCCGCAATCATCCTGGCACAGCTTCCTACGCGCCGGAAATCTGCCGCCTGATCGGCAGTGATTCATCATAAAACAAAGCGGCATGGCTGAAGCCATGCCGTTTTGTCAAGCAATCAGTAGTTCACCGCGCGCAGTTCGAAATAGGCCTGCGGATGTGCACAGACCGGGCATACCTGCGGCGCGGACTTGCCCTTGTGGATATGGCCGCAGTTGCGGCAGACCCAGATGCACTCGCCGTCTTTCTCAAACACGGCGCCGTTTTTCAGATTCTCGAGCAGCTTGAGGTAGCGCTCCTCATGCGATTTCTCGATTGCGGCAACTCCGTCAAACATAGCTGCAATGCTGTCAAACCCCTCTTCGCGCGCAACGGCGGCGAAGTCCTTGTACATCTGTGTCCACTCTTCGTTCTCACCGGCCGCGGCCGCAACCAGATTCTCAACCGTATTGCCGATGCCGCCGAGCAGCTTAAACCACATCTTCGCATGCTCTTTTTCGTTGTCGGCCGTCTCGGTAAAGATGGCGGCAATCTGCTCGTAGCCCTCTTTTTTGGCGGTCGACGCAAAATAAGTATACTTGTTTCTTGCCTGCGATTCACCGGAGAATGCGTAGGCCAGATTCGCTTCTGTACGGCTTCCTTTGAGTTCCATGGATTCTACCTCCTGATAAATAAATTTTTTTGAATCCTCATGTTCGTATCGTAGCCGATTTCAAAATGCTTGTCAACCGCAATCTGAGTATGTCGGTCTCTGGAATCATTTTACACGCTGTGTAAACCGGCAAAAACGGTAAATACTACGGCTGTACAGGATTCAATCAATGCTTAGGAGGATTCCGCATGAAACGTGTACTTTCCATTCTTTTGGTTGTCGTGCTCTGTCTGAGCCTGTTTACTGCCTGTGCAGCAGAAATGGCGGTCGACGAAATGCAGGGCAACGTCTCGACCACAGACGACGGGACCGTAAACGGCTCCGGCTATGCGACGGACGGGCGTACCGAGCAGCATCGACGCAGAGCGTCGAATACCGCGCCAAACAACACCACCGGAAATACCACGAACAATACAACAACAACCAGATAATACGGGAAAACCCGGCAAAAAGCGGACGCGACTTTCGTCGCGTCCGCTTTGCTTCATTTCTGCGGAATCGGTGCAAACGGCACATACAGGCTTGTGTCATACTGCCCGCCGAGGTGGATAATATGATCGCCTTTGTTGATGGTCGGCAACTCCTTACCCGGCACGTCGGACAGGTGCATCTCATACGGCATACCGGAGATGGCGACTTCCATCTGCTCGCCGGGATGGAAGCGAAGCGACGTCGGCCAGAGGCCAATCTCAACCGGAACAATCTCGCCCGGTGTGAGCTTCTGCGGATGCGCAAATGTCTGCACCGGCTGCTCCGGCGTCGACCGCTCCGGATCAAGCTCGCGCAGCGATACGCGCAGCCGCTGGTCCGGACCGTTGTACACGCGCAGACGCGCGTCATGATACAGGTAATTCCCGGCTGCATCCATTTTGCTGACCGAAACAAACACGTCCATATCATCGCAGCCATCTGCCTCGAGCCATGCTTTCAGCTTGATATAGCCGATGATCTCCGTCTCTTCCTCAAACCGGACGGCAAAGCGCGCAACGCCCTTGCCATCGTCGGCACAGTAGCGCACGATGCCCTCTTCTCCCGGTTTTGTTTCGGACAGGCGGCCGCTTTCGGTCAGGTAGAGCGTTTTGTACTGTACGCGCTCAAGCGGGAACGACGGCTCGATGCGGTCGATGATATCGCGGCCACCGGGGTCGAGCACCGACAGACGCACCTGCGGCGTATTCTCCCAACCGTTGTTTTTATCCTTCATGTAATAATCAAAGAAACGCAGCAGATCCTGCGAGCTCCGCTCGTCATACAGATCCGGCCATTCCTGAATGTTATGTACGCGCAGCCATTTCTCTTTCGACGAAATCTTCTGCCATGCTTCGAACGTGCCGCGGCAGTGAATATTGGACGTCCAGCTCGCAACCACATAGGACGGGCAGACGATCTGTTCAAACGGCGCAATCTTCTCCTTCCAGAATTCGTTCATCAGTGGATATGCCGCCATCTCGGCCGGCAGATCCTCGGTGCGCTGATTGCCAAACCCCATCTTTTCACGCACCGCCGGCCAGTTGGGAATACCGCCGCGCATATACTCGTCGACGTACATGTTCCCGTGACCCTCCCACGGGGCAATACAGGTCAGGTGCGGCGGGCGCTTGGCCGCCACATACCACTGCGTGATGCCGAGCCAGGAGTTGCCCGCCATTGAGACGCGGCCATTTGACCAGGGCTGTGTGCCGAGCCACTCGATTACATCGTAGTTGTCCTCTGCATCCTGATTGCCAAAATAATGCGCGTCGCCCTCCGACATACCGATGCCGCGGATATCCAGGAATGCAACCGCATAGCCATGGTTGCACCAGAACGCCGGGTCCGGCGCTTCCCACATCTGCAGCTCGGAGAGCGTCCCTTTCGGGATGCCGTAGCGATCCGGGCTGCCGGACTTCTCCGCGATCCAGTCAAGCGTCACATAGCTGCCGTTCTTGCCGAACACGCTCGAGCAGAAGATCACAGGCACCGGCTCTTCTGTATTCGGGCGGTAGATGTCACAATAGACGGTCACGCCGTCGCGCAGCGAAATAGCCGTATCACGCATAAAAATAATGTCGCACGGCAGCGGCAGCGCCCCCGGATCGTGACGATAGCCGGCAGGCAGAACGGTCGTTCCCGGATGGAAGCCGTTGAAATTGGAATCCGGATCGGTCAGCGGCGGTGCCGGGCAATACAGGGTATACGGGTTTTCCAGGCTCATGTTTCATTTCCTCCAGTCTGAATAG
>CAZGBU010000074.1:0-10671 GCA_964523945.1 uncultured Oscillospiraceae bacterium
TCGAAAGCCTGTTTGTCAAGGTACACGCCCTCGCTACCTATTTTCGTAGCAAGGCGCTGTTTGAGATTGGCCGGCAGGGCGTGTATGAGGAGCTCAAGGCGTCCGGCCTGCGCGGCCGCGGCGGCGCAGGCTTCCCAACCGGCGTCAAGTGGGAATCGGGCTACAATGCCCCTGGTGATCAGAAGTACATGGTCTGCAATGCCGACGAGGGAGACCCCGGCGCATTTATGGACCGCTCTGTGCTTGAGGGTGACCCGCACTCAATCATTGAGGCCATGATGCTTGGCGGTTACACCATCGGCGCAAACAAGGGTTATGTCTATGTCCGCGCGGAGTATCCAATCGCGGTCGAGCGCCTGTCCGAGGCCATTGAGACGGCGCGTGCGTTCGGGCTGCTTGGCACGAATATCCTTGGTTCCGGGTTCGATTTTGACATTGAGATCCGCATCGGCGCCGGCGCGTTTGTCTGCGGCGAGGAGACGGCTCTGCTCAACTCCATCGAGGGCAAGCGCGGCGAGCCGCGGCAGAAGCCGCCGTTCCCGTTCCAGAAAGGTCTGTTCGATTGCCCGACGATCATCAACAATGTCGAGACGCTTGCCAACGTCCCCGCGATCATCATCAACGGCGCGGACTGGTATGCGGGCTATGGCTCCGGCAAATCCAAGGGCACAAAGGTCTTTGCACTCGCCGGCGACATCCGCTATTCCGGCATCATCGAGATCCCGATGGGTATGCCGATGCGCGAGATCGTCTACACCATCGGCGGCGGTATCAAAGACGGCAAGGCATTTAAGGCGATCCAGTCCGGCGGCCCGTCCGGCGGCTGCCTGAAAGACGAGCACCTCGATGTGCCGGTCACCTACGAGGATCTGTCTGCCATGGGTGCCATTATGGGTTCCGGCGGCTTGATTGTGATGGATGAGAACACCTGCATGGTCGACACGGCGCGCTACTTTATGGATTTCGTCAAGGACGAGTCATGCGGCCACTGCGTGCCGTGCCGCGTCGGCACGAAGCGTATGCTCGAAATCCTCCAGAAAATCGTGGCCGGCAAGGGGGAGGAAGAGGACCTGGAGATGCTCGAGATCCTTGCCAATACGATTAAAGATACGGCGATGTGCGGCCTTGGTCAGACGGCGCCAAACCCCGTGCTGACAACGATGAAGTATTTCCGCGATGAGTATGAGGCACATGTGCTGCACAAGACCTGCCCGGCGCATGTCTGCAAGGATATGCTGACCTACCATATTGATCCGGACAAGTGCCGCGGCTGTACGCTGTGCGCGCGCAACTGCCCGGTCGACGCGATCTCGGGCAGCGTCAAGCAGCCGCATATCATTGACACCGAAAAGTGCATCCGCTGCGGAACCTGCATTTCGAACTGTAAGTTCGGTGCGATTTCTGTGCAGTGAGAGAGGAGGTTCTCACTATGATTGAACTGACGATCAATGGGAAAAAGGTGGAAGCCCCTGACGGCAGCACCATTATGGAAGCCGCCAAGTTGGCGGGCATCAAGATCCCCAGTCTGTGCCAGTACCGGGACATTCACGCAATCGGCGCGTGCCGCATCTGCGTGGTTGAGGTAGAGGGCGCGAAAAACCTGCAGGCATCGTGCGTGGTCAAAGCGACCAATGGCATGGTGGTGCGCACAAACAGCGAGCGCGTCCGCAAAGCGCGCCAGGTGCTCTATGATCTGATGATTTCCGACCATCCGAAAGAGTGTATGAGCTGTAACCGAAACCAGAACTGCGAGCTGCAGGCGCTCGGCTATCAGCTCGGCTTTGACGAGCCGCGCCTGCACGGCGAGCACAGAGACACCCGTCTCGATATCTCGCCGGCGATTACCCGCGACAGCCGCAAGTGCATTCTCTGCCGCCGCTGTGTTACCGTCTGCAATGAGAAGCAGGAGGTCGGCGCGATCAGCGCGCAGCACCGCGGTTTCAACACAGTTATCTTCCCGGCGATGGGGCTGCCGCTGATCGATTCGAACTGCTCAATGTGCGGCCAGTGCGTTGCAGTCTGTCCGTCCGGCGCGCTGTCGGAGACCGATGGTATCTCCAAGGTCTGGGAGGCGATTGGCGACCCGAACAAGCGCGTTATCGTCCAGACGGCGCCGGCCGTACGCGCCGCGCTCGGCGAAGCGTTTGGTTATCCGTGCGGTACGGCGGTCACTGGCCAGATGGTTGCGGCCATCCGTCAGCTCGGGTTCGACGAGGTGTTTGCCACGAACTTCAGCGCCGACGTCACCATTATGGAAGAGGGCACCGAGCTGCTGCATCGTCTGCACAGCGCGCTCACCGGCGGCGACGCCGTCCTGCCGATGATCACGTCCTGTTCGCCGGGCTGGATCAAGCACTGCGAGCATGCGTTCCCGAATGAGCTGGCGCATCTGTCCTCGTGCAAATCGCCGCACACCATGATGGGCGCGCTGATCAAGAGCTACTACGCCAAGCGGCTCGGTGTGGATCCGCGCTCGCTGTATGTCGTCTCCGTTATGCCTTGCACAGCGAAAAAGTTTGAGATCCAGCGGCCGGAGATGGGCGTCGAGGGCATTCCCGACGTCGATGCGGTACTTACGACGCGCGAACTGGCGCGCATGATTAAGACCGCCGGCATCGATTTCCGCAGCCTGGAGGAAGAGGAATTCGATGCCCCGATGGGTATTTCCACCGGCGCGGCCGATATTTTCGGCGTGACGGGCGGCGTCATGGAGGCTGCGCTGCGCACAGCCTATTTCCTGGTCACCGGACGCAAGCTGCCGTTTGAG
The DNA here is from genome assembly GCA_964523945.1 of uncultured Oscillospiraceae bacterium. Lineage (GTDB taxonomy): Bacteria > Bacillota > Clostridia > Oscillospirales > Oscillospiraceae > CAKTOF01. The sequence continues at coordinate 2,768 of CAZGBU010000074.1, forward strand.
GACCTGCATGTCAAACCGATCATGGGGCTCGAGCAGATCAAGACTGCGGAGATCACCATCGAGGACGTTCTGCCGGAGTACAAGGAGTTCGAGGGTGTCACGTTGAAAATCGCAGTCACCAGTGGCCTGGCCGGTGCGGATGTGCTCATGCGTGAGATCGCTGCGGGCACCTCCCCGTATCACTTCATCGAGGTCATGGGCTGCCCGGGTGGCTGTGTCTCCGGCGGCGGCCAGCCGCGTGAGGTCGTGGAGAACTACCGTGAGCTGCGCAGTAAGGCGCTCTACTCTGAAGATGAGAGCAAGACGCTCCGCATGTCCTTTGAGAACCCGTCGGTGCAGACGCTCTACCAGGAGTTCCTGGGCGAGCCGTGCGGAGAACTGTCCCACCATCTGCTGCACACAACCTATACCCCGCGCGGCCAGTTCAACGAACTGGTGCACTGATCCGAGCTTCCGGCGCCCCGCAGCTTCTGCTGCGGGGCGTCTGCTGTTTTTCTGGGTGCAAAGTTGCCCGGCAGCACAAAGTTTCACTGACATTTTCAGAAAAAATCTGTTATAATGAAATCAGAATTGACGCGGCAGAGCAGTGCCTGGGCTGCCGCAAGTGTGGGACGGCTGGTGGTATGGAGCGGCGAAGAGAAGGAGATTTTTATTATGTATGGTATCAATGAGACAGTGCTCTATGGGAAGAACGGCGTCTGCCGGATTGTGGATGTGGAACAGCAAAGCCTGCACGGGGAGAAAAAAGAATATTATGTGATGCATCCGGTGTTTAAAGAGGATTTGACGCTTTATGCACCGGTCGGCAATGAGGCCAAGTTGGGAATGCAGCAGGTGCTTACGGCCGAGCAGGTTCGCGAGCTGATCCATGAGATGCCGTTCCAGCCGGAGGAGTGGGTGGACGATACGCGGCAGCGCAAGGAGCAGTTCGACGAGGTGATGGGCAGCGGGGACCGGCGGCGGATGATCCGCATGATCCGCACGCTCTACTGCCGTCAGAAGCAGCTGCAGAAAAACGGCAAACAGCTCGGCACCAAGGATGTCCAGTATCTCAAGGACGCACAGAAGCGGATCCATGACGAATTTGCGCTGGCGCTGCACATTGAACCGGAACAGGTCGGTTCGTATATTCTGCAGGAGCTGGGCGAGACGGAGATGTGAGTTTTGCGGTGAGGCACGGCAGGCAGGCGCCTGCCGTGCTTTTTTGCGCGGCGTCGGCGCAACGCGTCATTTTCGCCATAAGAATGACAACCCGCGCGCGATAAATTGAACAAAACAACGCTTGCAAGCGCATGGCACAGTATTATAATAGAGAAAATAGAATGATACGACCAGTTGGACGTACCGGAGAGGAGAGGATCGGATGGGAAGCATGGCAGAAGAGCTGATGGAGATGCTTGAGGTGGAAACGGTATTCACCATTCCGCTGTTCGGCGGCATCGAGGTGGCGGAATCCGTTGTGGTCACCTGGGTCATCATCGCGGTGCTCGCGATTGTGTCCCTGCTTCTGACCCGCAACCTGAAGCTGACCGGAATCTCACGCCGGCAAGCATTTGTCGAATGGGCGGTCACATCGCTGCAGAAGATCGTCACCGGCTTCATCGGCGAGGAGGGCAAACGCTATGTGCCCTATTTGTGCACGGTGCTGATCTACATCGGCCTGGCCGATATGGTCGGCATGTTCGGATTTAAGCCGCCAACCAAGGATATGAATGTGACGGCGGCGCTGGCAATCATGTCGATTGTGCTGATCGAGGCTGCCGGCATCGCGAACAAGGGACCGAAAAAATGGCTGCACAGCTTTGCCGAGCCGGTCGCAATTGTCGCGCCCATCAATGTGCTGGAGGTATTCATCCGGCCGCTGTCGCTTTGTATGCGGCTGTTTGGCAATGTGCTCGGCGCGTTTGTCGTCATGAAGCTGATCGAGCTGGTGATCCCGGTCGCGATTCCCATGGCATTCAGCCTTTATTTCGATATTTTTGACGGGCTGATTCAGGCATATGTTTTCGTGTTCTTGACGTCGCTGTTTATCAAAGAGGCCATCGAATAATGGCCTGACCATAAATTCGAACTATAACATAAATAGAGGAGATTGAACGAAATGACTATGATTGCAATTGGTGCGGCTATCGCAGTTCTCACAGGCATCGGCGCCGGTCTCGGCATCGGGCACGCCACCGGCAAGGCAGTCGACGCTGTTGCGCGGCAGCCGGAGGCGGACGGCAAAATTCAAAAGCTGCTCATCCTGGGCTGCGCACTGGCGGAAGCCACCGCAATTTACGGCTTTGTTGTCGGTATTCTGATTATTCTGTTCCTTGGCTGAGGATCCAGCAGACACAAGTTAGGAGGCGGGAGTATTGCTGCGATTTGACATCAATCTTCTGTTTACAGTCATCAATCTGCTGATCCTGTATGTGATTCTGCGAAAGTTCCTGTTTGGGCGTGTGAACAAGATCCTGGAAGCACGGCAGCAGATGATCGAGGACCAGCTCAGCGCCGCCGCGCAGGAACAGGAAAAGGCGCAGGCGCTCAAGGCGGAGTATGAGCAGTCGCTGGCCGACGCGAAGCAGACCTCCGAGCAGATCCTGGCTGATGCACAGGCGAAAGCGAAAGAGGCATACAGCCGTGTGCTGAAATCTGCGGACGAGCAGGCGGCCAAGACCATGGAACAGGCGCGCGAGAAAATGGAGGCCGAACGGCGCAGCGCCATGCGTTCGCTGCGCGGTGAGATTTCCGGCCTGGCGATCGAGACGGCGTCCCGGGTGATCGGTGAGCAGATTTCGCCGGAGATAAACCGGAAACTGTATGACCAGTTCCTGGAGGAAGCGGGGGATCAGGCATGACGCAGGCGGTACAGCAATATGTTGCAATGCTCCAGGCCGCCGGTATGAACGAGCAGACGGCAAGTCAGACCAGGGAACTGCTCGCCCTCCTGCCCGAGATGCGGCAGGAGCTGTCCGATCCCGGTGAGCCGCTGGAGCGGCGGCACCGCATCATTGATAAAGTCTTTCCGCCCGAGGCGCGGAACGTGCTCAAGCTCCTGTGCGACAATGGCGAATTTGGCCTGGTCGACGAGGTGCTCGCCGTACTGCACGCACGCTGTGTGGAGCAGGCGGGCGAGCTGCCGGTGACGATCCGGTATGTTACGCCGCCGGACGAACAGCAGCTCGAGCGCATTCGCACCTATCTGGAACGGCGCTACGGCGGCCGTGCGCTGGAGATCACACTGCGCGAGGATCCGTCGCTGCTCGGCGGCTTTGTGATCACAGCTGGCAGCGAGGAGATCGACTGGTCGATGAAAGGTCGGCTCGAGGCCATCCGCCAAAGTGTCGCCGCATCGGCGAATCTGCCGGGCAGCATGCAGGAAATCATTACGATTCTGAAGACGGAGATCGAACAGACGGCGTTTGAGTCGGGCGAGCATGAGGTGGGGGCTGTCCGCCAGATCGGCGACGGCATTGTCACTGTTTCCGGCATCGATCATGCGATGTACGGCGAAATCGTCATCTTCGACAACGGCGTCAAGGGGATGGTGCAGGATATCCGGCGCCATGAGATTGGCATCATCCTCTTTGGAAACGAAGAGGATCTGCGCGAGGGAACCCGCGTCATCCGCACCGGCCGTCGGGCCGGGCTGCCGGTCGGAGAAGGGTTCCTTGGCCGCGTCATTGACGCGCTCGGCGCACCGATTGACGGCAAGGGAGAGATTGTTGCCTCGGATTACCGCCCGATTGAAAACGATGCGCCCGGTATTGTAGAGCGCAAGTCGGTCGATACGCCGCTGGCGACCGGCATCCTGGCCATCGACTCGATGTTCCCGATTGGACGCGGCCAGCGTGAGCTGATCATCGGCGACCGTCAAACCGGCAAAACATCCATTGCGGTCGATACAATTTTGAACCAGCGCGGTAAGGATGTCATCTGCATCTATGTCGCCATCGGTCAGAAGGCCTCGACGGTTGCCAAGGTGCAGTCGCTGCTGGAAAAGCACGGTGCGATGGACTATTCGATCATCGTTTCCGCCACAGCGAGCGATCCGTCGTCGCTGCAGTATATCGCGCCGTATTCCGGTACGGCGCTCGCGGAGTATTTCATGTATCAGGGCCGCGACGTGCTGATTGTCTATGACGATCTGTCCAAACACGCGGTTGCCTACCGCGCGCTGTCGCTGCTGCTTGGGCGCAGCCCCGGCCGCGAGGCATATCCCGGCGATGTGTTTTATCTGCACTCCCGCCTGCTGGAGCGTTCGGCGAGGTTGTCCGAGGCGTGCGGCGGCGGCTCCATAACTGCGCTGCCGATCATTGAGACACAGTCCGGCGATGTGTCGGCCTACATCCCGACCAATGTGATCTCCATTACCGACGGCCAGATTTTCCTGGAGGCGGATGAGTTCAATGCCGGTCAACGGCCGGCCGTCAATGTCGGATTGTCTGTTTCGCGCGTCGGCGGTGCGGCCCAGACAAAAGCAATGAAACAGGCTTCCGGCTCAATCCGCATTGATCTCGCGCAGTACCGCGAGATGGAGGTCTTTACGCAGTTCTCGTCAGATCTGGACGACACGACCAAGGCGCAGCTCAACTATGGCAAGGGACTGATGGAGCTGCTGAAGCAGCCGCTTTACCGCCCGCTGTCGATGGCAGAGCAGGTCATCTCACTCTGGATCGCCACACACAAACTGCTCACCGATGTGCCGCTCAGCGAGGTCAAGTCGTTCCAGATGGGGCTGCTTGACGACCTGCGGGCCAGTCATCCCGACCTGATCGATCGCCTCGAGCGTGAGCAGACGCTGTCCGACGAGCTCGGCGAGCAGATCCTCGCGGCAGCGCGCGCATATCAGAGCAGGTGACGCGCCATGGCCAGCACTGCGGAAATCCAGAGTAGAATGAAAAGCATTCGTGACACGCTCAAGATCACGAATGCCATGTATATGATCTCATCAGCCAAGCTCAAGCGGGCACGCAGCGCGCTCGAAAATGCCGAACCGCACTTTTATTTCTCACAGGAGGTTATCGCGGATATCATTGAGCATATGCCCGAGTTTGAGCATCGCTATTTTGGCAACGAGTCCGATGTCCCGGTCAAGCCGCTCGAGTGCCGCCGCATCGGTTATGTCGTCGTGACCGGCGACAAGGGCCTGGCCGGCGCGTACAATCACAACATCATCAAAATTGTCATGGACAAGGTCAAAGAGCCGGCAGAGGATCTGCTGTTTGTCGTCGGCATGGTTGGGCGGAACTATTTTCTCAAGCATGGCGTCGATGTGGATACGCATTTCCAATACACGGCGCAGAACCCAACGATTCACCGCGCGCGGCTCATCTCAGAGAAGCTGATTGAGATGTACCTCGACTATGCGCTCGATGAGGTTTATATCGCCTATACGCGCATGATCAACTCCATGACAGCCGAACCGGTTCTGACCCGCATTTTGCCGCTGGTGAAGGCCCGGTTTACAGATGTGCGCGCCAAGGCACCGCACAATTACGGCACGCCGGAGTCGGCACAGATCACCTATCTGCCGTCGCCGGAGGCGGCGCTTGAGAGTATTGTGCCGAACTACCTGACCGGCTTCCTCTATGGTGCGCTGGTGGAATCGTACGCCTCGGAGCACAATGCGCGCATGCTGGCCATGCAGGCCTCGACCGATAACGCCAAAGAGATGCTCCGGACCCTCTCGATCCAGTACAACAGCATTCGCCAGGCGGCGATCACACAGGAGATTACCGAGGTTGCTGCGGGTGCGCGCGCAGAAAGGGAACAGGAAATGAGTGAAATGAAACAGGGGGAAATTGTGCAGGTACTCGGCCCGGTTGTGGATGTGGAGTTCCCGGACGGCGATCTGCCCTATATCAAAGATGCGCTTGAGGTGATGCGTGGCGACGATGTGTGCACAATGGAGGTTGCACAACACATTGGTGACAACACGGTGCGCTGTATTCTGCTTTCGCCCGGCGAGGGACTTTGCCGCGACATGCCGGTCAGAGCGACCGGCGGCGCCATTCGTGTCCCGGTGGGCAGACAGACGCTCGGCCGGCTGTTCAATGTGACGGGTAAGGCTGTCGATGGCCGCGAGCAGCCGCAGGCCGAGACGTATTGGCCGATTCACCGCGACCCGCCCAGCTTTGCAGACCAGAATCCCGTCGTCGAAATCCTCGAGACAGGCATTAAGGTCATTGATCTGCTTGCGCCCTATGCCAAGGGCGGTAAGATCGGACTCTTCGGCGGTGCCGGTGTCGGCAAGACCGTTTTGATCCAGGAGTTGATCCGTAATATCGCGACCGAGCATGGTGGCTATTCGATCTTCACCGGCGTGGGCGAGCGCTCGCGCGAGGGCAATGATCTGTGGACGGAGATGACGGAATCCGGCGTGATTGAAAAAACGGCGCTGGTGTTCGGTCAGATGAACGAGCCGCCCGGCGCGCGTATGCGTGTGGCAGAGACGGGGTTGACCATGGCGGAGTACTTCCGCGATGTGGAGCATCAGAATGTGCTGCTGTTTATCGACAATATCTTCCGCTTTGTGCAGGCCGGCTCCGAGGTTTCCGCGCTGCTTGGCCGCATGCCGTCGGCTGTCGGTTATCAGCCGACGCTTGCCACCGAGATAGGCCAGCTGCAGGAGCGCATCGCCTCCACCAAAAACGGTTCGGTTACCTCGGTGCAGGCGGTCTATGTCCCTGCGGATGATCTGACCGACCCTGCGCCGGCCACAACGTTCGTCCATCTGGACGCAACGACGGTTCTTTCCCGCAAAATCGTGGAACAGGGCATTTATCCGGCTGTCGACCCGCTTGAGTCATCGTCGCGTATCCTTGAAGCCGACGTTGTCGGACAGGAGCACTATGATACGGCCCGGCAGGTACAGCAGGTGCTGCAGAAGTACAAGGAGCTGCAGGACATCATTGCCATCCTCGGCATGGAAGAGTTGTCCGACGAGGACAAGACGACGGTCTACCGCGCGCGGAAGATCCAGCGGTTTCTCTCGCAGCCATTCCATGTGGCGGAGACTTTCACCGGCGTGCCGGGCTGCTATGTCCCGCTGGCCGAGACGATCCGCGGCTTTCAGCGCATTTTGAGCGGTGAACTCGACGAGGTGCCGGAAATGGCGTTTTTCAACGTCGGCACCATCGATGATGTGTTGGAAAAAGCCAAGACGCTGTAAAGGAGGCGCGCGATGGATTCATTCCATCTGGTTGTCATTACAATCGACCGTATCTTCTATGACGGGCCATGCCGGCAGCTTCAGCTCCCGGTCAGCAACGGCCTGCTCGGCGTTATGGCGCATCATGAGCAGGCTGTGATCGGTATTGTCTCCGGTGAGATGAATATGCAGCATGAGGACGGGTCGTGGAAGAATGCCTACTGCGGCAACGGCTATGCGAAGATTGGCGACAACGCAGTCTTTTTGATCGTGGACTCGGTTGAGCTGCCGGAAGAAATTGATGAGCGCCGCGCGCTCGAGGCCAAAGAACGCGCCGAAGAGCAGCTGCGCCAGAAGCAGAGCCAGCTCGAATACTATCACACACAGGCAAGTCTGGCGCGCGCGATGGAGCGCCTGAAAGTTAAATCAAGACGATAACGGAGAAAAACGGAGCGCCTGCACAGGCGCCCCGTTTTTTAGCCTTTATCGAATGATATTCTCGACAAACCGCATCAGGATTGTTGCGGCCTGTGCACGCGAGGCTGTGCCGCCAGGCAGCAGCGTGCGGTTGCTGTAGCCCTGGATCAGGTCCTCGGCCAGCGCCCATGAAAGTGCGTCCGTGGCAAACGCACCGACGTCTGATGCATCGGCGTAGGCCGACAGGTCGCCGCGGGCGCTCACGTCGCTGCCCTGATAGGCTGCGTAGCGATAGAGAATTGCCGCAAGCTGCTGGCGGGTGACCGGATCGTTTGCGCCGAAGCGGCCG
>CAZGBU010000075.1:0-8123 GCA_964523945.1 uncultured Oscillospiraceae bacterium
GGCCGGCCAACCTCTCAGTCCGGCTACTGATCGTCGCCTTGGTGGGCCGTTACCCCACCAACTAGCTAATCAGACGCGAGCCCATCTTTCAGCGATAAATCTTTGGTGCTTCGGAGATGCCTCCAAAGCACGTTATGCGGTATTAGCAAAAGTTTCCCTCTGTTGTCCCCCTCTGAAAGGCAGGTTGCTCACGCGTTACTCACCCGTTCGCCACTGTCCTCTGCTTCAATCGGCCGAAGCCTCAATCCACAGATTCTCGTTCGACTTGCATGTGTTAGGCACGCCGCCAGCGTTCGTCCTGAGCCAGGATCAAACTCTCAATGAATGGTATCAAAACGGCCTTCCGGCCGATTCAATCATCCTTTGAGTGCTATTCTCTAGCTTACTCAAGAATCTTCGTTGGCGCATCTCCGTCTCCGGAGATTCGCACTTGTACTTTAGTCCAAAGGTGCTTTTCTAAAGCTCTTTTCTCGTTGTTTAATTTACAAGGTACATGCCGCGCTGGCCGGCTTCCCGGTCGGCAGCGAACTTTTATAGTTTAGCAGGAACACACGCCTTTGTCAAGAGGGAATTTTCCGGTTTTTCTTTTCTGCTCATCTCCGGAACCATTGCCCCGGCCGCAGGAGGAAGAATCCCGCGGAAAATGCGGCCTCTTGATCAGCGCGAGTGATATCATAGCAAAACCTGCCGGCTTTGTCAACCGGTTTTTTGACTTTTTCGGTGCGATTTTTCATCGCCCCAATCCCTAGTAGCAGCAGGGGCAGGACACCGCAAAATAGGGCGCTTCCCGCCGCAAAAAACCACCCCGGCAGACGCGGAAGCAGCCACAGCATCGCGGCAAATCCCGCCCCGTCCAGCACCAGCGACCAGGTATGACGGGCGATAGCGGACGAGCCGGGCAGACCGTCCATGCCGGCAGTCAGCACAAACGCGCATGCACAGAACGCGGCCAGCGTCAGCGCGCCGGACAGCAGCACCTCAAAGCGCTCCATGACGCCGAACACGCTGATTGACTGCGCCGCCGCATACAGCGGGAACGACAGCTCCCCGGTCTGCGCCCGGCCCAGCAGGCCGCGGCACACGACCGCCGGCGCGGCGGCCAGCACGATCGCCAGCAGCGCAAACAGCCAGCGGCTGGCCCGGCCGCGGCGCATCGGCAGCATCCCCGGCAGCAGCACGAGCACAAACGCGCCGATGCTCTGCCAGCGCTCCCCGGTTTCCCGCAGCCGCGCGAGCTTGACATCCGGCGCGGCAAACACCGTGACGACACCCAGGATGACCAGCGCGAACGGCCAGCAGACCGCGCCGACCTGTGCGGGCGCACCGGCGCCCTTTGCGCACGCGAGCGCCGCGAGCAGCGCAAGCACGGCCGGGATGATCACCGCGTGGTCTGCCTGCGGATACAGGCCGCGCGTCAGGTCCAGCAGCAATCCCAGCACCGCCGTGCACCAGAGCGCGCGCAGCGCCAGATACCAGCGCGGCAGGCGGAATGTCTCCGGCACGCGCTCGGCTAGCAGGGCGATGACGCCAAGCACGATCAGGGCGCCCACCGCCCCGGCGATCGTGCGCAGCGGTGACCAGCGTGCGAACAGCACGCACGCGAGCAGCATCAGCGCCGTGGTCAGCAGCGCGCCGTCGGCGCGCTCAAACCGTCTCATATCCGCCCTCCTTTCCCAGAAGCCAGGGCAGCTCCACGCCAGTGCCCTCGCGCAGCGCCGCGCGCACGTCGCTCAGCCGCACACCGCCCGGGTGTGCGCTCAGAAAATCCGTCAGGGTGTCGATATCCTCCGCCAGCGCCTGCGCGGAAAGCGACGAAGCATAGACCCGCACGGCCGGCCGCAGCAGCCCGCCGGATGCGGCCTCGGCCAAGCGATCCGCCGAGGCGCTGACCAGGATCAGATGCTCGACTGCGCCAAGGAACAGCTCGCCCGGCGCATGGGCGCCAAGCGCCTGCGCCGCCGCATTCAGGTCCTGCCCTGTGCCGGACAGTCCGTCCGGGCCATAGAGCGTCACTGCACCATCCGCATCCGTCTCGGCGATGAGCGTCTGCACGACGACCAGCTCCGCCGCGTCGGACGGCCGGAACGGCAGCAGGCCCGACAGCCCGGCGGCCGCCGCCAGGACGGCAAACACAATCAGCCGCTTCATCGGACCGCCTCCTCACGCCTGGTTGCGCTCGTCGAGCACATCGAGCGCGCGGTCGCGGTACTTCTCCGTCACCAGCCGCCGGCGCAGCACGGCACGGCCGGCCGACGCACGCGAAAACGGCGCCAGATACGGCCTGCCGCACGAGCGCAGCCCGGCCAGATGGATCAGCAGCGCCAGCGCGCCGGCCGTCAGCCCGAACATGCCGGCCAGACTCGCGCAGACTGCGAGCACGAACCGCCACAGCCGGATCGCGTCGGAGAAGTCCTTGCTCGGCAGCGTAAAGCCGCAGATGCCCGCCGCGGCGACAACGATCAGCGCGGCCGGCGAGATGAGCCGCGCCTCGACGGCGGCGGTGCCGACGACCAGGCCGCCGATGATGGAAACTGCCTGGCCGATCGCCTGCGGCAGATGCAGCCCGGCCTCCTGCAGCAGCTCAAAGCTGATGAGCAGCCCCAGCACCTCCAGAATCGTCGGAAACGGCACGGACTGCTTGCTCTCGATGATCGAGAGCAGCAGCTGCGTCGGAATCATCTCCTGATGGTATGCCGCCGCCGCAATGTAGAGCCCCGGCAGCAGCAGCGACACAAGCAGCGCGACATACCGCAGCACGCGCACGCACGAGGCCGACAGATAGTCCATCCCGCGATCCTCGGGCGATTCCATCTGCCAGCCGATATCGACGGGCAGCAGATACCCCAGCGGCAGGCCGTCGATCAGCACGCCGACGCGGCCGGACAGCAGGCCGCGCGCAAAGTGATCGGTGCGCTCGGTGTAGGTCAGCAGCGGGAACGCCGTCTCGCGCGAGCCGGTCAGGTACTCCTCGACCGCAGCCGGCGAGACCATGCCGTCGATGTCGATTTCGGCAAGCTGTGTGCGCACCGCCTCGACCAGCGCGGGACTGGTCAGGCCCTTGATCCACAGCACGGAAACATTGGTCAGCGAGCGCCGGCCGACCTGCGTCTCATACAGCCGCAGATCCGGCGTGCGCAGATGGCGGCGGATCAGCGAGGTGTTGGTGCGCGACGTCTCGGTGAACGCGTCCTTGGCTCCCTTGACCGTATTCTCCACCTCGGGCGGGGCCGGGCTGCGCTTTTCGCCGGTTTTGGCCTCATAGGCGATCGCGCCGTCTGCGCCGCAGACGATGCAGAAGCCGTTCACCAGCTTTTTCGCCGCCGTGTCCAGATCGCTGACCGGATCGGCCACCGCATTCCAGACCTGTTCGCCGCGTACAAGCGGCTGCGCGACCGACTCGGCAATCTCCGAGCCGGACACCAGGCCATCAATAAAATACGCAAACACCGTCCCGGCCGGCGTCGGGACCTCGCGAATTACAAAATCGGCCGCGCCGTCAAAGACCCGGCGCAGATTCTCGTCCGTCACCGGGCGCTGCTTGTTGTCCAAATTTCTCACCCGGCGGTAGCTTTTCCAGCCGGGCGGGAAATATACCTTGCGGGCGCGCGGCCGTCTGCTATAATAATAGGAATGAACGCCGCGCATGCGGCGAAAGGAGATCAGCCATGTCAGACGTCATTGCGGCCATTTCCACGGCGCGCGCGCCGGGCGCGATCGGGATCATCCGCCTCTCCGGCGCGGGTGCGGCGGACATCGCCGGCGCCATCTTCGAGCCGGCCGGCGGCTTCGCGCTCTCCGACGCGCCGAACCGCACGATGGTCTACGGCGCGCTGCACGATACCGCCGGGCGCGTCATCGACCGGTGCCTTGCCGTCTACACCCGCGGGCCGCGCAGCTACACCGGCGAGGACACGGTCGAGCTGCACTGCCACGGCGCGCCGGCAGTGCTCGCCGCCGCGCTCAACGCGCTGTTTGCCCACGGGGCGCGGCAGGCCGGTCCGGGCGAGTTCACCAAGCGCGCGTTTCTGAGCGGGCGGATGGACCTGACGCAGTGCGAGGCCGTCGTCGACCTGATCGACGCGCGCACCGCCGAGGCCGCCGCCAATGCCGCCGGCCAGCTCGCCGGCGCGGTCAGCCGGCAGACCGACGCGATTTACGACGCGCTGCGCGACATGCTCGCGCACTTCCATGCGGTGCTCGACTACCCCGACGAGGATCTCGAGGCGTTTGAACTGTCGGCCTATCGCGCCACGCTCGCCGACGCGGCAGATTCGCTTGACTGGCTGCTCCGGACATTTGCGCGCGGCAGCATCCTGCGCGAGGGCCTCGGCGCGGCGCTGCTCGGCCGGCCGAACGTCGGCAAATCGAGTCTGCTCAACGCGCTTGCCGGCTTTGAGCGCGTGATTGTCACCGACACGCCCGGCACCACGCGCGACACGGTTGAGTTCACCGTGCGGCTCGGCGGCGTGGCCGTCCGCCTGCTTGACACCGCAGGCATCCGCGAGGCCGCCGACGACATCGAGCGCATGGGTGTGCGCCGCGCCGAGCAGGCCGCGCGCGAGGCCGATCTTGCGATCTTCGTATGTGACGCCGCCGCACCGCTGACAGAGGAGGACCGCCGCGCAATCGCCGCCGTTCAGTCCGCGCCGCGCGCATGCGCGCTGCTGAACAAGGCCGACCTGCCGGCCGTCGTGCTGCCGTCGGACGTGCCGATCGAGCCGGTGTTTTCCGTCTGCGCCAAAACCGGCGCGGGACTGGACGCATTTGCCGACTGGATCGGCCGGACCTTCGGCGCAGGCGAATGCGACGGGTCGGTCCTGACCAATGCGCGGCAGGCGGACGCGGTGCGCCGCGCCGCCCGTGCGCTCGCCGCGGCGGAGGCGGCCATGGCCGAGGGATGCACGCCGGACGCCGTGCTCGTCGACGTGGAGGCGGCGATGGCCGCGCTCGGCGAGCTGACGGGCCGCGTCGTGTCCGAGGATGTCACCGCGCGCATCTTCGAGCGCTTCTGCGTCGGCAAATAAGCAAACACCCGCGCGGCGGCGCCGCGCGGGTGACCCGAATTTTCTGCTATATATTATTATAATGTATGATCTGCGCTCAGGCCGCCTTGTGCGGCGGCAGCGCCGCGGGATGGCGGCTGTCTCCGACGGCGATCAGCGGGATCGTTGCAAGGATCAGCGCGAAGCCCAGCAGGTCGACCGGCAGGAACTGCACATGCAGGAACACCGCCGAGAGCACGACCGACGCCACAGGCTCAACGGACGACAGGACGCTGCCGGCCAGCCCGCCGACGATGCGCACCCCGGCCTGGAAGCAGGAAAACGAGAGCACCGTGCCGACGACGATCACAACGGCCATGCGCGCAGCCAGCGACGCGCTGAAGCTGACGTCGGCCGTCCAGGGCCGGCACAGCGCGCTGAGCAGCACGCCGCCGACGACCATGCCCCAGCCGATCACGGCCGGCAGGCTGTAGGTCTTCAGCAGGCGTTGCGGCTCAACGGTGTAGACCGCGAAGCCAACTGCGCCGATGACGCCCCAGACAAGCGCCGCCGGCGCGACGCTCAGCGAGTCGAGATGGCCGTGCGTCGCGCAGACAACCGCCCCGGCGAGCACCAGCACAACGCTCGCGATCTCATACAGCCGCGGCGCGCGGCGCGCACGCAGCACCGTCCACGCCAAGATAAACACCGGCGAGGTGTACGAGAGCACCGTGCTGAACGCGGCGTTGGAATATTGGATGCAGGTATAGTAGCCGTACTGGCACACGGCTGAGCCGAATATGCCGAACACAAGCAGCGCAAGCGCGTCGCGCCGGTTTTTCCAGACGGCCAGAACCGGCTGACGCCGCACCGCGGCGATGGCCAGCATTATCAGGCCGGAAACCACCAGCCGGACCGGGACGAGCCAGTCCGACGTGACGCCGTCTGCATCGAACAGCGCCTGCCCGCACACGCCGCCGACCGCCCAGAACAGCCCGCCCAGGACCGTCAGCGCATAGCCCAGCGTTCTGCCTTGCAGTTTCATGGGATCACCCTCCTGCCGCCCACGCGGCAAGAGCCATTGTAGCACGAAGTCCCCGCGGCTTCCACCCCCATTTTTCATATTTTTTCGAAAGGATCCTGCCCGATGACAGCCTATCTCGACAACTCTGCCACCACAAAGCCGTGCGCGGCGGCCGTCGCCGCGATCGACGACGCGCTGACCGTCCACTGGCACAACCCCTCCTCGCTCTATCGCCCGGGCGACGAGGCGCACCGCCTGCTCGAGGGTGCGCGCGCGCAGGTCGCCCGCGCGCTCGGTGCGGACCGGTCGTGCATCTATTTCACCTCCGGCGGCACCGAGGCCGACAACTGGGCGGTCACAGCCGCCTGCGAGCGGATGAAAAAGCGCGGCCGCCATATCATCACGACCGCCGTCGAGCACGACGCCGTGCTGCGCCCCTTCGCGTACATGGCGCAGCTGGGCTTTGACGTGACCTATCTGGCCCCGGATGAAACGGGGTACGTCCCGCTCGGGGCGCTCGAGGCCGCGCTGCGGCCGGACACGGTGTTCGTCTCGGTGATGCTGGTCAACAACGAGACCGGTGCGGTGATGCCCGTACGCGAAATGGCCGCGGCGGCGCACCGCGCGAATCCCGACGCAATCTTCCACACCGACGCGGTGCAGGGGCTGTTCAAGGTGCCGCTGAAGGCCGGCGCGCTCGGCGCGGATCTGATCACCGTCAGCGGCCACAAGATCCACGCAACCAAGGGCGTCGGCGCGCTCTATATCCGAAAGGGGCTGCCGCTGCCGCCGCTGCTGCGCGGCGGCGGGCAGGAGGGCGGCCTGCGCAGCGGCACCGAGTGTACGCCGCTGATCGCGGGCTTCGGCGCAGCGTGCGAAGTGGCCATGCGCGACCTGTCCGGCGACTGCGCCCGGATGGCTGCGCTGCGCGACCGCGCCCGCATGGGGCTTGCCGCTGTGCCGGGGCTGCATCTGCTCGGCGCGCAGACTGCGCCGCATATTGTCAGCTTTTCCATCCCCGGGATGCGCTCGCAGGGCATTCTGAATCAGCTGCAGGAGCGCGGCGTGTACGTCTCGGCCGGGTCGGCGTGCGCACGCGGCCGGCGCTCGCATGTGCTTGAGGCGATGCGCCTGCCCGCCGCGGTGATCGACGGCGCGGTGCGCGTCTCGCTCAGCCGCGAGACGACCGAGGCGGAGATCGACCTGCTGCTGGACGCCGTGCGCGCCCTGCGCCGCTGATGCTGCCGCACCGGCCGCCAGACAGACAGAGAACAGAGCCGGCAGGCTGCTCCCGTTCGCGGGCGGCCTGCCGGCTTTCGCCGCTGCGGCGCCGGTTTACAGCAGCCGCTGGCGGCGGAAGGTGTCCGCATCCATGCGGCCATAGGCGCGGTCCTCCGTGACGGCGGCGATCAGATCGCGGTACGCCCACCAGGGATGCGGGCCGCAGCAGCCATCGTCCGACGGGCTGCAGCGGGTCAGCGCCCCTGATGCAAAGGCGGCGCGGATCTTGCCGATCTCCCAGTGGGCCAGCATGGAGAATACCACATTGCACCAGCGGTCAAAGCCGAAGAAAACGCACACGCTGTCCGTGTAGCGCAGGAGGAACGCGCGCTCGATCCGGAAGCCCTGGCTGGTCAGTTCGGCGCCGAAATCATTCCACGGCACATCGGCCCGGAAAAAGACCGGCGCCGCGCGAAAGGGTCCCAGACGGCAGTATTGGCTGTAGTCATCCAAATAGAGATAGACCACGCCGGGATAAAAATGCAACAAAGGGCGGGCTTCCGCCAGGTCGGCGACATAGGCGTCGTCAAAGAGGCAGCCGGCGCGGGTGTCTGCAAACCGGAGCGGCGCGGCCCGCGGGCCGGGACACAGCGCCTGCCGGGCCAGCTGATCCGGCGGAAGCAGGGTTTCCGGCTGCAGGAAAATGCCGAGGACGTTCCGCTCCGGGCGAAAAACGGGCGGCTCGGTCGCCGCGCGGGAAAAACGGGGTTCCAGCGCAGCAGGGATGACGCAGTCGGACAGGGAAAGGCGGAACGCAGCCGCCAGATTCTCCGCTGTGACCGGAGGATAGGGATTGTCCTGCAGGCGCTGGAGATTGACCGCCATCAGGGACTGCA